>CAYOAD010000013.1:0-34172 GCA_964401845.1 uncultured Rhodospirillaceae bacterium | reverse complement strand
GGGTCTCTCTTTTTTCGGCGGTCTCCCTTGCCGGTACGCTCTTCGGTGGCGCCGAATTCCTCGAACAGCGCCTTCACATCAACATCATCGTCTTGTTTGTTCACTTGTGGATCTCCCCGTGATTGATTCACCGCGCCAAGATTAGTTCAAGGTTCAGTCGAGAGCGAGCGTACTGTGGGTTTTTCTGTGTCGCGGGCACAAGACCGCTACAATGAATGCGTCTAACGCCCGATTGACCGGAGATTGCCGATGGTCTCCAACGACCCGAAGGCTCAAAAGCTATTGGAAGGCGCCTACGAGCTTTCCACCCCGGAGGACAACGTCTCCTACTACCAATCTTTCGCCCCCGATTATGACGACGTTTTCGCCAAGGGATTGGGATACGTCTACCCAAAAGCGATTGCCGAAACCTATCTTGAATTCGCCGGCGAATTGGACCTCCCGATCGCGGATATCGGCTGTGGTACGGGCGCTGTGGCCGAGCACCTGAAGCCGGGCTTACCGGTTGACGGTTTCGATATTTCGCCGGAGATGATCGAGGTCGCTCGCGCCAAAATTCTGTACCGCGGTTTCCATGAAACCGACCTGACCAGCAGCCTGGATCACCTGCCGAAGGATTATGGCGCCGTCCTGAGCGCCGGAACTTTCACCCATGGCCATCTCGGCGCGGGCACGCTGAAGGATTTACTGGCCCTTGGGCGCCGGAACGCGCTTTTTTGTATCGGCATAAATTCGGCGCATTACCAAAGCCATGGTTTTGCCGACCTGCTGGCCGACCTGACGACATCGAATGCGATTACCGAACCTACCGCCAGGTCCTGCAGAATCTATCAGGCCGAGGACCATGAGCATTCGGAAGACACGGCGAACATCATAGTGTTTCGACTGGTCTAGTATCTCTCACGGGCACAGCGATTGTGCCAATTCCGGATGAGGGCGCGCGGTAGATTGACCACGGTCAATGATGTCTTCCCCGCTATATATTAGAATTTCATAATATAACTTCATCGTTAGCGTGGAAATCCGGCTGGACATGATCGATCAAGCAAAACGGCCACTCTGGGCTCTCGGCCTGGCCTTGATTACGGCGATATTCGGCCTGCTGACCCTCAAATCGGGCGGCGAAGTTCTGTTTGTCGACGGCGCGGGACGGGAGGCGGCCGGCCGTTATGTGCCGTTTGTCGTCTGGTTCAACTTCCTGGCCGGATTTGCCTATATCGCCGGATCGGTTGGGCTCGCCTTGTGGCGGCCGTGGGTTAAGCCGCTGGCGTATACTATCGCCGGGTTGACGATGGCGGTTTTCGCCGCACTTGGGATCCACATCCTGATGGGTGGCGTATATGAAATTCGCACCGTGGGCGCGATGACCCTCAGGTGCGTCGTTTGGCTGGGCGTTGCCTTCTCGGTGCGCGGAAAGCTATGAGGCGCGGCCATTAAAAAAGGGACCGGAACGAGTTCCGGTCCCTTTCCACTTCCGGCCGCGCTCCGGGGGGGTGGAGCGCGGCTGATGTTCTACATGGCCTCCAGGTAACGGTCGACCTCAACCTGTGTGACCTGGCTGGCGAAGAATTCGACTTCGCGTTCGGCCTGGCCGATCTGGATCGTCAGGGCGTCCTCGTTGATGACGCTCTTCATGAAATCCGAATTACGGGCCAGTTCGATGGCTGTCGAGAGATCCGTGGGGATCGGCTCGGCTTCCTCGGAGGCGTAGGCGTCGCCCTGGTCGGGCTCGGTGGGGTTGAGGCCCTGTTCGATGCCGTCGAGGCCGGCGGCGATCTCGCAGGCCATCAAGAGGTATGGATTGCAGTCCGCCGAGCCGTCGCGTTTTTCAATGCGGACGGCGGTGTCCTTGCCCTCGATGACCCGGATGCCGACGGTGCGGTTGTCGACGCCCCATGAATTGTTGGTCGGGCAGAAGGTGTAGGGTTGGCGGCGGCGGTAGGCGTTCGGCGTCGTGGCTGAAGCCAGCGACATCTCGGCCATGCGCTGCTGCATCCCGGCGAGGTAGTTGCGGCCCAGGGCGGAGAGCTTGCCGTCGTCGGCAAAGACGTTCTTGCCGTCCTGCCACAGCGAATGGTGCAGGTGGAAGCCGCTGCCCGATTCCTCGAAGAACGGCTTGGACATGAACGTTGCCGTATAGCCGTGCGCCGCCGCGAGTTCCTTGACGAGGCTGCGGAAGGCGACCGCGCGGTCCGCGGACTCAAGGGCCTCGCCGTAGCGGATGTTCACCTCGACCTGGCCGGCGGCGTATTCCGGATTGGATTGTTCGATGGGAATGCCGACGTCGTTGAGGTAGCGCCGGATGGGGCCAAGGACATGCTCCATCTCGGCGGCGCGCTTCATGCCGTAGACCTGGATGCCGCTGTCCCGCGGTTTCAGCGTCTCGGGATCGAGCAGGTAGAACTCCAGCTCGGCGCCGATCTGCACCTCGTAGCCCATGCCCTTGGCGCGATCCAAAACGCCGATCAGGGCGTTGCGGGGATCGATCGCCACAGGCTTGTGGTCCATGCCCTCGAACCGGGCGAAGCAGAAGGCGGCGCCTTCCTCCCATGGAATGGGATGCGGCGTGCCGATGGGGAACATGTGCATGTCCGGATAGCCGTTGCCGAAGTTGGCATAGGGCGTATCCCAGATATCGCAGGTCACGTCGACGGTGAGCGTCGCCACACACAAGGCCACGCCGTTTTCGCAAACCGTTGGCCAATGGCTGGCGGGAATGCGCTTGCCGCGGAGAATGCCGTTGGTGTCACCCGCGCCCAAAACCACCGTGTGTGTGCCCGGGGGCAGATCCGTGCTGGTTACGCTCATTAGAAACCTCCCGTTTATTTTATGTCGGCGATTAACCCCGCCTTGTTTGTTTCGCAATCATCCTAGCTGTTGTTCACCAGGAATAAACCTTGTCGATGCCGGCCATCTTGACGCCGGTGAAGGCCGAAGCCTCCATGGAGAGCGCCCTGAGATCCTCGACCTCAAGATTGTGGACCGACGACTTGCCGCAGGCCTTGGCCAGCAGCGTGATCTCCATGGTCATGGCGGTCAGATACCGGGCCACGCGTTCTGAGGCCGCCGCGACATCGACGCGTTCCTCCAGTTCGGGCTCCTGCGTCGCCACGCCGACCGGGCAGAGGCCCGTGTGGCAGTGGTGGCACTTGCCGGGTTCCGTACCGAGCGCCGCATAGTCGTCGAAATAGCGCGGCGAGTTACAGCCCAGCGCGATCATCGAGCCGGTGCCGATCATCACGGCGTCTGCGCCCAGCGCCAGACACTTGGCGGCATCGGTGCCGGAGCGGATGCCGCCGGCGGCGACCAGCGAGACCTTGCCCGTCATGCCGCAATCGTCCAGCGCTTCGCGCGCCGCGCGAATGGCGGAAATCGTGGGGATGCCGGTGTGGTTGAGTAGAAGTTCGGGCGAGGCGCCCGTGCCGCCTTCGGCGCCGTCGACGACAATGACATCGACGCCTGCCTTGGCCGCGACCGCCACATCGTAACGTGGCCGCGTGGCGCCCATCTTGAGGAAGATCGGCACCTGATAATCGGTGGCCTCGCGCAGTTCCTCGATCTTGATCTGCATGTCATCGGCGCCGAGGAAGTCGGGGTGGCGCACGGTGGAGCGCTGGTCGACGCCCTCGGGCAGCGAGCGCATGCCGGCCACGCGTTCCGAGACCTTCATGCCAAGCAACAGTCCGCCGGTGCCGGGTTTGGCGCCCTGGCCGACAACGAGTTCGATGGCGTCGGCCTTGCGCAGGTGTTCGAGATCCAGCATGTAGCGCGACGGCGTCATCTGGTAAACCAGCGTCTTGGAGGCGCGGCGTTCGTCCTCCAGCATGCCGCCTTCGCCGGTGCAGGTCAGCGTGCCGACTTTGGAGGCGCCGTAACCCAGGGCCGCTTTGGCGCTGGCCGACAAGGCGCCGAACGACATCGAGGCGATATAAATCGGGATGTCGAGCTCCAGGGGTTTTTCCACCAGGCCCGAACCGCCGCCCAAGACCGTTTTGGAATCACAGCTCTCGCGGTAGCCCTCCAGCGGCAGGCGCGTCATGGTCGCCGGCACGAAGGTTAAGTCGTCGAATGTCGGCAGGCTGTGATTGAAGGAATTGAAGCCGCGGATCTGGTAGCGGCCGAGGCGCGACAGCGCATGGATCTCGGAAATCGATTCCGGCGTCCAGCTTACCGATTCGCCCCGGGCATAGGAGGACGGAACGCCCGCCGGGCGGTCTTCGACGCCGCCGTCCGACATCGCCACGGCTTCTTCCGTGGGCATTTCGAAGGGGTATTCATATGGGGTCTTCAGATCATCAGCCATGCGCTTGCGTCCCTACTTTCAAAGTGCCAAAGCCGCTGTGCGGAAACGATTTTCTGCCAATCGCGCGACGTGTCGTTGAGGCCGCGGCTGGCCAGCAGTTCCTCCAGCGAGGCAATTTCCTCAGGCTCGGGTTCGACCACCTTGCTGTCGACTCCGAGTGACTCGATGGGCCCGGCTACCCAGACCTCACCCCCCCATAGTGAATCGGCCGTCGCCTCTCCGGCGCCGCCGAGGGCGATGATGCGCCCCGCATGCGACATGAAGCCCGACATGTAACCGATCTTGCCTTCGACGATGATGTCGCCGCCCTTCATGGCGACGCCGCACCGCGGCCCGGCGTCGCCCTTAATGTGTATGAGGCCGCCCCGCATCGAGGCGCCGACCGACATGCCGGCATAGCCGTTGATCAGGATTTCGCCGGTCGCCATGGCTTCGCCGACGGACCAGCCCACGTTGCGCTCGACCTCGATATGGGCGCCGTCGTTGAGACCGCCGCAGTAGTAGCCGACGCTGCCCTCAAAACGCACGTGCGAGCCGGCCGGCAGGCCGACGCCGAGGTTGTGGCGAGACCGGGTGTCCTTGACGATCAGGCTGTGGCCTTCCGCCAGGGCGGCCCGGATTTCCTGGTTGACCTCCCGGATTGGGCGGTCGCCGACGGTGATAACTGCCTCACTCATGCCGCTTTCCTCACTGAACCGATTTCCCAGGTCTTCGTCATGCTCGGACCGTCGTAGTTGTTGATGATGTTTTCGCCGGGATAGACCGTGCGCACGGCTTGTTCTTCAGTGGCGACCGCCATTTCGCCTTCTTCCTCGACGGAAACCAGGGGTTTGATAGCCCAGCGGTCCTTCGCGAAGCCCATGCTTACGGTGTTCGAAATCAAATAGGTAAAGACGCCGTCAATTTGCGAGATCGACTGCTCCAGCGCCTGTGGCTGCGTCAGGCCCTTCGACATCTGATCGGAGATCCAAACGGCGATCAGCTCGCTGTCGTTGTAGGTCATGAAGCGGTAGCCGCGCTGCTCCAGTTTCTCCCGCCAGGTGTAGTAATCGGTAATCTGGCCGTTGTGGACGATGGCGACGTCGGGAAAGGGGCGGGCCCAGAAGGGGTGGCTGGCAGTTGGCGACACCGACGATTCGGTGGCTAGCCTGGCGTGGCCCAGGCCGTGGGTGCCGACAAAGTCCCGAATGCCATGCTTGTCGGCAACCTCCGAAGCGCCGCCGAGGTCCTTGATGATCTCCAGTGAACGTCCGACGGATTGAATTTCAAACCGCTCCGATATTGTGTCGGCTTGGCGCGACCATTCGGCGAAATCGGTTGGATCCTTGATCAGCATGCGCACCGAGACGTGGGCGGTGTCGCTATCGTCGTGGGTTGGATCCGAGATGAAATCCGAGCCGTTGTCGCGCAGGATCTCCAGGAATGACGTCAGGTCACCCGACAGCTTGTCGCGGTCCAACGCCATGGCGCGCACGATGTATCCGCTCTCAACCGGCGGGCCATAAAGCGCGAAGCCCGTGGAGTCCGCGCCGCGGTGGCGCTGCGCCTCCATCAGTCTGACGAGGTCGGCGCCGACGTTGCCCGGCGCGCTCAAAATTCTTCCAGCAATTCCACACATATTTGGCTCTGCCCTATTTTTGTATACTGTATACAAAACACGTTGGATTCTTACGCGTCTTTGTTACTCAACACAAGTCCTACCTTCGCGAATTCGGTCAAAAACCGATATTTTCCGCCCTTCGCGGGACGTATTGCACCCGCGCTACCGCATGGGTTCCGGGTTGGTGGCGATGATGCCGTTGGGCCGGAAAACCAGGAAAAAGATCAGGAACAGCAAGACGGCGGCGTCGCGGAACACGACGTACTCGTCCGGCAATATCATGAGCAGGGTGGCTTCCAAGGCCCCCAGCAGGAAACCGCCGTACAGCGCACCCTTGGGGTTGGAGAGGCCGCCGATGATCGCCGCAATCAGCGCCTTGATCATGGGCGTCAGACCCAGAGTCGGGAAGACCGCGCCGCGCTGGGAGATCCACAACAGGGCGGCGATGCCGGCCAGAACGCCCGACAGGAAGAAAGCCAGCGCAATGACCCGGTTCGCCCGAATGCCCATGGCGCGCGCGACGTCGAAATCGTCGGCTGAAGCCCGCAACGCCACACCCAATCGTGAGTTGGCGAGGAAATACCTCAACAGCAAGAGCGAGCCGATCGCCACGATGATGGTGAAAATCTGGGCCCGGCCAATGAAGACGTCGCCGAAGGTGATGTAGCCCGAGAGGAATTCGGGGATCGGTATGGGCTTGGAGCGCGGGCTGATGGTGATCTGGAAGATGACGTGCAGCGCGCCCGAAATGGCGAACGAGGTAATGAGCAACGTCATGGGACTTTGCCCGCGCAAGGGTCGGAAGGCGATGCGCTCCATGGCCAGGGCGCACACGCCGGCAAACAGGATGGCGACGACCACGGCGATCCAGAACGGAACGCCGTAAAGCGTTTGGAACAGCAGCGCATAGCCGAACAGGGTCATGAGGTCGCCGTGGGCGAAGTTGAGAAAACCCAGCAAGCCGAACACGACGACCAGGCCGAGCGCCAGCAGGGCATAGATGCTGCCCAGGTTCAGCACGGCGATCAGATATTGGGCGAATTCTTCCATGTGGCTCCAGGATCCCCGCTCTCAGGCAGCGCCGAGATAGCTGTCGTGAATTTCCGAATCGCTCGCCAACTCGTCGGCCCGGCCGGATTTGACCATGAGGCCAAGCTCCATGACATAGGCGCGGTCCGCGACGGCGAGACTTTTTTTGACGTTCTGTTCGACGAGCAGGATGGTGACGCCGGCCTCGCGCAGGTCTGCGATGATCTCGAAGACCTTGGAGACGATTTTGGGCGCCAGGCCCAGCGACGGTTCGTCGAGAATGAGGAATTCGGGGCTGACCATAAGCGCGCGGGCGATTGCCAGCATCTGCTGCTCGCCGCCGGAAAGCGTGCCGGCGTCCTGATCCTGGCGCTCACGCAGCGTGGGAAACTGCTCCATCACCGCCGTGATGCGCTCGTCCGTCTTGGATTTCGCCAGCGTGTTGCCGCCGGCCTTGAGGTTTTCGAGCACCGACAGCGATTTGAAGACGCGCCGACCCTCCGGAGAATAGGACATGCCGAGCGCGGCTCTGGCTTCGACGGGCACCTTGGCCAGCGAGCCGCCGTTGAGCGAAATCTCGCCGCCGGCTAGCGGGACCAGTCCCATGATGGCGTTCAACGTGGTGGTCTTGCCGGCACCGTTGGCGCCGATGATTGTCACCAGTTCGCCCTTCGAGACCTCAAAGGATACCCCTTTGACCGCCGCGACGGGGCCGTATGAGACTTCAAGGTTATGGACGTTCAGCATTCGGTTTAGGCCACCAATTAGGGATGAGGCGGGGTTGGCGGCGCTGATATCGCCGCCAACCCCATACTCAAACTACTCAACCACTCAACTAAACGATGGTGTTTACTTCCGCGAAAGCGGGATTTCCGAGGGGTCAAGTTTGATCGACTTGATGTACTTTCCCTCACCCCCTTCGATGCGCATGATGTGCACCGGCAGGTTCGGATACTTGCCGACCCCCTTGAAAGTGACGCTGCCGATTTCGGTATCGACGTTCTCCAGGGTGGCAAAGGCGTCACGGACAGCCTTGGCGTCGGCGGTGCCGGCGGCCTTCACGGCGGCTTCCACCATGCGCATGGCGGCATAGCCGACCATGGCCGGGTAGAACGCATCCGCATTGCCGAACTTTGCTTCATACGCCTTGACGAAGGCATCGGCGGAAGCGCTGGCGGCCGGGGCAGCCATGGTCACGTAGTAGACGCCTTCGACGACCTTGCCCAAGCCCTTGACCGACGGATTGTCCAACACGTCGGGACCGAGGTAGGTGGATTTCACGCCACCGGCGCGAAGCTGGTTGATGAAGATCGGGAAGTCATTGTCAAAGGGCATGCCCATGATGACGTCCGGTGCTTCCGGCAACTTCTTGATGGCCGCGACGACCTTGGAGAATTCCTGCTGGTCGTAGGCGAAACTGGACTGGCCGATAACCTTGCCGCCATTCTTCTCGAACAGGTCCTTGAAGTAGATCGGCAGGAATTCGGTGTAGGGATCGAAGTCCGAGGTGATGATGTAGGCCGTCTTCGCCTTCAGGTCGTTGCGGGCGAACTTGGCGTACACGCCGCCCATGTGGGCGTCCGACATCATGACGAGATAGCTGCCGCCGCCGGCACGGGCCGGAATGGTCGGCTGCGAGGCGATGGTGTGCATAATCAGGAGATCGTGCTTTTTCACCATCGTACCGGCGGCGATTGCGGCCGGTGAAATGGCGCTCGAGATGAAGGCGTTCAATTTTTCCTTCTTGAGCATTTCGGCGACCGCAATGGCGGCCTTCTGCGGATCGGAGGTATCGTCGCGCTCGATGACCTTCACCGGATATTTGCCGGCCAAACCGCCTCGTTTGTTGGCCTGCTCGGCGTACATGTTGACGCCCTGCATGAACGGCGCGTCGTACGCCGCCATGAAACCGGTGCGGGCGCTGACGGCGCCGATCACGAAGTCCTCCGCTGCCGCGGGAACGCTCCACATTCCGGCCAGGCTGGTAATCGCCAAACCGGCAGCCAGTAGTTTTTTCACAGACATGGTCATTCCTCTGTTGATTGGTTGCACAAATTTATTTTGTTATTGCTCTTCAGTTTCTTCCCCGACGTAAGCCTCAATGACATCCGGATTGGTTCCGATGTCCTTGGGCAACCCCTCCGCAATGAGCTGACCTTTGTTCAGCACGTAAATTCGGTCGCAAAGCTGCATGACCATCTTCAGGTCGTGTTCGACAAGCAGAATGCCGATACCGAAGTCGGAAACGATTTGCCGAAGGGGTTCCTTCAACGCTTCGGTTTCCGCGGAGTTCATTCCCGCTGCCGGTTCATCCAGCAGCAGAAATTTCGGTTCCAGCGCCAGCGCGCGGGCGATTTCAAGCTTTCGCTGATCGCCGTACGCCAGGTTGCTGGAAATGATGTTTGCTTTGTCGGCCAGGTTGAGGAAAGAGAGCCAGCTGAATGCCCTGGCTTCCGCTTCGTGCCGGCTCAGCCCCGGGGCATGGACCGTCACCGCCGAAATGACGTTCTCGAGCGCGGTTAACGACGTGAACAGCCGGATGTTCTGGAAGGTGCGGCCGAGGCCCTGTCTTGCCAGCCTGACCGCGCTCCACCGGGTGCCGTCTTGGTGGTCGAGCGAGATCTTGCCGCCCGAGGCAAACAATGATCCGGTCAGCACGTTGATGAAGGTTGTCTTGCCGGCGCCGTTGGGGCCGATCAGGCCAACAATCTCGCCTGCCTGAACGCGCAAGCTGACGTCGTCCAGCGCTTTCAACCCGGTATAGGTTTTCGCCAGGACATCTGTTTCTAGCACTGATTCCTTCGGCACTTCGTAGGACGGCAGTTCGACGTGTCCCATGGACCGTGCATTGGGTGTCGCCAGCCTGCCGATCAGCGCCGCGAGCTCGCGGTAGCCCAGCACGCCCTCAGGACGTTTGTAGAGAATGATCAGGATCAGGATGGAAAACGAGATGGCGGTGAGGCCGAAAACCAGGGGAAATTCAAAGCCGAAGACCGTTTCCGTGCCTGCAAAAGTACCGAGATGCTCTTCCGTCTTGCGGAAGATTTCCTCGGCAATGGTGATGACCACGGCGCCGATGACACAGCCGCTGATGGAGCGGTAGCCGCCCAGGATAATCATCACGACGAAGGCGAAGGTCTTTTCCAGGTAAAAGCCGTTGGGCGAGATAACACCGGTGACGTGGCCGAACAGCGCGCCGGCCATGCCGACGATGCCGGCGCTGGCCACCCAAAAAATGAAGATATGGATTTGCGGTTCGATGCCGATCGAGCGAGACGCTTGTTCCTCGTCGCGCGTCGCTTCCATGTTGCGGGCGAAGCGCGTGCTCTTGAGGTAGAAGGCGGCGGCCAGGGCGACCGTCAGGGCGCCGATGAAAACCGGCCAAGTGGCTTGCTCGGTCGGCAGGCCATAAAGCGACTGCTTGCCGTTGGTCAGTGCTTTGCCGCCGATGAAATAGAGGTAGGCGATGACGACGAGGCCGAAGCTGGCGATTACGGCGGAAGTGTCGCGCAGCCGCATCATGACGACGCCGGAGACCGCGCCGACCAGCATGCTGGCGAGCACCGCCATGGGGATGGCCATGGGCAGGGACCATTCGACTTCCTGGATGAACACCGGCATGTCGGCGAGCAGGAAGGACTTCATGGAAGCGGGCAGGGTAAACCAGGCCGAGACATAGGCGCCGACGCCGAAGAAGGCGACATGACCCAGCGAGAGGATGCCGCTGGTGCCGCAGAACAAGCCAAGCCCCGCGGCCGCGATGATGTTGACGCAGCCGAGCAGGAGAAGCTCGCGTCCGGCCAATCCCGTGACGGCGGCAATACCGATGATGGCAAGAATCAGAGGCAGCAGAATGCCGAAGGAAACCACGCACTCCTTGGTGCGTTGGTCGAGCGTGCTCACCCTCGGGGCCGGGATTTCCCTGGCCTCAACCGACATGCCACCATCCGGTTTTCGTCCGTGGCGCGCTTACAAGCTCTCGTTTGATCGGGGCATCATAAGGACGGAAATCCGCCGAATTCTCCCACCGGTCGCCACACCTCAATCGCACGTGAGGCCCTCCCAATTGACTCTGAACAGTACGTTTTTTTGTTATTTGAATACTGTATCCAAAACACCATATCACTAGTGCGGATTAACGGCAAATTGATTCAGGTGGGGGTGCGTGGCCCACCGTCATAACTAATACAGAACTTTGGAATCCGGCATTCGCCGGAATAACGAGATCTTGGTCTAGTCGTAGGAAATTTCGCCGTCGGGTCCGTGGATGATGGCGTCGACTTCGATTTCGACCATCATGCCCGGCGTCGTCAAGCCGGCCTCGACGCCGGTCAGCACGGGATCGACGTCTTTGAAGATTTCGCCGTGCGCCTTGATAAAGCCGCCGGCGTCACGCATGTCCGTGACATAAGCGTTTGTTCGAACGACGTGGGTCAAATCTGCGCCGACCGCGCCCAGCGCCTTTTCGATCTGCTTAAAGATGAAAACGGTCTGCTCATAGATGTCGAAGGGGGCGACGAGTTCGCCATTATGCATTGACGTTGTCCCTGCGACATACACGAACGGTCCGACGCGCTTGGCCCGGGAGTACGAGCCCATTTTTTCGAAGCGACCGCTTCCTTGTGCTGTCAAAACAACCATGTATCCTGTATACAGTAAGTTCGCAAAGAGGCAAAGCATGAAGTTTAGACAGGCCCCGAACGTTCAGCCCCGACTTGCCGTCGATGTCTACGACCAAATTCTGTCGGCCATCGTCAACGGCGATATCCGGCCGGGCGAGCGTTTGATCCAGGAACAAATCGCGGCGGAGATCAACGTCAGCCGCACGCCGGTGCGGGAGGCCTTGCTCCGCCTAGAGCAGGAGGGTGTCCTGGTGCAGTCGGGTCGCAAGGGCTTTTCCATCCGCAACATTTCGGAGGAGGAAGTCCGGGCATTGTATGGCGCGCGCGAGGCGGTGGAGGGCTATGCCGCCTACTTGGTTTCCGCCGACGGTTCGGCGGAACGGCTGGCCGTGATTAAAGCGGCGGTGGATGCCGAATTGGCCAACGGCGAGCGCAGCCTGGAAGAAGAATTCAGCATCAACCGGAACATCCACCGGCTGATCGTCGAACACACTGGCAACCCGGTTCTGCTGGACATGTTCGACTACCTTTGGAACCGCGGCATTTCACTATGGCTCTTCGCCGCCACCCAGACAGGCAAGTCGCAACCCCAACCCGACGCGCACGTCGAACTCTACAACATCATCGCCGACGGCGCGCCCGAGGAAGCCCACACGGCGATGATCCAACACATCAGGGACGGTCTGGGCCTGCACTTCCCAAAAGACTAAGCGGCGTTCTCCAGCCCGCCTCAGACGTGGTGGCTGAAGTCGGCGTGTCGGGCGTCTCCCATCAGTTTCTGGAAGTCCTCGCCATTGACGTGGACGACGGTATCATGATCGCCACCCTCGAAATAGACTTCCTTGAGGTGTGACAGGCGATCGTCCCAGACCGATTCCATGCCGTAGGCGCGCCCCAGCGGCGGCACCGCGCCGGGATCGCAGTCGGGGAACATGTCGCTCAGTTCGTCCTCATGTGCCAACTCAAGGCGCCGGCCCAGGACATCGTAAATCTCGCCCTGAGACAACTTGCAGGTCGCCGGCATGACGGCCATCAGGTAGCCCTTGGCGTCCTTCAGCACGACCGCTTTAGCAAGCAGTTCGCCGGATACATGGGCCGATCTCGCAGTGGCCAGACTGTCGCCGGTGTGATCATGGGTGATCACGTCGTAGGCGACGCCGGCATCCGCGAGGTGTTTTTCCACGGTTGCTGGAATTGTCATGATGGTTCTCCCTGACAACGGGGCTGCACGCCCGCGCGCACAGCCCGAGGCTTCAAAATTCAGCACGCGAATCATTAAAGAAAAACCGTCTCTATAGTACCAATTGCAGGGCGCTGGCGGTAGTCCCGCCGGGGTCCAGCGTCAATGCGCCGCACCCGAATGGGATGCTGGGGAGAGAGCTAGGCGATGCCGGCGGCGGCGGCGCGGGTTCGCTCGGACATGCGCACGACGAAGGCGAGGGTGTCCTCGATGTGTTCCTGTTCGATGCCGCGGGTGATGAAGACGATACGCGTGCGCCGGTCTTCGCCGGGCCAGGCGTCGAGCCAGTCCAGCGAATGGAAGATCTGTTGCGCGCCCTGAATGACCGCAGGCGTATCCGGCCGCTCCTCGATGTTGACGATGCCCTTGACCCTGAGGAGATCAGGACCGGCTTCGCGCGCCAGGCCGTCGAGAAACAGGCGCAGGGTGTCGATGGGGAGCGGCTCCTCCCGGACCACGCAGAACGAGCGGATAAGGGGATCGTGGTTGTGATCCTCACCCGGTTCGTGGCCTTGGGAGGCATAGTAGGCGCGGGCTTCCTCGATGGTTTTGGCGTTGCTTTCGGCCCGCGTGCCGGCTGTTGCTGCGGGCTGGTCCTTGTATATTTCCGGGTTAAATGCCGCGGCATCCAACGGGTTGTCACTGGGATCGAGCATGCCGCCCGCGAAGATCTGATCGGGCTCGAGGTTCTTGGGTGATTGGGCGATAACCGGAGCCGCGGGATTTAGGCTGCGCAGCCGCTCTCCGATGGCCGTGATATGGGTATCACGGTCACCGCCCTCCACCAAATCGGTCTTGGTCAGGATGATGCGGTCGGCGACGGCGACCTGCTTAACCGATTCGGGAAAGCGGTCGAGGGTCTCGGCGCCGCTTACCGAATCCACTGTCGTGACGATGCCGTCAAGCTGATAGGCCGTGCTCACCATCGGATCGGTCAGGATGATCTGCAGCACCGGGCCGGGATCGGCAATACCGGTGGTTTCGATCACGACGCGGTCGAACCACGGCACCTTGCCCCCCTTACGCTGAAGGTATAGGTCGCGGAAGGTGTCGATCAGGTCGCCCTTGACGGTGCAGCAGAGGCAACCGTTCTCCAACTGCACGATGGTTTCGTCGCTGCGCTCGACGAGATCGTAGTCGATGCCGATCTCGCCGAACTCGTTGACCACCACCGCCGCCTTGGTCATGCCGGGATGCTTCAGCAGGGCGTTCAGCAAGGTCGTTTTGCCGCTGCCGAGGAACCCCGTGACGATGGTGACCGATATGCGCGACATATCTCTTGCCTTGCCTTCCTACATCACCTCGCAGCCCGGCAGGCCACAGGAGATCAGGTGGTCGCTCGGATAATTGGTGATGATGTCGCAACCGTCCGCGGTGACCACGACTTCCTCTTCGATGCGGGCGGCGCCGGAGCCGTCCTCGGCACCCTTCCAGCATTCGACGGCAAACACCATGCCCTCCTTGAGCACGGTGTTCTGGCCGGTGTAGCGGCGGGAGATGATCGGGCGCTCCCACAGGCTCAGGCCGATGCCGTGGCCGAATTGCAGCAAAAACGCCTCATCCTCGTTGGCGTAGCCGAATTCCTCGGCTTTGGGCCAGACGTTGGCAATGTCGTCGACCGTGACGCCCGGTTTTATGGCGTCGATGGCGGCGCTGACCCATTTGGAGCACTGCTCGTAGGCTTCCAATTGTGCCTCGTTGGGCACGCCGCAGATGAAGGTGCGGTAATAGCACGTCCGGTAGCCGTTAAACGAATGCATGATGTCGAGGAAGATCATGTCGCCCGGCTGGATGATGCGGTCGGAGAAGGTGTGGGAGTGCGGCGCGCCGCGTGGGCCCGCCACCGAGTTCACGCACTCGACCCGTTCCGATCCCAACTGATAGAGCCGCTCGTGGGCGATGGCGACGAGGTCGCTTTCCCGCGCACCGGGGCGGATCGCCTTGGCGATGTCGACATAGGTGGCGTCGACCATGGCGGCGGCCTGCTTGAGGAGCTCGATCTCCTCGGGCGTCTTGCATTCGCGGGCATTGAGCAGGGCTTGCTGGCCGTCAACCACTTCGATGCCCTGGGCTTCCAGCGCCCGCAGCATGGGCAACTCCATGAGATCGATGCCGATGGGCTTGTCGGCGATGCCCAACTCGTCGAGCTTGGTCTTGATCTGGGCGGCGAACTCGTCCTGGATGCCGTGTACCGGCGGCAGCGCGCCCTGCAAGGTGCTGATCGGCGCCGCGACGCGGTCCTCGAGCCAGGGCGAGCTTTTGCGTTTGGCCGGCGGGGCGGGATCCCAAAGGTAGGGTTCGCCTTCGGCCGGGCACAAGGCGTAGCGGTCGAACTTGTCGCGGCCCCATTCACCGATGTGCGTGCCCGTGATGTAACGGATGTTGTCGTAGGTAAAAGCCAAGGTGGCGCCCAGACCCGCCTCGGCTGTGGCCACGCGGGCTTTTTCGGCGCGGTCGCGGTTGAGCTTTTGGAAATCCACACCCGCTTCCCAGTCAGTACCCATCGTGCCCCAGGTCGCGGTTGCGTGCGGCCGGTTATATTTCATGGTGTCTATCCTCCCCGGATTAATATTGTCGCGTTGGGTCTAACTGTCGAGTTTCGGCACGACCAGATGGAAAAGCTTGGTGGTTCCGTCACCTGCCTGGGCGATGCTAGCGAATTCACTGGGCTCAAGATAGATGCCGGCGCCGCTGCCGACGTCATAGTTCTTGTCGTTGAGCGTAATCACGCCGTCGCCTTCCATTACATAGACTAACTGGTATGTATCGGCCTTGGCCGCGATGTCGAAGTGTTGGCCGCCTTCAAGCCAGCGCAGCATGCCGACGACGTTGTCCGCGTCGCACAACGCCTTGTTGACGATTTCGGCGTACTCGCCCTGCATGTCTTCCGCCGAAACCCGCTCGCACTTAGTCGTATCCACAAATACCGTCATTTTTCGAACTCCTTTTTTCCGCTCTAACTCTGGACCCAGACGCCGCCGTCGACGCGGTTCCACAAGAGATCCTCTTCGGTACCGTCGAGGATGGTCGTTTTGAAGCGGTTGGGAGCCTGGAATTCGAAATAGAACAGCGGCTCGGTGGCACTCAGGCGATGCCTGGCCTCGGGCGGGAAGAAGATGAGATCGCCGGCCTTGACCGGGCGGATACCTTCCTCTGTTTCAACCGTGCCGGCGCCGGTGATGATGAAGTAAAAGTGCTCGCAGTCCTCGTGGTAGTGGTACGGCGAGGCGGCGTCGTGTTTGTAGTACATGATGCCGCACAGCATATCGTCCATGTCCGAGAGTTCCTTGTTGGCGAAGAAAACCCGCTCCCGCCCCGGGACCGCCGAGACCAGCCTCGGCAGATCGTCCTGATGAAATATGTAAGCCATAAATTTTTCTCCTTGGATCAGTATTCGTTTGTCGCCGGATCGGCCGGGTGCCAGAGCCGCCGCTCGGTTTCCTTCTCGTAACCCTTACCCTCGGGGTAACTCACCAGTTCGAACTGCAAACCCCAGGGGCTGAGGAAGTAAATCCAGGTCTGGCCGCCGCTAGGCCCTTCGGTACGCACGATGGGTTCGCCGAGGATGCGGACGTTCTTGGATCTGAGATAATCGAGCGCGGCGTCCATATCGTCGACGTAGAAGGCCAGGTGGTGACCGCCGATGTCGCTGTTCTTCGGAGGCGCCCAGTTCTGGTCCGGCGCGTCGTACTCGAACAGTTCGAAGTTGGAGCCGTTGCCGCAGCGTAGGAACTGCAATTTCTTCATGACGGTGCGGGGATGGACGTTGAGCTGTTCCTTCATCCAGTCGTTGTCGAACTTGAAAGGGCCGAGTTGGTAGAAAGGCTCGCAGCCGAGAACGTCGACGAAGAAGGCCACTGCCTCCTCCAGATTGGGCACCGTGATGCCGATGTGGTCAGTGCCGCGCAGGCCCGGCAGACCGCCGCCGTTCTCTTTGCCATTGCTCATTCCGCCGCCCTCACGCCAAGACCCATGTCGTTCATGATTTCCAGATAACCCGCCTGAATTTCCTCAACGCCGGCAAAGGCGCCGCGCTCCAAAACCTTGGAGACGCTCGGCGACGCCTCGCCGCCGTGGATGCGCTTCACCGGCTGGTCGAGGTAATCGAAGAAGCGGCGCTGCAATTCGTCCGTCAACATAGCGCCGTAGGAACCGGTCAACGGCCCCTGTTCCAGCACCACGACGTTGTTCGTTTTCATCACGCTTTGGCCGATGGTCTCCCAGTCGATGCCGTTGCGGTCGAGGGAGCGGAGATCGATCACCTCGGCGCCGAGGCCCATTTCGTCTGCCACATCTACGGCCTTTTTGGTCATCGAGAGGTAGGTGAGCACGGTGAAGGTGTCACCGGGCCGCACGACCTTGGCCTTGCCCAGCGGGATGTAATAATCGAGGTCGTCGACCGGGCCGGGGCCTTCGGAGCCATAGAGTTCCACGTGCTCGATGACCAATACCGGGTCCTCGCACAACAGCGCGCTGTTCATCAGGCCGACATAGTCGAACGGCGTGGACGGCGCGACGATGCGCCAGCCCGGCCATTGGGCGTAGAGCCCGGCCGGGTCCATCGAATGCTGGGAGCCGTAGCCCGTACCGATCGCCACCTTGGTGCGCAGCACCAGCGGCATCGGCGCCTCGCCGCCGAACATGAAGCGTGATTTGGCGATCTGGTTGAAAAGCTGATCGGCGGCGACCAGCGAAAAGTCCGGATACATCAGTTCGACCACGGGGCGGTAGGTGCCTTCCATAGCGACGCCGCCGGCCAGGCCGCTAAAACCCTGCTCGGCAATGGGCGTCGGGATGATGCGGTCGGGGAAGCGATCGTGCAGGCCCCGCGTTGCGCCGTTGGTGCCGCCCTTGAGCCGGTGGATGTCCTCGCCCAGGCAAAAGATGCGCTCATCCTGTTCCATGCGCCGGCCCATCACGCCGGAGACGAGGTCGATAAACTTCACCTCCGCCGTCTCGCCAGGGAACGTTTCCAATTCCTCGTAGCGCACACCGTCGAATTCTGAGAGGTCGCCGCGCTGGCCCTCGTCGCAGAAATCGGCCTCGGGCCACAGCCCGGCGACGATCTTGCGCCGGTTCCCATCCGGCTCGGCAAGAGCGCTGGAGACGGCCTGCATGGCGTCCTTGGCTTTGCGGGCGAGTTCCGCATCGCCGTCCTCGCTCAACCACTTGCGCTTGATCAGTTCATCGGCCATCTGGGTGAGCGGGTCGCGGGCGCGCCAGTCGGCCTCTTCGTCCTTGTCGCGGTAACCGAAGTTGCTGCCCAGCAGGCCGCCGCCGTGGTGGTAGAAGCGGTAGAGGACGGCCTCAATGATGACGGGGCCTTTACCGCCGCGCATGATCTCCAAGGCCTTCTCGACCGCCACCCGGACGGCCACGGGGTCCATGCCGTCAACCCGGAAAGCGGGGATGGCATAGGCAAGGCCGCGCGACGAAAGGCGGGTTTCGCGGGTTTCCTCCTCCAGGCGGGTGGAAACCGCATAGCCGTTGTTCTCAATGAAGAAGCAGATCGGCAAATCCCACAGGGCCGCCAGGTTCATGGATTCGGGTACCGCGCCGATATTGGTTGCGCCGTCGCCAAAGAACGAGAAAACGACGTCGCCGTTGCCCTGGCGTTTCCGGGCCCAGGCGACGCCGTTGGCCAGCGGCACGCCGCCTCCGACAATGGCGTTGGTGCCCAGCGCCCCGGCCTCGGCCCAGCGCAGATGCATGGAACCGCCGCGGCCTTTGCAAAATCCATCGGCCAAACCAAGGATCTCCGAAAGCGTGCGATGGAGAAGCCGCTGCACCGGGGCGGGAATGTCGTTGGTGACGGGATCACCGCCCTCGGTATCGACGTAGTTCAGGGCTTTGGCGAGAAACTGGTGGTGACCCCGGTGGGAGCCGGTAATCTGGTCGCCGGCACGCAGCGGCGCCATGGCGCCGACCGCGCCGCCGTCCTGGCCGACGCTGACGTGGGCCGGACCATGCACCAGCCCGTCGCCGTCGAACTCCAGCACCGTCTCCTCGAAGGCGCGGACGAGGTGCAGATGGTTGTGCATGTAAAGCGCCTGGTCCTTGCCCAACTTCTCCCAGTCGGCCGAGGTGGCGCGGATTTCCTGCCATGGGGCATCCGGTTTCAGGTTGATGGTCTTGCTCATGACGTACCCTTTCAGGGGTCCTAGAGATCGGTGCCGACGTCGACGTTTTCCGGTTTGAGTTCGAGACCGGCCGATTTGGCTTCAAGCTCCAACAAGGCCGCAAAGTCGCAGTCCGTGTAGCCGTTGCCCATCAGCGTCTGGATGATCTCCCGCACGTGCGCGGCGATGGGCAGCGGTACCTCAAGCTCGCGGGCCGAGGTTAGCGCGAGATCCAGATCCTTGCGCAGTAGGGCGGGTGTAAACGTCGGCGTGTAGTCGAGATTAACCAGCGCCGGCGTCTTGTAGCGGCTGAAGCGCGAGCCCATCACGCTCTTGTTGATGAAGTCGAGCATGGCGTGGCGCGGCACGCCGCCTTTTTCACCGAGTACCGTGATTTCTGCCAGGGCCTGCGTCACGACCGCGAGCAGCACGTTGTGACAAATCTTGACGGTGCGGGCGAGTTCACCCTCGCCGACGTAGGTCACGCCCTCCGCCAGCGCTTCGAGGTAGGGCAGGGCGGCGTCAAACGCCGAACGTTCGCCCGAGGCCACAATGCTCAACTTGCCCGAGGCGACGACGGCGGCGTTGCCGCTGACCGGCGCGTCGATCATCGAAACGCCCTTGGCCGCCGCCGCTTGACGAACTTGGGCAGAGGCTTCGGTTGAGATGGTCGTGCAATCGATCAGTTGGCCGGGCAGATCGCCCCCTCCGGATAACAGTCCGCCCTCGCCGGTGATGACCTCGACAAAAGAATCCGGTCCCGACACGATGGAAAACACGGTGTCGCAGCCTGCCAGGTCGGCTGCCGAATCCACGAGAGTGGCGCCTTGGATCTCAAGTGGTTCGGCCTTGCTTCGCGTCCGGTTGTAGATCGTGAGATCGGCGCCGGCGGCCAGCAGGCGCTCGGCCATGGCGAACCCCATGCGGCCGGTGCCGATCCAACCGATTTTGCGTGCGTTAAGCGAGTTGTTCGCCGACATATACCCTCCCCTGCATATGCGCTCTCGCGCTTATAGCGGTATCGATTCCATGTAGATGCTGTCCGTCAAATCGAGCTCGATGGTTTTTTCGCGTCCCTGGCCATCGCTGATCTGCAGCCGATAACCGCCGCTGTTTTCCTCAAGCCCGTCGAATTTGAAGTCGCCGTAAATGTCGCTCTCCGCTTCCTGCAGGGTCTCGCCCGATCTGCTCAAGGTAACCGTGACGCCCTCAAGACAATCGACGACACCGTCGCGTTCGGTCTCGACACTGCCGGCGATGAAGACAGAGTTGTAACGCCCCAGGTTTTTGTACCAGACGCGCGGCTTTGTCTCGTATTCGGGATGTAGGTATTCAAGGTCTTCTTCCGACACGATCGCCGCCATTTCGGCATCATCCGCTTTGACCGCGCGGATCGCCTGGGTCGCACACATCTGAGCCGCCCGGGGTTCCGTCCAGCCCTCGTCCAGAAGGTGCGCATCGAAAATCCAGGCCTGCGGAATGTCCTTCTCCTCATTCCACCAGACGGCGTCGTAAGGGCAGGCTTCCATGATCTGCTTCTGGCCCTTGGACTTGACGGGATCGATGATGACGATGCCGTCGGGCCGCTTGGTAACGGCGCCGTTCTCGGCAGCCTCAAGGCACGGTGCTTCGTCGCAGTGCTGGCACATCACAGGCAGGTAGGCGACATCCATGAGGGAGCCGGAGCCCCGGACCTTCTGGGTGATGTTGATCCACTTGTGACCGTGCTTGGGCATTTCCGCCGCATAGCCCGGAAAGTCGTTGCCGCAGTATTCGTCGTGGCAGGCCAGCACGCAGGCATTGCAGTTCGTGCAGTTGGCTACGTCGACGATGAGGTTCCATTTCTTCATTGCGTTACTCTCGATACCGGGGGCTATTCCGCGGGCACGGAAACGGGTTCGCGTAAGGTGGCCACGGCCGGTTCGCCGAAATCGACATCGCCGTTGCCGTCCCACAACTCGACTTGTACCAACGCGGCGGCGGCGGCCATGGAATGGCCTTTCTTGAGCTGCGACCGGCTCGGCGTGATTTGGTTGAGGCAGCCGCTTTTCTCGATGGACGATCCCGGTTCGCCCAGCGGTTCGTAGGTGGCGCAGCTTTCGTAGCCGTGCACCGTGCCGGGCCGGATGCGTTCCGTCACGATGGCGGCACACAGAACGGCGCCGCGGTTGTTGTGAACCTTGACGAGATCGTGGTGCTTGATGTTGCGCGCCGCGGCGTCCGCCGGATTGATGCGGATGACCCAATAGTTGTAACCGTCGATCTGGACCCGGTGTTCCTCGATGTTGTTCAGGTAGGTGTCCTTCTGATCGCCCTGCGTGTGAAAGCTGAAGCGCGGATGCGGCGTGATCAACTGCAAGGGGAACTTGTCGACCAAACCTTCGGTGCGGTGGCCCTCCCACGATGTCGAATACTTGACGATGGGCGGGCGCTCGGGATCATCGGCATCGAAGCGTTTGAGACTTTCGCACTCGAATTCGAGCTTGCCGGATTGCGTCTGCAGGCCATTGAGGTATTCGTCGGTATAGTCGGAAGGCAGCGGCATGGGTTCCGGCACGTCCTTCTTGCGGCCTTCGTAGAACCAGTTCCACGAAAGAGGCGGCCTGAGCTCTTCCTTGTCCGCCGGCAACACGACGTAGCCTTTTCGGATGAATTCCTTCCACGAGATGATCTTGGGCAGGTCCGAGGCGTCGAACTCGCGCTTGACCCAGTCGATCGCCGAGATGCCTTCCGTGAAGTAGGCGCTTAGACCCAGACGCTTGCAGATCTCGGTGAAGATGTCGTAATCCGACTTCGATTCGCCCATGGGCTCGATGGCCTGGTGCTGGAAGACGATGACGCGGTGATTGAGCTGCGTCTGGCCGTGATGGGCATAGCCGCCCAGCGCCGCCCATTCGCTGATGTCGGGGCGTTCGAAGTTGGTGCAGGCGGGCAGGATGACGTCGGCCATCTTGGCTTCGCCCTCGAACCAGATCGACTGGTTGACCACGAACTCGAGGTTTTCCGATTGGTACATCTTCACGTGTCGGTTGCTGTCCGCCATCGTACCGATGATCGAGCCGCCGTATTTGTAGAGCATGCGGATGGGCGAAAAGCCGGGCTTGGGGTAGTTGATCTTGCTGAACTGGGCCTCGATGGAGGCGCCGTTCCAGACATAGCCCTCCGCCTTGTCCTGCATGATGGCCTCGGGCAGGAACATGCGCGGAATAAGTTGCTCGTTGGTGTTCATGCTGGGTGTCTGCGGCTTGCGCTGATAGAGCTCGACCGACTGGGCGGTGTGGTGCAAATCGCCCGACATGCCGCCTTCGGCATAGCCCGGGAAGTAGAAATTAACGTCGACCGGGGTGCCCCACTGCAGGTTACCCATGCTGACGCCGGGCTTGCCCAGACCCTGCATGGTGACCAGGCAGACCATTGTGCGGGCCCATTGGTTGCCGTTGGAGTTGCGGCAGGCGCCGCCGTGGCCGTTGCCCCAGCCGCCGGCTCCAAGGTAAGTCTTCTTGGTGCCCCAGTCGCGGGCCAGCGCGCGGATGTCCTTGGCCGGCACGCCGGTTTCCTCGGCGGCCCATTCCGGCGTTTTGGGCTCGTCGTCCTCCTCGCCCAGCAGATAGGCCTTCCACTTGTCGAAGCCCTGCGTGCGTTTTTCGACGTAGTCCTTGTCGTAGAGGTCTTCCTTGATCCAAACGTAGGCGATGGCCATGGCCAGTGCCGGCGATGTCGTGGGCCGGGGCGCGATCCACTTGCCGCCCAACAGCTGGGCCGTGTCATTGAAGTAGGGGTCGATGTGCACGACCTTGATGCCGAGTTCCTTCAGCCATTTGCGCCGGATGGTGCCTTCGAGCGAGCCGTAGGAACCGCTGGTGCCCTCCGGGTTGCTCGACCAGAAGACCACCATCTCGGACTCTTTGAGGCAGTCCTCGACGCCGCCGTAGGTTTCCGACTGGCCGACGCGCAGGCTGCCGCCCCAATGGTGGGTGGCGCCCCAGTACCAGCCTTCCCAGCTGTCCGGGTTGTGGTGGACGCGGGTCATGCCGATGGTGTTGATGAAGCGGAAGTTGGCGCTAAGGTAGTAGCCGATGTTGCCCCAGGTATGGTGGGAGCCATGGCTGTTGCCGATGGAGCCGGGGCCGTGGACGCGTTTGGTCCGCTTGATCTCGCTGGCGACGATGTCGAGCGCCTCGTCCCAGCTGATGCGTTCATAGCCGGATTTGCCGCGGTTCTGGGGATTGCGCTCGCCGTTCGGGTCGAAGTCCACCCGCTTCATCGGGTAGAGCAGCCGGTCGGGCGAATAGACCATGGATTTCCAGTTCATGCCGTGCGGCGCCAAACTGGTCTTGCGCGGCGGCGTGAATTTCTTGCCGCGCGCCTCGATGGTCCAGGGCTGGGGATCGGTTTCGTCGAACACGATGGGCGTCATGCGCACGATCTTGCCGTCCTTGACGTAGAGGAACACCGGACCGCCGTTGGTCATGTTGACGAAACGGGTGACGCCGCCGCCCACCGCCACGCCGAATTTCCAGTGCGCCGTCAGCGCCATCATGACGGTCTGGGTGAACCATGAAGTCTGCTCGTCGGCGCCTTCAAGCGTGATCTTGAAGTCCTTCATGGCGTTGACCTGATCGAGCTGGTTGATCGGCGGCAGCAGCAGGCCAAAGGCGATACCCGCCGTCTTGAAGGCCAACGTCATGTCCGGGTCGGGATGCATGCCGGCGCCGGATTTGATCTTGCCGTCCTTGAACGTGTAGTAGCGACCGACCGAATTGTCCTTGGTCTTAATCTGGGCGGTGAAGTTCATTTCGCAGAGGCGGGCGGCGTATTTCGGGTGTCTCCACGCCTGAAAACGCATCATCTGCAGAAGTCCATAAAGCACGACGGAGAACTTCAAACTTTCCACGGGTGATTCCCTTCAAAAATTGTGATCCGCCAATAATAGCGTCTGCCATACCACCTTTTTGATGCAAATACAGGGAATATTGATCGATTTTGGTGAACGACCGGCACGGGTCGATCTATCCGCCGTCCGGTTCGGCCCGATGCAGATCTTCGAGAAATGCGGTGCAGAGCGGCGACAGGGCATGCTTGGCGCGGCTGATCACCATAACGTTCCAGGCCGGCATGGAGGTTTCCAGGTTCAAGGGCGTGATGGCGCCGCCGACGATCTTGCCGGCGAATATCTTGCGTGGCACCAGAGTGACGTAGTCGCTTTGTTCGACCAGCGCCAGGGTACAGGCGAAGGAGGTGCTTTTGGTCATATTGGCCGGTGGTTCCAGATCGTTCAGGGCGAAGGTTTGTTCAAAAATGTCGCGCCCGGTGCGGCTGCGCTGATAGACCACCCAGCCCACATCCACCAGGTCTTCCAAGGCGATTTTCTTGACCCGCGTCAGGGGATGTCCCGCGCGGACCGCCGGCGTCAGCTGATCGCGCACCAGGAGATCGAAATTGAGGTCTTCGTCGCGCGGCCGCTCGGGCACCAGGCAAACCGCGAAATCAATGTCGCCGGTGCGGATTGACGGCAACACGTCGGGGTAGAGGCCTTCCTCGATCTGAAAATTGACGCCGGGGCGGGCTTTCTTGAAGTTGACGATCGCCTTGGGCAGCAGGCCCATCATGACGGTGGGCGAGGCGACGATGCGGATTTCTCCCGTCGCGGCCCCCTGGACGGCTTCGATGTCGTTGCGGGCCTGGCGCAGTTCGGCTTCGATGACCATGGCGCGCTGGGCCAAGGCGTCGCCGGCGGCGGTGGCGGAAACCCCGTGCGAGGCGCGCAGCAGCAACTCCGTACCGAGCAATTCTTCAAGCTGCTTGATGCTTTTGGTGACGGCGGATTGGGAGACGTTGAGGTTGCGGGCGGCCTGGCGCACGCTGCCGGCCTCGATTACGGCGACCAAATTTCGCAGTTGGCTCAGCTTCATGGTGTGCTCCCGTCCCCGCCGGCCGGCCTAAACGACCTTGAAGGTCGCGTTGCCGCGGGCGCACAGCTTACCGTCTGCGGTCACCCGGCATTGCACGAAACACAGGCTCTTGCCGGTCTTGACGACCTCGCTGTTCACTTCCAGCCAGGCGCCGGACTTGGCCACGCCGATAAAATCGATGTTGAGGTTGACGGTGACCATGTTGGCCCCGCCGCCGTGTGCGGCAATACAACTGTGGCCCATCGAATTGTCGGCCAGGGCGGAGATCAGGCCGCCGTGGGCGAAACCGCGGGCGTTGCAATGGGCCTCGCGCAGCCACAGACCGAGGTCGAGCCTGTCCGGGTGCTTGCGCGAATATATCGGCTCCCACGGATCGGTGAGCGGGCTCTTCCTGTCGTGCTCGGTAAAGCCCTCGGGCGCGTCCATGCGGGTCTCCTTCAAACAACGGGAACTTTATCGATAACGGAAATGAAAGGCGTTTCCAAAATCTTTCGATCTTGTATCATCGCCGGTAGCACGATTTTGGGGGTGCTTGGTCCACTGGTTCAAAGGTTGGAAGATGTCCGAGCCCAACAATTTCGATATCCACGGCGCCGAAAACAGCATGCTCCTCGAACTGATCGACGAAGCGAAGGAGCAGGTCAATACGGTCGACGCGTTGGTTGACGCAGTCGGGCAAAAGCGCAAATCGCTCCCCGAATTGCTGTTTTCGGTCCAGCAGTTGTCGTCGCTGCTGAGCCGCCCGTCGGAGAACGAGGATTACCGCACCCTCGGCATCGTCGGCCACCGGTTCGAAGACTATCTCACCAATGTCAGGGAACTGACGCCCAAGGGACTGGAGGACGCCCGCACATTCGTCGAGGTGCTGGAGGATATGCTTGAAGGCAACGTGCCGATGGAGGGCGATGCTTCCCAGATCGTCCGTACCCTGCCGGCCAAAGGCGGATTCGACGATGAAGAGCTTGAGGTCCGCCACATCGAGGTCATGCTGGTGATGCTGCCCGGCACCGCCACGCGCTACGTCGAGCGCGAATTGCAGCAGTGCGGCTACCGGGTCTCGACCGTTAGCAGTACCTTTGATGCACTGTCCATGATCATCCGCACCAAGCCCGATTTCGTCGTGGTGTCGGCCATGATGCCGGAACTGAACGGCATTGATCTGGCGATATCGTTGACGTCCATGCCGGCCACCAGAAACGTGCCGCTGGCCCTGATCACCAGCCTTGAGGACGACGACGATTACCTGAACCTTCTGCCCGGCAACGTACCGGTCATCCATAAGGGCGAATCGTTCGGTGACGACCTGTTCAAGGCGCTGGACGACATGTTCCTGATTTAGGACGGCTTCGGGCCGGGACTGGATTTTCAGGCCGAATTTCGCTATAAAGCCGCCCGAATTTTACCTTGAAAACAAATCGACCGAGGAAATCGCATGTCTGCGGAGGAAGCAAAATCGGGCTCGGACGCTTCGAGCCCGCCGTCGTCCGACGGTTCGGACGCGTCGCCCAAGCAAGGCAAGGGTTACACCAGAGGCGAAAACCAGAAGATTGTCACCGACAACTACCGTGATAATTGGGACGCCATTTTCGGCAAGAAACGCAAGCGCTAGGCGCGATCGGGCGCGGCCACGCGGCGGAAAGGCTTGACCCGCCCGCACCCATTGGTTAGGAGAGGCCCCAGCAGGTGCTCAGGGGCGCCTCTCCCGCCGAAAGTCTCCTCACCCTGAAAACATCAAGACGACGACAGTCATCCATATGGTTCTCTTGGATCATGCGGAGCGGGAACGATCCATAACAGGAGTAACTGTTATGACTGATTCCGTCGAGGCGCTGAAAAACCGCGCCCGAATTCTTCACCGAAATGCCAAGTCCCTGGACGGGCAGGCGCTCAAACAGCTGCGCACGGATCCCGAGTTGCGCAAGCTCGACGATGAGGCCTTGTCGCAGACGCTCAAGCGCCGGCATTGTTTGGCCGCCGTCGCCCGTGAGTTCGGCTTCGAAGGCTGGTCTCATGCCACTTGCGTCCTGGGCGGCAAGCCCACCGACGATTACGGCAAATTGCTCTATCCCAGGGGATGCGGTGCGCATACGAATATCTGGTCGGCATCCTACGAGGAAGCCCGTGATATCCGTGAGCAGCACGGCGGATTTCTCTTGGGCTACCAGCGCCAGTTCATCGTCGTGGAGGACGATTACATCCGCACGATGGGTCTCGATCCGGACGATCCGGATTGGACGGATATGGGCCGCGATTGGATCAGGCCGGCCGATCCGTCGGCCCGCCAACGGCTTTACGGCAAGCTCATCGATCATGCAATTGGGCGCTAGTCTGGAATCCGGTTCCCCAGTGGGGAACCGGATTTTCCGCCAAGCCGGTTTGCATTAAACTGTATCGTTCCGGAAACAGCAAACGGGACCGATCTGCCGTGAAACGAGATCCGAAAGAGATCAAGGAAAGCTACACGCCTGATCCCGAGCTTATGGAGTTGCGGCCCGAAATTTCCGGCAATGAGATCAACGGCCAGGGCGAAACCGATTTCCGCCGGCCGACGCCGATCTACTGGCAGGATCCGGACAGCATTCCCCACGGCGAAATGCAGAAGTGGTTCGGCCAGCAGCCGATGATCGACGACGTCATCGAAGCCTTTACGCGCCGGGCCGAAATCCATGCCACCCCCTTGCCTGAGCAGGCGGCGGAAAGAGTTGAACACAGCCCGGAAGATTGGGCCGGGATCGTTCATGAGCAAGCCAAACAGCGCGGTGCAGATCTGGTGGGCATCACGCGCTTCAACGAGGAATGGGTCTACGACCGTTGCGAAAGCCACGGCCTGCCCTGGATCGTCATGATCGGCGGCGAGCAGGACTACGAAACGATGCTCAACGTACCGGACCAGGTCGCCGGCGCGGAGGTGCTCAATCAGTACGGCGAGGTGCTCAAATCCGCCCGCACCCTGGCTGCCTGGATCCTTGAGCAGGGCTATCGCGCCATCCCGGTCGGCGCGCCGAGCCATGCCACCTTCGTCATGATCCCGCCGGCGCTGGAATGCGGCTTCGGTGAATTGGGCAAGCACGGCTCCATCATCAACCGCAAGCTGGGCTCGAATTTCCGCCTCAGCGCCGTGCTCACCGACATGCCCCTGATCGCGCAGCCCTCCGACGAGTTCGGCGCGGACGATTTCTGCACGCACTGCAAGGTCTGTGAAAACGCCTGCCCGGTCGACGCCATCAGCCCGACCAAGACCTGGATCAGGGGTGTCGAGCGCTGGTACGTCGATTTCGACCGCTGCATCCCGTTCTTCAACGAACATCTAGGCTGCTCGATCTGCACCACGGTGTGCCCCTGGAGCCGGCCGGGCGTGGCTGAAAATCTGACGCAAAAACTGGCCCGCCGCAGCGCCAAAGACGACTGAAGAGATCTTTATCAGAGTACGACGCGGTGCTCGGCCTGCCCCTTGGCTGTGGTTTCGAAAACAAAAGTTTTTCCGGCGTCCGGCTGCTCCCGGCGCTTTTCCTCGCTCATGTTCCGGCAACATGAGGTGACGTAAAGATTGGAAAGATCGGCGCCGCCGAAGGCCGGGCAGGTGATGTAGACGGTGGGCAGCGACAGCGTATCCATCAAGTCCCCATCCGCAGAATACCGGGCCACGCTGTAGCCGCCGTAGCGGGCGTTCCAGAAATTACCTTGCGTGTCGATCACGGAACCGTCGGCGCCGAATTTCTCGCCCCTGACATCGATAAACACGTCCGGCTCGCCCAGCGGCCAGCCGTCAGCCGGATCCAGCTTCTGCCGCATGACCTGGCCCTGCATGGTGTCGGTGAAATAGGCAAGGCCGCCGTCCGGCGAAAAGCACATCGCGTTGGGCACCGTGATGCCGGAATACAGCGCGCGGACTTCGCCCCGGTAATAGCGGTAGATCGTGCCGATCTTCTCCTCGTGCGCGCACCCCATCGTGCCGATCCAGAATCCGCCGAAGGGGTCCGCCCGCCCGTCGTTGGAGCGCGTCAGGGGATTGTCGTCTTCCAGGGGGACAACGACCTCGCTGTCGCCGCTTTCGATGTCGAATCGCGACAGGGCGGACGCGCTGGCGACCAATAGGTTGTCCCGGTCGATCCAGCCGGCGGCGGAAACCGGTTCGCCGAACTGCCATTGACGCAAGTCCTCGCCGGCGCGGTGGTAGAGTTTCTGCGACACGATGTCGAACCAGAACAGTTCCCCGCGTTCCGGATGCCAAAGCGGGCCTTCACCCAGCACGTTGATCGTCTGGTCGTAGATTTCCGCTGTCACTTGTTAACCCCTCCGTCGCCCATTGAAATATTCGAGTTGCACTAATCGTCAAGCTTGCGGCGCAGCAACTCGATGTGAAGGCGCAGCGTGTAGGCGCCGGAAGCGAAACCGGCGGGGACGGAGACCTGCTCGACCGAATCCTCGATCTCGCCGAGCCTCCGTCTGGCTTCTTCCTTGGATATCTCGCCCAACCGCATCCGGTCGTCGACGGACTGGAGTTCCTTGTACCAGCGGTCGACCTTTGAGCGCATGCGCCAGCGGTAGGCGGGCGGCAGGATCTTGAACAGCGGATACAGCAACGTCAGCAACGGCAACAGCATGATTTTGAGCCGGTCCAGCAGGTTGGCGGCGCTGAACGGTAGATAGCGTTGCAGGAACGGTGGGCCGCGTTCGTAAAAGCGCTCGGCGGTCGGCTCCAGGGGATAGCTGACGTAACTCGGGGAAGGGAATTCACCGGCCGCCTCCAGGTGGCTGCCCTGGCGATGGGTGTCGTGCATCGTCAGCAGAAATAGATCGATCAGCACCGGGTGCAGACGTTCATTGGCGACGATGGTGGCGGCGGGCGCCAGCAGCACGGTGTCTTCCGCCGGCAGGTTCAGCGCGAGATCAACCGTCCCCTTGGGCAGGACGACCTTGGAGAGGAAGCTGTTGCGCCGCAGGTAAGCGTCCGCGCGTTCGAAACTCATTAGCGAGATATTTGGCTGACTAAGTAACATGCGAACCGTTTTTGAGGTTACCGAGGTGACGAATATGGCGGCATCCACCTCGCCGGCACTCAGTGCGTCAGCCGATTCGGCGCCGCCGATTTCGACGATTCCGGCTTTTTCAGCGGTGATGCCGTTGTCCGCCAGCAAGTTGAGCGCCACCGCCCGGGTGCCGCTTCCCTTGCCGCCGACGGCGATGCGCTTGCCGGCCAACTCGGTCAATCGGCGGGGGTTGGGCCGGTCACGGACGAACACCCAGATGGGTTCATAATAGATGCTGCCAAGTGCTTTGAGGTTTGGATGATCGCTTGCCTTGCCGATGCCGCCCTGGAGGAACGCCACATCGACATCGCCGTCTTCGTCCTTCAGATGTTCGAGATTTTGCGACGATCCCGCCGACGATTTGAGCACGAGGTCGATACCCTCTTCGGCGAAACGGGCGGCGTAAGCCTTACCGAAGGCGTGATACGCCCCGCTTTGCGAGCCGGTCGCCATCACAACTCGGTCCGGGGCGGCGGGATCGACGAACTGATAGGCCAGGACGAAACCGGCGATCACCAAGGCGACGGCGGGCGTCACGATGCCGGCTTGCGCCCACAAACTTTTGATCAGCCGGCGGCGGTTGTGGCCGTTGGATGTGTTAGGGGCGGCGCCGTCCTTGTCAGACATATTCGTACCCTCGATCGGCTAGCGAAGTTCGGCGTGGGCTTGCATGGCAAGCCGGCCCTCGGCGTCGGCGGCCCAAAGCTCGACCTGTCCGTCCGTCTCACGGCCATTGATGGTAAAGGGCGCCGTATCGATCAGTGGCCCCATGGCTCGGAAATCGAACCTGGCGACGTCGGCGTCAGGCAAATATTTTCCCACCGATCCGATCAACAGCGTCGACGTAAACGGCCCGTGGACGACCAGCCCCGGATAGCCTTCCACCTCCAGGCAATATTGCCGGTCGTAGTGGATGCGGTGACTGTTGAAGGTCAACGCGGAATAGCGGAACAACTGGACCGGATCGGGATGGACCGTCTCCGACCAGTCCGCTCCGGTCGGCGCCGCCGGCGGCTCGGGTGGTTTGGCGTCCGCGGCGTCGTCCTCCCGGTAGACGATATCGTGTTCTTCCCAAAGGCGGCACTTACCCTCGACCAGGAAATCGTACCGCACGGTGACGAAGCACAGTTCGCCCGTGCGGCCGGTTTTGGGCTGGATTTTTGTGATCGTTGAACGTTTGGTGGCGCTCTCTCCGATGCGCAGCGGCTCTATAACCTCAACCCTTCCGCCGGCCCACATGCGTCTGGGCAGGGGGAGGGGAGGGAAGAAATCACCCTTCTCCGGATGGCCGTCCCGGCCTAAATCGGACTGTCTGGCGCCACTGAGAAAATAGATCCAGTGCCACAGCGGCGGCAGGGGATCGCCCGGACCGGGAACCGGGAATTCGCAGTCGAAGGTGGCGTGGAACAGCGCCGCCTGTCCGGCCGCGATCTCATCATCCATGCTCTCGGTTTTGCCGATCCAGCCGGAAACGGTTTCTTGGTCAATTGCCGTCTGTGTCATGTCGCCTCACCCATCATCATATCCAGCACGTTGTCGAGCAGATTTTTCGAGAGGACGACGGCGTAGGCCTCGTCTCCCGGCGCCCGCGGGATTATTCGAACCGGATCGGTCGTGACCCTGTTCGATGTTCCGATCCGCCCACCCTGCTTCATCGTCAGATCGTCGAGCGCAAATTCCAGGCCCTCGGACCGGTCGAACGTTACCGCCTCCATGGGGTAAACGGAAAAGCGCGCGCCCAAGGGCAGGGACATTTCAAAAGCGCCGCTGGTGACCGTCAAGAGATCAATTGCGTCGATCAGCATGATGGATTTTTGCCGATGGTACTTCGTCAGCACGTGCAGCGAGGCCAGGGAATGGTCGAGCCGCCGGCCGAGGAAACCGAAAGCGACATAGAGCGGCGCGTCGGTCGCATAGAGGCATTTCTCGAAATCCGTCGTTTCCTGTTCCGCCAGATGCAGGATCTCGGTGCGCCCGTCCCAGCGTTCGCGGTCAACCAGCGAATCGAGGTCGCCGATGATCATATCGGGCGGCGCCTCGGACGGCGGCATGTCGTTGGCGCCGCCATCGGCCGCCACCAGCGGAAAGCCCCGAGCGCGCAGGTCCGCCACCGCCTGCCAATCGACCTCACCGCCGCCGACGAGGACGAGAGGGTCCGGGAACTTCCGAGGTTTATTATCCATCTGCACTTTTCGCGTTTCCCATCGCTTGCTTCCGGACACTATATCCTTATATTGAGCCTGTCTCTCTGGGGTGCCCGATAGGGCTGAGAAAAACCCATTGAACCTGAACCAGATCATGCTGGCGGAGGAAGTCGGAGACGAAAAGGTACTTCAAATACCCTTTCGAAAACTCATCCACCGCCGCCCAACGCTTATGAGAGGGCGAGTTGATGAAACGATCTACCATTCCCAACCTTGGGCTCTTGCTGGGGCTTGCGCTGTTGGTTTGCGGCGCTTCGGTGACCCAGGCCGCCGATAAACCGGTGCTCACCGTCTATACCTACGATGCCTTCGCGGCGGAGTGGGGACCGGCGCCGGCCATCAAGAAGTCGTTCGAGGCCGAATGCGGCTGCACGCTCGATTTCGTTGCCATGGAGTCCTCCATCGGCATTTTGCGCAAACTTCAGCTGGAGGGCACAAACACCAAGGCGGATGTCGCTTTGGGACTCGACTCCAATCTGACGGACGTGGCCCGCAAAACGGGTCTCTTCGACACCCACCAGGCCGACACATCTAACCTTGAGCTGCCGGTCGCGTGGTCCGACGATACCTTCGTGCCGTTCGATTACGGTTACTTTTCCTTTGTCTACAACAGTGAAAAGCTCAAGGACGCCCCGTCCTCGTTCAAGGCTCTGGCCGAACGCGGCGGCGATTTCAAAATCGTCATCCAGGATCCGCGCTCCAGCACGCCGGGACTGGGTCTGCTGCTGTGGATCAAGGAAGCGTACGGCGATGAAGCGCCGGCCATCTGGAGCAAACTGGCACCGAAGATCCTGACGGTGACCAAGGGCTGGTCGGACGCCTATGGCCTGTTTCTCAAGGGTGAAGCCGACATGGTGTTGTCGTACACGACCTCGCCGGCCTATCACCTGATCGCCGAAAAGGATGCCCGCTTCAAGTCGGCTGCCTTTTCCGAAGGGCACTACATGCAGGTCGAAGTTGCCGGCGTCGTGAAATCGACCCGGCAACCGAACCTCGCCCGGCGCTTCATGCAGTTCATCCTGTCCGACGGTTTCCAAAGCGCCATTCCCACGGGCAACTGGATGTACCCCGCGGCAAAGACGGCAAGCGCATTGCCCAAGGGCTTCGCCGCGCTTCAGGTGCCGGCAAAATCATTGCTGATGTCGAGCGCCAGGGTTGAGAAGCACCAAAAGGCCTGGATCGACGAATGGCTGTCGGCGCTCAACAGGTAAGCGCACTTCCGCCGGGGCGGACGGTCCGGTCACTTGTGATCGGACTTGGCCCCGGCATCGCCATTTCCATTGGCTTACTGGCGGTGATAACGACGCTATTCGGCGCCATCATGGCTGAGGCGCCGGAAGGTACCGGTGAGGCATCCAATTTTTCCGGCGTCGGCCACATTCTGTCGATCACCGTCATTCAGGCCGGTCTCTCGACGATCTGTTCGATCCTGCTCGGCCTCCTGACAGCCTGGAGTCTCAGCCACCGCCGAACGTTTGCGGGCCGGCAATTACTGGTTGATCTGTTGGCCCTCAGCATGGTCCTGCCGACACTGGTTGCCGTGTTGGGCCTGGTTTCGGTATTCGGGCGCAACGGTTGGCTGAATGCCTTGCTGGATAGTCTTATGGGTGGCGGCATCGGCGGCGCCATTTACGGGCTGGGCGGCATCGTCATCGCCCACACCTATCTGAACGGACCCTTCGCCGCCCGTACTTTGCTGCATCAGCTGGAGGCAATTCCCAGCGAAAAACTCAAACTGGCCCGCAGTCTCGGCATGACATCCTGGCAGCGCTTCCGGCTGGTCGAATGGCCCGCCCTGGCGCCAGCGTTGCCGGGCCTGGCCGCGCTTATCTTCCTGCTTTGCTTCACCTCGTTCGCCATTGTTCTGGTGCTGGGCGGCTCGCCAAAATTCAATACGCTCGAAGTAGCGATCTACGAAGCCGTTAAGCTGGATTTCGATCTCTTCCGGGCCGTCAATCTGGCGCTGGTGCAGCTTGCCGTTTGCGGCGCGCTTGTATTGCTGGCGGCGGGCTTCCGTCTGCAGGATCAATCGGCCACCCCGCTGCCGCGCATCGATATCTGGCCGGATTCGAACCGGACCGTTTACCTGCAGACGGCCCTGATCGCGGCGTTC
>CAYOAD010000012.1:26937-34421 GCA_964401845.1 uncultured Rhodospirillaceae bacterium | reverse complement strand
GATTTTTTTTGATCGTGGTCGGCGTCTCCATCATTTCTCTGGCGACCCTGGTGGACTACCTCATTCAGGTTGCCACCTCGCTCGATTTGAGAGCCCTGATGTCCACCTGGCTGTGGCAGGAACAAAGCTTTATCCTCGCCGTATTCTTCTACTTCCCCGGCACGATCATGGCGGCGGTCGGCCTCGCCTCGTGGCTGCCGGCCGTGCAACGGCTCGACCGCGAAATCCGAAGGCGCGAGGAGACGGAACGGGAACTCATTGAGCTCAGCAAGGAACTGGAAAGGTTGGCCGTCAAGGCGGAGGAGGCGAGCCACGCCAAATCCGAGTTTCTCGCCTCCATGAGCCACGAGCTGCGCACCCCGTTGAATGCCATCATCGGCTTTTCGGAAATGATTGCGACCGAGATGTTCGGTTCCGTCGATAAGCCGCAGTATGTCGAATACGGCGCGCTTATTCAGCGCAGCGGCATACATCTGCTGGATATCGTCGGCGATATTCTTGATATCGCCAAAATCGAGGCCGGCGAAATGGAGTTGAAGGAATCCGTTGTCGACATTTACGAGACGGTGTCCGATTGCCTGCCGATATTGGCGCCCCAGCTGGACGAGGCGGGCATCTATACCGAGATTCGGCGCAAATCGGTTGTCGGTCACCTGCTGGCCGATCGCCGGGTCGTCAAGCAGATGATCATCAATCTGCTTTCCAACGGCGTAAAGTTCTCGCCGGCAGGTGGCAAGATCGAAATTTACTTGGGCGAGTTCGAGGGCGCGGTGGAAGTGACGGTTGTCGACCACGGCATCGGCATGCGGCCCGACCAGGTGGATTTCGTCCTCAAACCCTTCAGCCAGATCGAACAGGTCAGCACCCGCTCCCACGAGGGCACCGGCCTGGGGCTGACGATCGTTAAGCAAATGGTCGAACTGCACGGCGGTTCGATCGCCATCGATACCGAGCCCGACAATGGGACTGCCGTAACTCTACGGTTTCCGCCGGAGCGGACCGTCACGATTTCCTAAACCTGGCCTAGTCCCGAACCTTCGACAGCGCCCTCTTCCGCGCCATTTTGGCGGCCAGGCCGGAGGCGACGTTGGGACGGCTCCAGGGGCAGATGGCGATGCAGATGCCGCAGCCGTAGGTCTCGTTGAAATAGGGCACGCACTGGTCGAAATCGACGTACCACTTCTCAACGCCGCGCACGATCTGTTTCTCGCTCGAGATGGCGTCGGGTGGGCAGGCCGCTTCGCAGAGCTTGCAGCTCATGCAGAAATCGTCGACGCCGATGTCGTCCACCTCATCGGTGTCCAGCGGCATATTGGTAACCACGCCCGCCAGCCGGAAGGATGAGCCGTAGGTACGGTTGATGATCGAGCCGTGCTTGCCCAGTTCGCCGAAGCCGGCGGCGAGAGCTGCCGGGATCAGCGTGAACTTGCCGGCGATCGGGCCGCCTTCCGGCTCGGCGTCAAAGCCTTTGGCCAGGATCCAGTCGGCCAGGTCGCGCGTCGTGCGGGTGCCGCGGTTGTAGGCCCGCATCACTTCAATGACGCTGCCGCTTTCCGGTGCCGTGGACAATTCGGCATGATCCATCTCGATGCCGACGATGACGACGTATTCGTCGTCCTTGAATTCGTATCCGTCGTATACCCATTCCGGCCGCAGTTTGGTAATGCCGACGAGATCGGCTTCGCCCGCCAGGGCAAACGCTTTGACCGCCGCCGTCAGAGATTCCTGGGAGTCTGCCGTCGGGGCCTCGGCTTTCGGCACCCTTTCCTTCGATCCTCGCCCGCCGAGTTGGTTGTTCATGTCGGCGATTTCCGGTACCTCGGCGCTGGATTTCTTCAGCATCCAGCTTTGCACCGGCGCGAAGGGGCGTTTCTTGCGCGGCGGGTGCCAATAGATCGCCGTGGGCGGCCGGACTTCCGGCTCACCCAGGCCGTTGATCTCGTTACCTGCGATATCAGGGAACAACGCGCGCTGTTCCTCTGAGATGACGGGCTCGAGGGTTTTGCCTTGGACGGTTTTGCCTGTCATTTGCGGTCTTGCCTTTTCGCTCTTGCGGCGTCCAGAATCCCTTGCCGGAATAGCTTGACTGTAAGCCGCGAACCAAGAATATTATTTTAAGCTTAAACTAATTTGTGGGGAAAATCCATGAAGATTGCCGTTATCGGTGGCGGACACGGTTGTTATGCGGCGGCGGCCCACCTGTCGGAATTGGGTCACGAGGTCAGGCTGTGGCGGCGCGACGAAGAGGCTTTTCAGCCCGTCAAGGACGCCAGCGCGATTACCCTGACCGACTGGAACGGCTCGCGTGAAGTGGAGATTTCCCTTCTCACGGCGGATCTGGCGGCAGCCGTGTCGGGGGCCGAGTTGATCGTCGCTCCCCTGCCGTGCACGACGCACAATTCCCTGGCGCCGCAACTGGCGCCGCTCTGGGAGGAGGGGCAGGTCGCCTATCTGCCGCCCGGTACGTTCGGCGGTTACATCTATGCTAAGGCGATGCGCGATGCCGGTAACGGCGCCAACGTGGCCTTTGCCGAAACCGGCACGCTGCCGTATCTGGCCCGTAAACAGACCGACGTTGAAGTTCGCATCAGCGTCTATGCCACACGCCTTCCCACCGGTATCTTTCCCGCCCGCGATTCCGAGCGCGCTCTGGCCGTCATCGCCGAGGCCTATGCGGCCGTCGAGCCGTTGAGCGACCTGATGGACGGCGCCTTGATGAACGCCGGACCCATCATTCACCCGCCGCTCATCCTGATGAACGCCGGTCCCCTGGAGCATTTCGATGCCTGGGACATCCACAACGAGGGCACACAGCCCGCCATTCGGCGCACCACCGACGCGCTCGATGCCGAACGCATGGCGGTGCGGGAAGCGATGGGTTACGGCGCGCCGCACTTCCCGCTGGCCAACCACTATGACGATGGGCTGGAGGAATGGATGTACGGCAATTCCTCGCACGAGCGTCTGACCGACAGCGGCGATTGGCGCGAGCATATCGAGTTGACCAGCCATCGCTACATGCGCGAGGACACCGCCATCGGCTTGTCCTTCCTGACCTCGGTGGGCCGCTACGCCGGCGTCGAAACGCCTATCGCCAGCGGTATGCTGGCCATCGGTTCGGCCATTGTCGGGGAGGACCTCTATGCCTCCGGACGGACGCTCGAGGCGCTCGGCCTGGCAGACCTCGACAAGGCGGCCTGGCAGACTCTCATGCGGGAAGGTATCCCGGCATGACGGACAAATCGTCACCGACAATCGTCGCCGTCGGCGCCGGACGCATGGGGCGCGGTATCGCCCAGGTGTTCGCCTATGCGGGCCATCCCGTCACCATCCTGGATTTCAAGGACCGCTCCGCCGATGCCTCGGCGGCCCTGATCGATGGCGCAAAAACCGAGATCAAGGAGAACCTCGATTTTCTGATTTCCCTCGATGTCCTGGACGCCGATGCGGCCGCGGCGACGTTGGCGCGGATCGACGGTGCGCCGTTGTCCGACGCCGAAGACGTCTTAAGCGCTGCCGACTTCATCTTCGAAGGGGTGCCGGAGCTTCTGGTGGCCAAGCAGGACGCCCTGCAGCGCATCGGGGAGGTGGCGAGCGAACAGGCCATCGTCGCCTCGACCACCTCGACCATGCTGGTCGATGAGCTGGCGCGCTTCATCGTCCATCCCGAACGCTTCCTGAACGCCCACTGGCTCAATCCGGCCTACCTGATCCCGCTGGTGGAGGTCAGTCCCAGCGACGGCACAGACGAGGCCATCGTGCAGAAGCTGATGGACTTTCTCAAAAGCGTCGGCAAGGTGCCCGTGCGATGCAAAGCCTCGCCGGGCTACATCGTACCGCGTATCCAAACGGTCGCCATGAACGAGGCGGTCCGCATGGTCGAGGAGGGCGTCGCCACCGCCGAGGATATTGACAGGGCGGTGCGCGCCGGTTTTGGCATACGTTACGCCACCATGGGACTGATCGAGTTCATCGACTGGGGCGGCGTTGAAATCCTTCAGTACGCTTCCCGCTATCTGAAGAAGGAGCTGGGGTCGGAACGCTTCGACGTGCCCAAGATGGTCGACGACATGATCGCCCGGGGCGATCGCGGCCTCGGTGCCGGTAAGGGATTTTACGATTTCAGCGAGACCGACCCCGACGAGTTCCGGCGTGAGAAACTCGCCACTTTCGTCTCCTTGCTGAAATTTCTCGACCTTGTGCCGCCGCCCGCCGATAGTTAGGCGAAATGATCCCGAACCACATAAATCAAAGGCAGATGAACGACAGATGACTGAATTTCCGGACGAGCTATTATCCGGCTACCGCGCCTTCAAGGACGGCCGCTATGAGCGCGAGCAAAACCGCTACCGCCATCTGGCCGACCAGGGACAGACGCCCGAGACCATGATTATCGCCTGCTGCGATTCGCGCGCGGCGCCCGAAACCATCTTCGATTCCGCGCCGGGCGAGATCTTCGTCATGCGCAACGTGGCCAATCTGGTGCCGCCCTATGAGCCCGACGGCGCTTTCCACGCCACCTCGGCGGCGCTCGAGTACGCCGTTCAGAGTCTCAAGGTGAAGCACATCGTCGTGCTTGGCCACGCCCGTTGCGGCGGCATCGGCGCGGTCTTGAACCCTGCCGCGGAACCGTTGTCGCCGGGCGATTTTATTGGCAAGTGGATGAACCTGATCTCACCAGCAGCGTCCGCCCTGCCGTCCAGCGGGCTCAGCCCCGCGGAAAAGCAAACCGAACTGGAACGGGCATCGCTGAGGCAATCGATCGCCAACCTCAGGACGTTTCCTTGCGTGCATATCCTGGAAGACAGGAACCGGTTGGCGCTTCACGCCGCCTGGTTCGATATTTCCGACGGTGATCTTTGGGTAATGGACGCGGAGACTGGCGAGTTCACCAAGACCAAGACCAGCGGGATATCTAATAATTAGGTTCACTTGAAACTATTTGTCCATTAAATCTAGATTATGGACAACATCGTTGAACCTACTGCGTCCGATGATGCCGACACTGCCAAGGTATTGAAGAGTGTCTGCCGGAGTTGCCACGGCGGCTGCGGCACCTTGTTGCATGTGGAGGGCGAACGCCTGGTGAAGGTGACCGGCGATCCGGACAGTCCGTTCAACAAGGGCCGGCTCTGCCCCATCGGCAACGCCACGCTCGAGCTGGTTTACCACCCCGACCGGCTGAAGCACCCGCTGCGGCGCAAGGGCGAGCGGGGGTCCGGCGAGTGGCAGCGTATTTCGTGGGATGAGGCGCTGGATGAAATCACCCAGCGCTTGAGCGCCATCAAGCAGGAATTCGGCGCCGAGGCGGTGCATTTCGGCACCGGTACGGGGCGCCATCACATCCGTTGGGTATCGCGCTTCGCCTTCGCTTTCGGCAGTCCAAACTGGAGCGAACCGGGTTTTGCCCAGTGCTTCCACCCCCGGGTCAACACCTGCTTCGCCACCATGGGCGACTTCCCGGTCAGCGACTACACCGCCGGCCACCAGGCCGAGTGCATCATGTACTGGGGGCATCAGCCGCTGAATTCGGGACCCGACGGCGAAACCCGCTTCAACGCGCGCGACGCGCTTCGGGGGGCAACCAACATCATCTGCATTGACCCCCGCGAGACCTATATCGCCAAAAAGGCCGACCTCTGGCTGCAACTGCGTCCCGGCACCGACGATGCTCTGGCGCTGGCCATGCTCAACGTCATCATCTACGAAAAATTGTACGACGCAGACTTCGTCGCCCGCCATTGCTACGGTTTCGACGAACTGGCGGAGCGGGTGAAGGACAAGACGCCGGAGTGGGCCGCCGACATCACCTGGCTGCCGGCCGACAAGATCCGCGCTGCCGCCCGAATGTTCGCGGCCGCCAGGCCGGGCCTGATGGAATGGGGCGTCGCCATCGAACAGACGCCCAACTGCATCCAGACGGTGCGGGCGGTGTCGCTGATCCCGGCGATCACCGGCAATATCGACGTGCCGGGTGGCTGGGTGTTCGGCATGCACTGCCTGGGCGGGGTGCCGAGCCTGCTGGACACCATGCCGCCGGAACAGCAGCAAAAACGGCTGGGCTACGATCGTTTCAAAATGTTGTGCGCCGAGGGCGCCCAACTACCGGCCGCCCATATCCCGACCGTGCTCCAGGCCATGCGTACCGGAGAGCCCTATCCGGTCAAGGCCATGATGGTGTTCGGCAACAACACGCTGACGACTTACGGTGATACCAATGTGGTCTACGACTCCCTCATGGCGCTCGATTTTCTCGTCCACGCGGATCTCTTCATGACGCCGACGGCGCAGTTGGCCGATATCGTGCTGCCGGCCGCCTCCTGGCCCGAGATCAACGAGGTCGCCGGTTTGCCGACCATCGCCGGGAACGTGGCGCTGGCCAATCAACAGGCGGTGCGCACCCACGAGTGCAAGTCGGACGAGGAAATCTTCGTCGCCCTGGCCCGCCGTCTCGGCCTCGAACACTGTACGGAAGATCCTGAGGAGGTTTACGACGCCCAGCTGGCAGCGGGTGGATTCGGTCTTTCCTTCGACGATCTCAAGCAAGCCGGCTACTACCAAGCGGAAATGAAATACCACAAGTTCGAGGAAGCGGGCTTCAATACGCCGACCGGCAAAATCGAGCTTTACTCGACCAACCTTGAGGCCTGGGGCTATGACCCCCTGCCGTATTACCAGGAGCCGCCGGAAAGCCCGGTATCGGCTCCGGACGTGGCCGCGGATTATCCGCTGATCCTGACCACCGGTGCCCGCAATCCGTTCTTTTTCAATTCCGAGCACCGGCAACTGGCCTCGTGCCGCAAAGGTGCCCGGCAGCCGGTAGCGGAAATCCATCCCGACACGGCCGCAGCCCACGGCATTGCGGATGGCGGCTGGATGTAGATCGAAAGCGTTCGCGGCCGCATCCGCCAGATCGCCAAGCTCACCACGGGTATCGATGCCGGCGTCATCCATACCGAATTCGGCTGGTGGTTCCCCGAAGCCGACCCGCCCGACTACGGCATTTGGCAGTCCAATGCCAACGTGCTTACAAGCAATCAACCGCCCTATGATCCCGCCATGGGTACCTACCAGCTCCGCAGTTTGCTGTGTCGGGTATCAGCCGTGACGGCGGACGACGTAAATGAGCCGGACGGTCCGTGAACCGTTCTAGTGGTTTCTCATGAACCGTGAACGCCCATTATTGAAAATAGCCTCTACTGGATAAACATCGAATTAGGAGTAAAATCCTACAGTTTTAGCTTCGGCTGAGAGTATTCAACTATTTGAAATACATCTCGAGGTTAATAGCCTTACAAAAGGTAGGAATAAAACCATTTCCGTTTGATTGAATATTTGGGTTTCAAACAGTCGCGATATTCTTTTTAGGAGTGGGACTCATATTTTTTCGGCGATCATTACACGCTGGAAACAAATTACTCCTTCACGGAAACACCGACGTTACAATTGCGAACTATTCTCATTTCCTGAAATGACCCATTCGG
>CAYOAD010000012.1:0-26927 GCA_964401845.1 uncultured Rhodospirillaceae bacterium | reverse complement strand
AGCAGGAGTGAATCGATGAATATTTCCGCTAAGTTTGCAGACCTCAAGACCAAACCGAAGATCCTGATCGGGGTGCTCTCGCCAATGGTCTTGTTGCTTATGTTGGGCGGCATCGCCGTCTTCAACATCAACTCGATTACCGCCACGAACCAGCGCGTGGAGCACACCCACAACGTCTTGTCCGCCGCAAGCGGCATTGTCGGTTCAGCGGTTGATATGGAAACCGGTATGCGCGGTTATTTGCTGGCCGGTCAGGAAGGATTTCTCGATCCCTACAATAGCGGAGAAACCGCAACCTACGCCGGAATCGCATCCCTGCAGGAAACAGTGAGCGACAATCCGGGCCAAGTCGAGAGATTGGCCGAGGTTGAACGCGTCCTCCGTGAGTGGCAGGAAAAGGTTACCGAGCCGACCATTGCATTGCGTCGGAAAATAGGCGACGCCAAGACCATGAACGACATGGCGGCGCTGGTCGGCGAAGCCCGAGGCAAGGTCTTTTTCGACAAGTTTCGCGGCCAAATCAACACCTTCATCGAGCGCGAAGCAAAATTGCTCGGCGAACGCCGCGATGCATTTGAAACCGCTCAGAAAAACGTCAGCGAGGGCGTGGCGCTCATTGAGCAAACCGGGAAATGGGTCGATCACACGCACAGCGTATTGGCGGCGGCCGCCGAAATCCTGGCCCATGCCGTGAATATGGAGACGGGAATGCGCGGCTACCTGCTGGCCGGTGAAGAAGAATTCCTCGCGCCGTACCACGCCGGAAAAGCAAATTTCTTCGACGGCATCCGAGCACTTCAAGAAACAGTGAGCGACAATCCGGCACAGGTTGCCCGTTTGAAAGAGACGGAGGCAACGATCCGGGCCTGGGTTGACGAAGTTACCGAACCGGCCATCGAACTGCGGCGTCAGGTCGTCGCCGGAAGCAAAACGCTGGGCGATGTCGAAGCCTTGGTTTCCCGCAAACTCGGGAAAAAGTTCTTCGACGCGTTCCGCTCCCAGATTGCCGCCTTCAGCGAAATCGAAGCCAACCTCATGGCAGAGCGCCAGGCGACGGCGGTAAAGGCTGAGAAAGCCGTGGCGAGCAATCTTGAGATTATGCAGAAGAACGAAGCCTGGGTGACGCATACCTATAAGGTGATCCAGCAAGCCAACGCGATCCTTTCCAGCGCCGTCGACATGGAAACCGGTATGCGGGGCTACCTGCTCGCCGGAAAGGACGACTTCCTGGCACCCTATGATGCCGGACAAAAGGCATTTCACGACCTCATTGCCAGCCTGCGTGAAACGGTCAGCGATAACCCAGCGCAGGTCAAGTTGCTGACGGAAACCGAGGCGACGATTGACGAATGGCAAACCAAGGTTACCGAGCCGACAATCGGCTTGCGCCGTCAGATCGGTAACGCCAAGACAATGGACGATATGGCGGATCTGATCGGTGAAGCGCGTGGCAAGCAATACTTCGACAAATTCCGTCAGATCATGGCTGATTTCTCCGGCGAGGAAATCGGATTGATGGAGGTTCGTAAAACCGCCAACGTGTCGACGGTCAACAACACTTACATGATGATCGCCGTCTGCATCGTCATTGCCCTCGCTATCGGCGTGGCCCTTGCCTGGCTGATCGGCAACGGCATCGCCAATCCCATCCGCCATATGACGGAAATCATGCAGCGTCTGGCCAAGGGCGACAACGAAGTTGAAATCGCCAGCGCCGAACGGGCCGACGAAATCGGCGACATGGCCGAGACGGTCGAGGTCTTCAAGCAAAATGCGATCGAGGCCGAACGTCTGCGCGGAGAGCAGGAAGAATCCCGCAAACAGGCTGAGAAACTCCGTGAAGAGCAGGAGCAAACCAAACGCCAGGCCGAGGAAGACCGTCGTAACGGCATGCTCAAATTGGCCGACGGGTTTGAATCCAGCGTCAAGGGTGTGGTTGAGTTGGTCGCTTCCGCTTCCACGGAAATGGAAAGCACGGCTCAGTCGATGTCCAATACTGCCGAGGACGCCCAAACCAGGACCAGCGAGGTAGCGGCCGCTTCGGAACAGGCTTCGGCCAACGTCCAAACCGTCGCCAGTGCGGCCGAGGAACTCTCGTCGTCCATCGACGAAATCAGCCGGCGGGTCACCCACTCGGCTGAAATCTCCGGCAAGGCGGTCGAAGCCGCGGAAAACACCAATCAGACCATCCGCGATTTGGCCGACGCAGCGCAGAAGATTGGTGAGGTCGTCGATCTTATCAACGACATCGCCAACCAAACAAATCTTCTGGCTCTCAACGCCACGATCGAAGCCGCGCGGGCCGGTGACGCCGGCAAGGGCTTTGCCGTGGTTGCCTCCGAGGTCAAGAACCTGGCCAGTCAGACGGCTCAGGCGACCGAGGATATCAGTGCCCAAATCGGTGCCATTCAGGGCACGACCCAGGAAGCCGTTGGCGCTATTGAGGGCATCGGGACGACGATTTCGGAGATGAACGATATCGCCACGACCATTGCCTCTGCGGTTGAGGAACAGGGTGCGGCAACCGGTGAAATCAGCCGCAACGTTCAGGAGGCCGCGACCGGCACGGAAAGTGTCAACGCCAACATCTCGAACGTCAGCACGGCTTCAGCCGAAACGGGTGAATCCGCGGGCGAGGTGTTGAAGTCGGCACAAGAGCTTTCGCAGCAGTCCGAAACGCTGAGGTCCGAGGTCGACAAGTTCCTGGCCGAGGTGAGAGCGGCCTAGGTCTGAGTTATTACCAGCAAAGATCGTCGAGGGAACGGCGATCCGATGTTGCCCGCGGGTTCCGGAAGTTCCACCCGGACCCGCGGGCAAATCACCTTGGCGGTTTAGACAGCGAAGGGGTCGTTAGGCTTTGGGTCAGATGTCAAACATACTTGTGGTTGACGACAACATCGAAATCCAGGAAACGCTCGCCGCCGCTTTGGTCAAGCATGGGCATGTCGTCACCCGGGCATCGGGCGGTCACGAGGGCCAGAAGATTCTCGCCGATCGTCAGATCGACATCGTCGTAACCGACATCGTCATGGAAAATGGCGACGGCATCGAGACGATCACAAACATTAGAAATGGCGGTAGATATTTACCCATCATCGCGATTTCCGGTGGGGGGCGACTGTCAGCGGATACTTACCGCGAAATGGCGGACAAGCTCGGCGCTGATCTGTTCCTGCGAAAGCCCTTCAAAATCGAGCGGTTGCTTGAGGCCGTGGACGAATTATGCGCCGCCGAAAAATAATGGCTGTGCTTTACTCCGCCGCATCTCCGACGGCGGCGCCGAGGTCGACCTGTTCGCCGGCCGGGACGGCGAGGCCGTTTGAAGTTAGCGTGAAGTAGGTCTCGATGATCTCCTCGATGGAGATATCCTTGGCAGGATCGAACCAGCGCGACAACCAATTACACATGCCGAGAATACCGTAGGCGACCATTTTGGCGTCGACGCCTGGGCGGAACTCGCCGCGGTCCTGGCCCTCCTGGATCAGCTCGGTCCAGTGATTGCTGTATTCCGTCCAGGCTTTTTGCAGTTGGCCAAGCTTGGTGGTGTCGGCGAAGAAGTGGTGTTCCCTGAGCGCAATGGACATTTCCAGATAAGTCGGGTCGAAGCGGATCAGGTGGTTTTCGAACGCCGCCCGCATTTTTTCCAGGCTCGTCATGTCGCTTCGGCGGATATTACGCATGCCCGCCAGCAATTCCTTGCTCGACGGCAGCAGGACCTCCAGCAGGATGTCGTGGCGGCTTTTGAAATAGTAGTAAATTGCCTCGCGGGTCACGCCGACGGCGTTGGCAATATGTTCGATGGAGGTGTTGGATACCCCGCGTTCCGCGAACAATTCAGCGGCCCGTCGCAATATTTCCGTTCGCCGGTTCATGGTGGGGCGGGTGCCCTCCTTGTTCTCTCTTGCCGGATTATGACCGCCACCGGGCAGATGTAAAGAAAATTTTACGGTACTGTAAAATTCTCTATTTACAGTACCGTAAAAAATGTCTAGCTTTTGGCAAAACAAGCGCTCCGAAGCGGGCGCACCAACCGTAATTGGCGCGAAACGGGGAGTTTGATGGACCTTTCCAACTGGATCGAACGGCATGCCGATTTTACGCCCGGTAAAACCGCTATCCGGTTTCTCGGTGAGGACATCACCTATGCCGCCCTCGCCGGGCGCATTTCCAAGTACGCCGACATTCTCGAAAACAACCTGAATATCGGCCGTGGCGGCCGTGTCGCCTATCTCGGCTTCAACTCGCCCGAAACGCTTGGTCTGATATTCGCCTGCGCCCGCATCGGCGCGGCGTTGATGCCGCTGAACTGGCGGCTGGCGGCCCCGGAACACGTCCGCATGCTGGCCGATTCACAGCCCGGCGCGTTGTTCGTCGAGCCCGAATTCTTTGATCATGCAGCGGAAATCGCGGTGGCGGTCGCTATCCCATTCGTTGTCAGCGTCGGCGAAGAGCGCGACGGCTGGGCCTCGCTTGCCGAGCTTTGGCGCAGCGCCTCCGATACCAAGGGACCGGTGTCGGGTGACATCAATGATCCCGTGCTGATCTGCTACACCTCCGGCTCGACCGGCGCACCCAAGGGCGTCGTGCTGACCCAGAACGCCATTCAGTTCAACGCCGTCAACAGCATCCACATGCACGACTTGAGGAACGACGACCGGGTATTGACCACCCTGCCGCTGTTCCACGTCGGCGGCCTCAACATTCAGACCATGCCGGCGCTGCATCTGGGCGCCACGGTGGTGCTGCAGCGCCAGTTCGATCCCGATACCACATTCGACGACCTGGGCGCGGGCGACATCACGCTGACCGTGCTGGTCCCGGCGCAGATGCAGGCCATGAGCGGTCATTCCCGCTGGGCCGATTTCGACTTCGGTAATCTGCGGGCGGTCACCACCGGCTCGACCTTCGTGCCACACAAGCAGATTGAGCTTTTCCACGGCCGCGATATTCCCGTGCTGCAGATTTACGGCTCGACCGAAACCTCTCCGATCGCGGTCTATACGACGGCGCGGGACGCGCTGGAGCGGGTCGGCTCGACCGGCAAGCCGGCGATCCATTGCGAGGTTCGACTGGTCGATGACGATGGCAACGACGTGCCGGTCGGCACTTCGGGCGAAATTCTGGTGCGCGGCCCCAACGTCATGCGCGAATACCTCAACCAGCCGGAGGCGACGGCACAAAGCTTGCGCGACGGCTGGTTCTACTCCGGCGATATGGGCCATTTCGACGCGGACGGCTTCCTCTATGTCGACGACCGCAAGAAGGACATGATCATTTCCGGTGGCGAAAACATCTATCCCGCCGAACTGGAGAATGTCCTGGCTGATTGCGCCGCCATTCGGGAAGCCGCAGTGGTCGGAAAACCCGACAAAAAATGGGGTGAAGTCGCGGTGGCGGTCGCCGTGCGCACGAGCGATAATGAGATCAACGAGGCTGACGTCCTGGCCTTGTTCGACGGTACCCTGGCGCGTTTCAAGCATCCCAAGGAGGTCGTTTTCACCGATGGCCTGCCGCGCAACGCCATGGGTAAGATTTTGAAGGACGAGTTAAGACAAATGGTTGGTCAACGGGAGATGGGCGAAGCATGAAGATCGGTATTGATGTCGGCGGTACGTTCACCGATTTCTATCTGGTGAAGGACGGCGAGGAGCCGCGTATCCACAAAACACTGTCCACGCCCGCGGACCCGTCGATTGCGGTAATCCAGGGCCTTAAGGACTTGGCGGAGGTCCAGGAGCCGGCAATGTCGCTGGAGGACTTCGCCGGGGCGCTGGAGACCATCGTGCACGGCACGACGGTGACGACCAACGCAACCCTGACCCGCACCGGCGCCAAGAGCGCGCTGCTGACGACCGCGGGCCTGCGCGACGCCCTCGAAATGCGCCGCGGCATCCGGGAGGAGCAATACAACAACCGCTTCACCAACGTCGTGCCGCTGGTGCCGCGTTACCTGCGCCAGGGCGTCGGCGGCCGGCTCGACCGCAACGGCAAGGAACTCGAAGCGCTCAAGCTTTCGGACGTTGAGGACGCCATCAAGCTATTCAAGGAAGAGGGCGTCGAGGCCGTATCGATCTGTTTCATGAACGCCTTCGCCAATCCGGCCCACGAACGCGCGGCGGCGGAACTGGTGCGCGAACAACTCCCCGAGGCCTACCTCACGGTCTCCACCGACCTGCTGCCCTCTATCCGCTTCTACGAGCGCATCAGCACGACGGCGCTCAATTCCTACGTCGGGCCGAAACTCAGCCACTATCTCGATCAGCTGGTCAGCCGCTTCGGCGAAATCGGCTTCGACGGCGTCCTGATGATCATGCAGTCCAACGGCGGCGTCATGTCGCCCGAGGTGGCGCGCGACAACGCCGCCCTGACGCTGTTGTCGGGCCCCGCCGGCGGGCCGGGCGCCGGTTTGGTCTACGCCCAGGCCCACGATCAGAACAAGTGCATCGTCGTTGACATGGGCGGCACCAGCTTCGAAGCCGCACTCGTGGTCGACAGCCCGATCATGGTCAACGACGGCGAAATCGACCGCCACCGCATCGCCCTGCCCATGCTGGGCATCCACACCATCGGTGCGGGCGGCGGCAGCATCGGTTGGATCGACGAAGGCGGTCTGTTGCGCATGGGACCGCAGAGCGCCGGCGCCGACCCCGGCCCGGTGAGCTATCAAAAGGGCGGCATCCTGCCGGCCTGCACCGACGCCAACCTGGTATTGGGCTACCTCAACCCGGATTTCTTCGCGGGCGGCAAGATGTCCCTCGATGTCGAGGCGGCACGCAACGCCATCAAGGAACACATCGGCGATCCGTTGGGCCTCAGTATCGAGGAAGCGGCCGCCGGCATGTACCGCATCGCCTGCAACAACATGGCGCAAGGCGTGCGCGAGATCACCATCAAGCGCGGCTTCGATCCGCGCGAATTTCCGATGATCGTGGCCGGCGGCGCCGGTCCGATCCATTCCTGCCTGATCTGCAGCGAGCTTGATATACCGTTGCAGATCGTGCCGCGCGAATCCTCCATCCTCTGCGCCGTCGGTATGTTGATGGGCGACCTCAAGCACGACTTCGTCCGCACCTTCGTCTCGCCCCTGATGGGCGCCGACTGGGCCGAGCTCAATACCAAGATCGGCAACATGAAACGCGAAGGCGACGCGATGCTGGAAGAGGAGGGCATTCCGGCGGAAGCCCGCGAATTCCACGTCAAATTCGACTGCCGCTACACCAAGCAGTTCCACGAGGTTTCCTTCGTGGTCGATCCTGCGGCGCTCGAAGCCGGCGACGAGGACGCCATCGCCATCGCCTTCCACGCCGAGCACAACCGTCTCTACGGCTATTCGCTGGAGGATACGGAAGAGGACGTGGCGGTCGAGATCATCAACATTCGGGTTCAGGCCGTCGGCATCACCGAAAAACCGGTGATGTCGAGCGCCGACGCCGGATCGGCTGATTCGTCCCATGCCGTGAAAGGCGAGCGGTCGGTCTACGTGCCGGAAACCAAGGAATTCGCCACAGTACCGGTATTCGACGGCCACCAGCTGGAGCATGGCAACCGGCTGAGCGGCCCCGCGATGATCGAGGAAGTGACGACGGCGATATTCGTCAGCGCCGACTACGACTGCGTAATCGACGGCTACGGTTCATTCGTCCTTTATCGCAAGGGACGCGAGGATTTGGTGGAAGAGACTTTGAAGGGAGCATCGGCATGAGCAAGGTAGATCCCATTCTGTTGTCCGTTTACGCCCGGACGTTCAAGTCCATCACGGACGAAATGAGCATCTCGGTCCAGAAGACCACGCGCTCGCCCATCCTGTGCGAGGCCAAGGACTTCGTCACCGGTCTCTACGATGCCGAAGGACGCATGTTGGAGCAGACCGAGAACCTGCCGATCCTGGCGTTCTCCCTGGCGCCGGTGTGCAAGTACATCCTGGAATACTTCGACGGCGACATTAACGAGGGCGACGTTATCTTCCACAACGATGTCTTCTCGATGGGCAACCAGAACAACGACGTGGCTGTCTACAAGCCGATCTTCTTCGAGGGCGAACTGGTCGGCTGGTCGGCCGTGAAGGGCCATCAGGCCGATATCGGCGGCGCCGTCGCCGGCGGCTACAACCCGGACGCCAAGGAAGTCTGGGAAGAGGCCATCCGCATTCCGCCGGTCAAGGTGATTGACCGCGGCGTCATGCGCCGCGATGTCTGGGACCTCATCTTTGCCAATATCCGTTTCGAGATCGTGCAGCACGACATGCGGGCCCAGATGGGCGCCTGCACAGTGGGTGAACGTCGCCTGGTGGAGTTGTTGGAGAAGTACGGCGTCGAAAGCTACAACGACCACAAACTGGCCTTGTTCGAATCGACCCGCCAGATGATGGAAGCCGAAATCGGCACAATCCCGAACGGCAAGTATTCGGGCGAAGGCAAGGTCTACTTCGACGGTCACAACCAGGGCACCGAATTCACCATCCGCGTCGATATCGAGGTCAAGGACAAGAGTATTACCTTCGATTACTCGCGTACCGACGACCAGACCAACGGCTTCGTCAACGGCACCTATACGTCAAGCGCCTCGGCGACGGTCCTCACCCTGCTGCAGATGGTTAATCCCGACATGCCGCATAACGAAGGCATGGTGGAGCCGCTGGAGATCATCATTCCGGAAGGCACCATCCTCAACGCCTCCTACCCGAAGGCGACGACCTTCGGCAACCACCTCTGCCCGCCCAACGCCGACGCCATCATCCGGGCGCTCGCCCCGGCCGTGCCTGACCGCGTGACGGCCGGTTGGAACAACCTGTTGTGCTCGCTCACCACCGCCCAAGACGAGGAAAAAGGCGAGAAGTACGTTGATATTTTCTTCCTCGGCTTCAAGGGCGGATCGGGCGGTATGAACGGCACCGACGGCTACGACCATATCGGCATGATCGACGCTTCGGGCGGCGTGCTCGACCAGGACTACGAGATGTTCGAGCAACAAACGCCGCATGTCCTGCATAAGCACGAATACCTCGCCGATTCGGCGGGCGCTGGGCAATGGCGAGGCGGTTTGGGTATCGAGACGATCTACACCTTCGGTTCCGACGACACGCAATTCGTGACATTCGGCGACGGTGATTTCGAACCGGCCTTCGGCCTCTTCGGCGGTCACGACGCGACGCTCAACTCGATCACGCTGAGGTACCCCGACGGCAGCGAGCTTGTGCCCAACAACAAGGCGCTGATCAAGGGCGTGCCGCGCGGCACGGTCTACCACCAGTTCGCCGGCGGCGGCGGCGGTTACGGCAAGCCCGAGAACCGCGACCGCGACAAACTGCGCGAGGAAATCCGCGACGGCATCATTACAGCCGACGCGGCGCGTGAGACCTACGGTCTGGATTCTTAAGCGGTAAAGGCGTGGTTTGATGGATTACGACTTAAACGAAGAACAAACCGTCGTGCGCGACACGTTCGCGCGCTTCGTCGACGAACGTATCGTACCCAACGCCGAAGCGATCGACGTGGCGCACGCCTATCCGCGCGAATACGTCGGCGAATTGGCGGAACTGGGCTTCGTCGGCATGCGTTATCCGGAGGAGGTCGGCGGTTCGAACGTCGATCTCGTGACCTTCTGTCTGGCTCTGGAGGAAGTCGCGCGCGGCTCCATGTCGGTCGGCGGCTGCATCGCCATGCAGTCGCTGATGGGCACCAAGTTCCTGCAGATGCTGGGCAACGACGACATCATCGAACGCCTTTTCAAGCCCGCCCTGGCGCTTGAGAAGATCGGCGCCATCTGCATGACCGAACCCAACGCCGGCAGCGATCTCGGCGGTATTTCGACGACCGCGACCAAGGTCGACGGCGGTTACCGCATCAACGGTGCCAAAACCTGGGTGACGGCGGCGCCCGTTGCCGACTTCTTTACCGTCTTCGCCAAGGCCGGCGAGGAAAAGAAGCTGACGATCTTCTTGGTCGAGAAGGATTTCGATGGCGTCAACGTCGGCAAGCCCATCGAAAAAATGGGCGTCTGGTCGCTGCCCACCTCCGAGCTTGCCTTCGATGATTGCTTCGTGCCCGACAGCCACCGCCTCAGCGTCGAGGAGGGCGATGCCGAGGGACACCTGCGCAAGCTCCTGTCGGAAATCCGCATTATCACGGCGGCGATGGGTCTTGGGGTGGCGCGCGCGGCGATGGAGGAAGCCACCCGCTACGCCGGTGAACGCCAGCAGTTCGGCAAGCCGATCAACCGTTTTCAAGCCGTGCAGTTGAAGCTGGCGGAAATGGCGACGGACCTCGAAGCGGCGCGGCATCTCACGTATTACGCCGCTTGGCTGTTGGATGCCGGCAAGCCCCATCGGCGCGAGGCCAGCATGGCCAAGCTGTTCGCCACCGAGGCCGCCGCCGTGATCTGCGAAAAAGCTTCGCGTATTTTCGCGTCCTACGGCTTTGCGATGGAATATCCCATTCAACGTTTCCTGCGCGACGTGCGCTTTACCCTGATCGGCGGCGGCACGAGCGACATTCTCAAACTCATTATCGCCAAGGAGTTATCGGTATGAGCGGTGATTCGGGCGGCGGACGGCCGCTGAAGGTAATTATCGGCAAGCCCGGTCTCGACGGGCACGACGTCGGTGCCAAAGTTGTGAGCCGGGCGCTGATGGATGCCGGATTTGAAGTGATTTATACTGGCTTGCGTAAATCGCCCAGCGAGATCGCCCAGTTGGCCCTTGAGGAGGGGGCCGACGTCATCGGTCTTTCCAGTCTGGCCGGTTCACATGTTCCGTTTTGCAAAAAGCTTAAGGGCCTGCTGGATCAGTATGGCTTGAACGAAAAGCTCTGGATCATCGGCGGCTGCATTCCCGACCAGGACCATGCGGCGCTGAAGGACATCGGCCTCGACGGCGTTTTCGCCGGAGGCACGAAGCTTGATGAAATCGTCGACTTCATTAACGCCAACGCGGAAAAACTGAGGGAAGCATCATGAGCGAAGCAGCGACCGCCGACGACGGCCGGGTGTTCAACGAATCGGGTATCGAGGTCAAAACGGTTTACACCGCGAAGGACGTCGAGGAATCGGGTGGGTTCGAGTTCATCGGCGAACCCGGCGCCTATCCCTTCACGCGCGGCATCCACCGCGAGATGTACCGCAAGCGCCGCTGGACGATGCGCCAGTACGCCGGTTTCGGCAATCCCATCGAAACCAACAAACGCTTCAAGTACCTGATCGAAAACGGCCAGACCGGCCTTAACGTCGCCTTCGATCTGGCGACCCAGACCGGTCTCGACAGCGATCACGTGATGGCGGAGGGCGAGGTGGGCCGTGTCGGCATGGCGGTCGACTCCTTACGCGATTTCGAGATTGCCTTCGACGGCATAGATCTGGAAAAGATCACGGTCTCGCTGACCATCAACGGCTCCGCCGCCATCCTCATTGCCATGTATCTGGCGATGGCGGAAAAACGCGGCTACGACATCAAGAAATTGCGCGGCACCGCCCAGAACGACATCCTCAAGGAATTCATCGGCCGCGGCACCTGGGTGTTCCCGGTGGAGCCTTCGGTAAAGCTTGTAGGCGACACCATCGAGTACTGCGCGGAGCACGCGCCCAAGTACAGCCCCGTCAGCGTCTGCGGCTATCACATCCGCGAATCGGGCTGCAACCCGGCGGAGGAAATCGCTTACGCTTTCTGTATCGCCAAGGCCTACGCCGACGAGGTCATCAAACGCGGCCTCAAGGTTGACGAGTTCGCCAACCGGCTTTCCTACAACCTCAACATCTTCGGCAACATTTTCGAGCAGGTCGCCAAGTTCCGCGCCGGACGCTCGTTGTGGGCCAAGATCATCAAGGAGGACTACCAGGCCGAGGATCCCAAATCGATGTGGCTCCGCATGATTGCCGGCGGCGGCGGGGGCGGCCTCACCTTCGAGCAGGCCGAGGTCAACATCATGCGCGGCGCCTACTATGCGCTGATCAGCGCGCTTTCGGGCGCCCAGACCATGGCGCTGTGTTCGTACGACGAGGCCTACACCATCCCCACCGAGTATTCGGCGCGCGTTTCCTTGCGCACCATGCAGCTGCTGCAGGAGGAAATGGGGCTTTGCGAGACGGTTGATCCACTGGCCGGCTCCTACTACATCGAGACCATGACCAACCAGATGCGCAAGCGCATGGAGGAGATCATGGCCGAGGTCGACGCCGAGGGCGGCATCGTCGAGATGGTCAAGGACGGCCGCATCCAGGCCAAGGTCTCCAAGCAGGCCTATGACATGACCCGCAACATCGAAAGCGGGGCCTTCCCCAAGGTCGGCGTCAACTGCTACCGCGTCGACAAGGAGGAAGAGCACGAGGTCGAGTTTCACGATTACAAGGACGCCGACGCTGAAATCCAGATCAAGAGCCTGGCCAAGGTCAAGGCCGAACGCGACGACGCCGAGGTGCAGAAGTGTCTTGCGCAAATCAGCGACGACGCCCGCGCCGACAAGAACGTCATGCCGGCCATCATGGCGGCCGTTAAGGCCTATGCCACGGTCGGCGAAATGAACGATGCCCTGGTCGAAGTTTACGGCCGCTACGAAGAACCCATCCGGTTCTAGGAATTGGAACGAACAAGATCATGATTGAGTACCAAAACTACCTGGCCCCTAAGACGGTGGCCGAAGCCGCCGAGGCGCTGGCCGCGGGTGGGGTGACCGTCCTGGCGGGCGGCACCGACCTGAAGCTGCAATCCGAAGCCAACGGCGCCACCACCGGCGATACGCTGATGAACATCCGCCGTATCGACGGATTGCGAGGTGTTTCCATTGACGGCGGGCGCGTCAAGATCGGCGCGCTGTCCACCGTGACGGACATGCTGACCGACGGCGTCGTGGCCGAAACCGCGCCCATCCTTGCTGAAACGGCCGACCGCTTCGCCAGCAACCAGATCCGCAACATGGCGACCATCGGTGGCAATATCTGCAACGCCTCCCCGGCCGGCGACATGATTATTCCGCTCTTGTTGCTGGAAGCCGACCTTGAGTTGGCCTCCTGGGCTGACGGCATATTGGCAACCCGCAATGTGGCGCTGTCGGAATTCTTCACCGGCCCCGGCCAGACGGTCATGGCGGACAACGAACTTCTGACCACGATCTCCTTTGACCAGCCGGCGGATGCCTTCGTCAGCGGTTTTGGCAAGACCGGCCCCCGCCCGGCCCTGGAAATTTCCATGGTTGCCGTCGGCGTCGCCGGCGTGCGCGAGAACGGTCACCTCAAAGACGCCCGCGTGGCCTACGGCGCCGTGGCGCCGACGCCGATCCGGGCGCCCAAGACCGAGGCCGCCCTGGAGGGCCAGCCCTTGAACGCCGATACCATCGCCGCGGCGCTCGATGCCGCCGACGGTGAAGTTTCCCCCATTTCAGATGTGCGTGCGTCCGATTGGTACCGCCGCCATCTTGTCCGCGTAATGACAGAAGAGGTACTGAACGATGTCGCAAATGGTTGAGATCGCTTTCACCATCAACGGCGAGGAGCGTGAAATTTCCGTTCCCGCCGGCATGAGCACGCTCACCATGCTGCGCGAGGAGCTTGATCTCACCGGGGCCAAACTAGCCTGCGGCGAGGGCGAGTGCGGCGCCTGCACGGTTCTGGTCGACGGCGTATCGGTCAATTCCTGTCTGATGTACGCCGCCGATCTCGACGGCCGCAACGTCGTGACGATCGAAGGCCTGCAGACCGAGGACGGAATGGACCCGGTACAGCAGGCGTTCGTCGATAACGGCGCCATCCAGTGTGGTTACTGCACGCCCGGTATGATTATGCAAACCAAACACCTGCTCGCCGGTAACGCCAAGCCCAGCAAGGACGACGTCCGCCGCGGCCTGGAAGGCAATGTCTGCCGCTGCACCGGCTACAGCAAAATCTTCGACGCCGTCGACCAGGCCGCGGGCCAGGGTTGAAGGGGAGGGACACATGGCTGAAACGATTGAAAAAAGCACCCTGATCGGCAAGCGCATCACCAAGCCCGATGCGCCCGACAAGGCAGTGGGCAAAACGCGCTATATCAACGACATGGTGCTGCCGCGCATGCTGGTGGCCAAGATCCTGCGCACCGACCGGCCCCACGCCAAGATCCTCAAAATCGACACCTCCAAGGCCAAGGCCGTACCCGGCGTCAAGGCGGTGGTGACGGCGGCGGATACGCCGATGCTGGGCATCGGTGTCAACAAGGATAACCCGCCGCTGAAGGCCGATAAGGTCGCCTGCATCCGCGACGAGGTCGCCGCCGTGGCGGGCGAAACGGAAGCCGCCGTCGACGCGGCGCTCAAGCTGATCGAGGTCGAATACGAGGATCTGCCGCCCGTCTTCGATCCCGAAGAAGCGCTCAAGGAAGACGCGCCCCTGATTCACGAAGACAAGCCGGGCAACGTCGGCCTCAGCTACCAGACGCTTCACGGCGACATCGAGGCGGCGGAAGCCGAAAGCGATTTCGTGCTTGATGAGGTCTACAACGTCCACTACGTGACGCATTGCTGCATGGGTCCCGGCTGCGTGCTGGCCGATTTCGGCACCGACGGCAAGCTGACGATCCACACCCAGACCCAGTACCCCTACAACTACAAGATGGACATAGCACCCGCGCTCGGCGTTCATCCCGGCGATATCCGGGTGATGCAGCCGCCCGTTGGCGGCGCCTTCGGCTCCAAGCTCGACGTCTATCCGTTCGAGCCCATCGCCGTCTATCTCGCCAAGAAAACCCGCCGTCCGGTGAAGCTCACCTTCAGCCGCGAGGAGGAATTCATCTCCTCGCCGACCCGCCAGCCCGCCAAGTTCTACATCCGGGCCGGCGTCAAGAAGGACGGGACATTGACCTTCCGCGACGTCAACGCCGTGCTCAACAACGGTGGCTACACCTCGTGGGGAGCCACGACGCCGTATGTCATGATGCGTACGTTCACCGGCCACTACCGCGTGCCGAACGTCAACTTCAGGTCGGTGGCCGCCTATACAAACAATCCCTACGCCGGGTCCTTCCGGGGTTACGGTAACGTGCAAGCGACCTATGTCACGGCGACATTAATGGACAAAATGGCCGAACTCGTCGGCATGAACCCCATCGAGTTCCGCCTGAAGAACGCGCAGGAAGACGGCGAGGTAACGCCGCAGGGCAGCGTGCTGTCGCAATGCAATCTCGGCGAATGCATCGAAGTTGCCGCCGAAAAAACCGACTTCCTCACCAAGCACACGGCCTACGCCGAGGAGCGCGACAAGCCGGGCCGCTACAAGAAGGGCATCGGCATCGCTTCATCGTTCCACAATGCGGGCGGCGCCAAGATCCACCGCTCCGACGGCTGCGGTACCATCATCATGCTGGACGATTATGCCCGCTGTACCGTGATTACGGGCGCTTCGGAAATCGGCCAAGGCATCGACGCCGTGCTCAGTCAGATCGTGGCGGAGGAACTGGGCATTCCCACCTCCAACATCACCATCGTGAACAACGATTCGGCGACCGGTCCCTGGGACGTTGGCGTGCATGCCAGCCGCACCACATTCATCGCCGGCAACTCGGCCAAGCGGGCGGCGCGCAAGGCGCGGGACCGCATTCTCGAGGTGGCCTCGAAATCCGCCAACGTGAAGCCCGAGGAAATGGACATGCGCGGCGGTCACATCGTTCAGGCCAACAATGGCGTGTCGATCATCAAGACCGACAGCTTGCTGCGTAAGATGCACTTCGCCGGTGAAGACGCCGAACTGATCATCACGACGGATTATTACGAGCCGCCGTCGGAGCACGAGGGCGACAACCACGTCGGCGATATGTCGGCGGCCTATGCCCACGGCGCTTACGTTGCCGAAGTCGAGGTCGATACCTACACCGGCAACGTCAATCTCACCAAGATGACGGTGGCTCAGGACGTCGGCCGCGTGATCAACGAATTGGGCATCGAAGGCCAGATCGAAGGCGGGATCGCCTTCGGCATCGGCTACGGCCTCAGCGAGGACCTGATCATCGAGGACGGCATCGTCAAGAACCCGTCGTTCCGCGACTACAAGCTGGTCACGGCGCCGGAAATGCCCGAGGTCGAGTGCCACTTCATCGAGAACGCCGAACCGGAAGGGCCGTATGGCGCCAAGGGCATTTCGGAACTGCCGACCATTATTCCGGCCCCGGCCATCGCCAACGCGGTCTACAACGCCATCGGCGTGCGCTTCAACAACCCGCCGATCACGCCCGAGAAGGTGGTGAAGGCCCTGATGGAGAAGAATCAGGCCAAGGAAGCCGCGGAATGAAGCAACGCACGGTCCTTTCGCTCGAACAGGCGCTGTCGCTGCCCTCCGCCACATTGCGGTTTGCGCAGCTGGGTTGGCGTGTGATCCGTATCGAGGCGACGCCGACCGGGAAGGGATTGCCGGGTGATCCCAACCGTTATATCGGCAAGAACGTGGTCGATGACGACCGGCACAGCTACTACATCGCACCCAATGTCGGCAAGGAAGCCATCACGCTGAACCTCAAGGACCCGGAAGGTCAGGCGGTACTGCACCGCCTGATCAAGGATCTCGACGTCGATATCTTCTGCTGCAACACGGTGCCCTCGCGCTACGAACAGCTTGGCATCGATTACGAAACCTTGAGCGCCGTCAAACCGGATCTGATCTGGGCCGGCATCTCGGCCATGGGTCCGGACTATCCCAAGGTGCCGGGGTACGATCCGGCCATCCAGGCGAAGGTGGGCTACATGGAATTGACCGGACAAACCGAAGGTCCGCCAACTCTGGCCGGTATTCCCCTGGTCGATCTCAAGGCCGGCGACGAGGTCTATGCCGGCGTCATGCTGGCCTTGGCTGAACGGGCCGAAACGGGCGCGGGCAAGCGCATCGATGTTTCCATGATGCAGGCGGCCTCCTCGTGGCTGATCACGACGCTTTCCCTGATCGACTTCGACTGCGACTACGACGAAATCAGCCGCAGCGGAAACGAACACCGCAAGTTCATTCCGACCAACGCCTACAGCACCTCGGACGGCTTCATCTACATCGCCATGGGCAGCGATGTGCAGTGGCGAAGGCTGACTGAAAACCCGAAGTTCGCGCCCTTGGCGACGGAGGAGAGGGCGACCAACAACGGCCGCCTGGCGGGACGCCAGCAGCTCTATGTTGATTTCGGCGAGATCCTGGCGCAATACACCACCGAGGAAATCGCCGCCGACCTGGTTGCCGCGACCATCCCACATGCTCAGATCAACACCATTCCCCAGGTCATGGAGGAAGACGCCGTCTCCCGTAAGGTGACGACGACGACCCTGCCGGACGGCAAGACGATCCGCATGCAGCCCATGGCCGTCGACCTGCCCGGCGTCAGCCGCGAAATGTCGTTCCCGCCCAAATACGGCGAACACACCGCCAAGGTGCTGGCTGAAGCCGGCTATTCGGGTGATCAGCTGGAGGCCTTGAAAGAGGCCGGCATCGTCACCGTATAGGAGCAGCGTAACGTGGCCGATTTGCCGAAGGTTCATGAAACCGTCGTGCACATGCTGGCCGATGCGGCGGCGCGCGCGCCGGATGCCGTTGCCGTTCAATGCGAAGACCGCGGCCTCACTTACCGGGAATACGTCCGCTGCGTCGGCGGTTTTGCCGCCGAACTGAGGGAGTTGGGCGCCCGGGGCGAACGAATCGCCCTGATCTGCGGCAATTCGCTGGAGATGGCCGTCGCGATCTATGCCGTGCAGGCCGCCGGGGCCCAGGCCGTGCCGATCAATCCGCTCTATACCGAACGTGAACTAAGTCACCTGTTTGAGGATTCCTCGCCCACCGTTCTGATCCACGATGAAGCCATCGCGGAAACCGTCGTGCCGTTGGCCGAACGCCACGGTATCGGCCACACGATTTCTCTCGGCGGCGAGCACGGCCGCCTCCTGGATACCTGGAAGGACGATGTGGCGGCGGTCCTGCCCGGGCCTCTGCCGGCGGCTGACGATCTCGCCAGCCTGCAGTATACGGGTGGCACTACGGGCCTGCCCAAGGGTGTCGATCTCGCGCACCGGCAGATCTCGGTTAACGTCTCGCAGCGCGAGGCGAATATGCCGACGCGCGCCGACGACGAGGTCGTGCTCAACGTCATGCCGCTGTTTCACGTTTTTGCCCTGACATTTTTTTACCTGGCGGTCTATTGCCGGGGTCGTTTCGTGATACTCCCCGGCTACCGCCCGGATACGCTGCTGGCAGCCCTGGAGGCCGAAAGAGCTACCCGACTCCCGGCCGGTCCCACGGTCTATAATGGTCTCCTGGCCTACGAGGGATTTGCCGATACGGATTTCTCCGCCTTGCGCTCGTGCTACTCCGGCTCCGCCCCGCTGCCGGAGGAAACGCTGGCGCGCTGGCAGGAGATTACCGGCACGCCGGTTTATGAAGGCTATGGCACGTCCGAGGCCGGACCGGTCGTCACCTTCACTACCGAGGAGGCGGGTATTGTGCCGGGGTCGGTGGGTACGGTACTGCCGCAAACCGAGGTGGAGATCGTCGACGCCAACGACGGCACGAAGGTGCTGGGTGTCGGCGAGCAGGGTGAAATCCGCGTGCGCGGACCGCAGATCATGTCGGGTTACCGAAACCGCCCGGACGAAACCGCCAAGGCGCTGCGCGGCGGCTGGCTCTACACCGGCGACATTGGTGAGTTGGACGACGAAGGCCGGCTCTACATCCGCGACCGCAAGAAGGACATGGCCATCGTCGGCGGCTATAACGTCTATCCCCGCGAAATCGACGAAGTGCTTTATGCCCACGATGCGGTTTTCGAGGCGGCGGCCATCGGAGTGCCCGACGACTACAGGGGCGAGGTCATCGCCGCCTTCGTCGTACCCAAGGAAAATGAGGATGCCGACCGAGAGGCGCTTTTGGCACACTGCCGCGCCAACCTCGCCAAGTACAAGGTTCCCGCCCGCCTGGAACTGGTCAGTCAGTTGCCCAAGACCACGGTGGGAAAAATCGATAAACTCGCACTCAGGAAAATGGCAGCCGATTTACCGGTCGCCGAATAGTTCAAGGATCCCCGACCATGTCACATTCAGCCCAAGTCCCCTACGGCGCCTATTGGAGCACCCCGTTCGCCAAATGGCAGGGGACGCTTTCCCACCTCCACAGCATGGAGTTCGCCGCCTACGTCGCCAAGAACGAACTGGCCAAACGCGATATTTCTCCGGAGACCTTCGATTACAGCGTAATGGGCATTACGGTACCGCAGAAGTTCTCCTTCTACGGGGCGCCCTGGCTGATGGGCATGATCGGCGCCATGGACGTCAGCGGCCCGAGCATCTCGCAAGCCTGCGCCACCGGTGTGCGCTGTCTGCAGAACGCCGTCCAGGAGGTCGACACCGAAATGGCCTCGACGGCGCTGGTGGCCACGCTGGATCGCGTCTCCAACGGCCCGCACATCTATTATCCAGACCCCAAGGGGCCAGGCGGCCGCGGCAAGCATGAGGACTGGACGCTCGACAACATGGGCAGCGATCCTTTGGGGCGGCATTCCATGCTGAAAACCGGTGAGAACGTCGCCGCCCGCCACCAGATCACGACCGACGCCCAGCACGAGGTCGTGCTGCGCCGCCAGGAACAATACAAGGACGCGCTGGCGGACGATTCCGCCTTCCTCAAACGCTTCATGACACTGCCCTTTGAGGTGCCGTCGGCCAATTACAAGAAGACCGTCGCCACCATGGAAGGCGACGAGGGGACTTACGAATCGACGCCGGAGCAATTGGCCAAGCTCAAACCCGTGATGGAGGACGGAACGGTCACGTTCGGCGGCCAAACCCACCCGGCTGACGGCAACGCCTGCATGGTCGTCACGACGCCCGAAAAGGCCAAGGAGATGAGCGCCGATCCCGGCATCGTCATCAAGCTCAAGGGTTTCGGCCTGGCCCGTGCCGAGCTGGCCTACATGCCCGAAGCGCCGGTACCGGCGGCCCGTCAGGCCATGGGAAAGGCGGGCGTGACGATCGACGACATCGATGCAGTCAAGACCCACAACCCGTTCGCCGTCAATGATCTTTATTTCGCCAAGGAAACCGGCTTCGACGTCAACAAGATGAACAACTACGGCTGCACGCTGGTGTGGGGCCACCCCCAAGCGCCCATGGGCGTGCGCGGGATCATCGAGCTGATCGAGGAACTGACCGTTCGCGGCGGCGGCACTGGCCTCTTCACCGGCTGTGCCGCCGGTGACACCGCCATGGCCGTGGTGGTCGAAGTCGGCGACGCCTAAACGTTAGGCCGGGGGGCGTGTTAATGTCGGGGCCATGAGTGATTTTTCCGACGCCTTCTCGACTGCATTCGCCCTGATCGTCGGCGTCGATCCTGCGTTGGCGGAGATCGTTGCACTATCCCTGCGCGTGAGCCTGATCGCCGTTGCCATCGCGGCCGTGATCGGACTTCCCGCCGGCGCGGCGCTGGCCATCTTCCGCTTTCCCGGCCACCGCGTTGTGGTGGTCGCCATTAGCGCCCTAATGGGATTGCCGCCGGTGGTGGTCGGCCTAACGGTCTATTTGATCTTGTCGCGCGCCGGTCCGCTCGGCGTGCTCGATCTGCTATTCACGCCAACCGCCATGATCATCGCTCAGACCGTGTTGATCACGCCGATCATTGCCGCGCTGACGCGCCAGACCGTCGCCACACTGTGGGAGGAATACGCCGAGCAACTCCGGTCGCTGGGCGCCGGGCCCTGGCGGTCGGTGCCGACACTGCTGTGGGATGGCCGGCACGCCTTGTCCACGGTGTTGCTGGCCGGCTTCGGGCGGGCTTCCGCCGAGGTCGGCGCGGTGATGATTGTCGGCGGCAACATCAATCACGCAACCCGCGTCATGACGACGGCGATCGCGCTGGAAACCTCGAAGGGCGATCTCGCCATGGCGCTGGGTTTGGGCATCGTCCTGATCCTGCTGTCGCTGACGGTTAACGCCGCCGTCCACATCATCAACGACGCGACCCTAAGGCGGTACGGATGAACACGCCGGCAACCGATTCCATCTTGCCGCTGGCGCTTGAGGGCGTGACCTTCGAGGCTGCCCGCCGCGACCTAATCAAGGACATGACGGTCCGCCTGGAGGCCGGTAAACGGTCGGTCATCGTCGGCCCCAACGGAGCGGGAAAAAGCCTATTGCTGCGCCTGTGTCACGGATTGCTGACGCCTAGCAGGGGACACGTGCGGTGGCTTGGTCCGGGCGCCGCCAACGGCGGTTCCGAGGCGGCACAGCGCCGTCAGGCCATGGTTTTTCAACGTCCCGTCATGTTGCGCCGTTCGGTATCAGCCAATGTCGAATACGGACTCAAGCTGCGCAAAGTTCCTAAGGCGGAGCGCGCCGCGCAGATCGACGAAGTGCTGGAGCGGACGGGACTGCGCAGCCGCGCCGACGCCTCGGCCCGGTTGCTCTCGTTTGGTGAACAACAGCGTCTCGCGGTAGCGCGGGCCTGGGCCTTGAAGCCTCAGATCCTGTTTCTCGACGAACCGACCGCTAGCCTGGACCCCGCCGCCACACATGATTTCGAAGCCGTGTTGGAGGCCATCCACCAAGCCGGCACCAAAATTGTCATGACGACGCATGACCTAAGCCAGGCGCAACGCCTAGCCGACGAAATCTTATTCCTGTTTCGCGGCCGCCTGCTGGAGCATGCACCGGCCGAACGCTTCTTCGCCGGCCCGGAGAACGATCTGGCCCAAGCTTTTCTGCGCGGTGAATTGCTCTGGTGGAAACGCGGAACGGGTCCAAAAGGTACCGTCGGACAACCCGAATAGGTCTAAATCCCGAGCCTTGTGAACATTTTCCCATTGTTTCGTGCTCACGACGGGAAAACCAGAAATTTGGCTATTTGTAATAACCCGAAAAATGTTATGGTCAATCGAATTGGTGGTCCCCCCAACAATTTCACATGCAATCGACCATCATTACCAGGGAGATTAATTAATGGGTAAGTTACGGAGTATCGCGATCGTGGGTGCGGTCGCGATGGCGGCAACCGCGGCAACCGTCGCAAAAGCCGACACGACCATTCGCATCGCCAGCTGGGCGCCGCCGAAACACGGCATCAACAACATTGTCTGGCCCACATGGGGCAAGTGCATCAGCGCCGCCACGGGCGGTAGCGTGAAGACCAAGATCGAATACGGCCTGGCACCCCCGCCGGCCATGAACGATCTGGTGCGTGACGGCGTGGCTGACGCCAGCTGGATTTTTCACGGCTACAACCCGGGCCGCTATGTCCTGACGAAAGTCGTCGAACTGCCGGGTCTCGGCACGTCCGCCGAAGCCGCCTCGGTTGCATACTGGCGCGTACACGAGAAATATCTCGCGGCCAAGAACGAGCATAAGGGCGTCCGTCTGGTCGGCCTGACCTCGCACGGCCCGGGCATCATGCACACCAAGAAGGAAATCAAGACGCTCGACGACTTCAAAGGCATGAAAATCCGCCTCGGCGGCGGCGTCTCCGACGCGGTCGGCAAGGCGCTCGGCATCGTCGGCGTCCGCGTGCCGGCGCCGAAGGTCTACGAGACGGTTTCCAGTGGCGTCGCCGACGGCGTCTTCATGCCGATGGAAACGAAGAAGAGCTTCCGCCTGAAGGAAGTCGCGCCCCACTCGATAATCATGCCGGGCGGCGTCTACTACGGCAGCTTCGCCTTCGTCATGAACCCCGACAAATATGCGAGCCTCTCCGCCGCCGAGCAAAAAGCCGTCGATGGCTGCTCGGGCGAGGTTATCTCCAGGGTTGCGGGTAAGATGTGGGACGACGTCGACACGGCCGGTCTGGCCGACGCCAAGGCGTTCGGCAACAAGATTCGCACCGCCGACGACGCCATGAAGGCCGACTTCTACAAACGCGTCGCTCATATCGAGACCGATTGGCTCGCCGCCGCGAATAAGATCGGCATCGACGCCAAGTCGGCGCTCGGTGAGCTTCGTTCGCTGGCACGCGGCTACTGATCGCCGGCCGTAGACGAGTAAAATAGAGTAAACGCATATGACTCAAACGAGCGGCGGCGCCGGCCAGCTACGATCCGTCGATTGGATCAGCCGGATTCTCGAAGGCGCCGCCGCTCTTTCTCTTTTCAGTCTCATGGCGATGACGTGCATCGACGTCGTGGGGCGGTACTTTTTTAATTCACCGCTGGACGGAGCGACGGAAATCACACGACTGATGATGGCCGTGGTGGTCTTTTCCGTGCTACCGGTCGCCAGTTGGCGCGAAGAACACATCAGCGTCGACTTGCTCAGCAACGTGTTTCCCAAGGGCCTGGTCAACGGCCGCCAAGCCATTCTCAGCCTGATCGCCGCTGGTGCGCTGGGCGGTATCGCCTACCGCGTCTGGATTTTGGCGGCGCGCGCCAAGGAATACGGCGACACCACTGAATTCCTCGGCATTCCCACCTATCCCATCATCTACTTCATCAGCGCTTTGAGCGCCGTGACAATGTTGGCACTGGCGCTTAATGGCCTGCGCTATCTGCGCGGCCAGGGCCCGATGTCGCCACCCACCGAGTAAATAGCTAAGTTCCTCCATGACTGTTGCACTTATCGGCTTCGCGGTCCTTCTGGTCCTCGTTTTTCTACAGATGCCCATCGCCTTTTCCATGGGCCTCGTCGGTTTCGTCGGATTCGCCTACCTCGGTGACTGGAACTGGGTGGCGGCGCTTTCGATGTCGGGCCAGCGGGTCATCTCAACAGCACAGAACTATGGTTTGTCGGTGGTGCCGTTGTTCATCCTGATGGGCAATCTGGTCAACCGGGCAGGGCTTTCAAACGAGCTTTACGCCGCCTCGAACGCCTTTCTCGGCCACCGCAAAGGCGGGCTGTCGATGGCCACCATCGTGGCCTGCGGCGGCTTCTCGGCGATTTGCGGCTCCAGTCTGGCGACGGCGGCAACGATGTCGAAGGTCGCCATGCCGTCGATGCGCAAATTCGGTTATTCGGACAGTCTGGCGGCGGCCTCTATCGCCGCCGGCGGCACACTGGGCATCCTTATTCCGCCGAGTGTGATCCTGGTCATCTACGGCTTGATGACGGAAACCTCGATCCGGGAGTTGTTTGCCGCCGGTTTCATTCCGGGTCTGGTTGGCGTGCTGTTCTACCTCGGCGCCGTACGCTTCGTCGTCTGGCGCAACCCCGCTGCCGGACCGCAGGGCGAGCGCACCTCCTGGCCCGACCGCCTGGTCGCCTTGCGCGGCGTCTGGGGCACGCTGGGTTTGTTCGTTCTTGTCATGGGCGGCATATACGGCGGCATCTTCACGCCGACCGAAGCAGCCGGTATCGGCGCGGGCGGAGCGTTGGTAATCGCACTGAGCCGGCGCGCCCTTACGTGGCGAGGCCTGTTCGACGTCCTGGCCGAATCGGCCCGCACTACGGCGCTTTTGTTTACGGTGCTGATCGGCGCCCTGATCTTCTCCAGCTTCGTCAACCGCGCCGGCCTGCCTCAGGGCCTGCGCGACATCATCGTCGGCTTCGATGTGGCGCCCATGCTCGTCATCCTGATGATCCTGTTGATGTACATCATTCTGGGCTGCGTCTTCGAAAGCCTGTCGATGCTGCTGCTGACCATCCCGGTCTTCTTCCCGCTGGTCGAATCGATGGGGCTGCACCCGGTCTGGTTCGGCATCGTCGTCGTCGTGGTCACCGAAATCAGCCTGATCACGCCGCCCGTCGGCTTGAACGTATTTGTGCTATCCGGGGTGCTCAGGGACGTCAGCACGACAACCGTATTCAGGGGTGTCACGCCGTTCTGGTGCGCCGACATCCTGCGCCTGGCGCTGCTGGTCTTCATCCCCTGGATATCTCTGGTGCTGCCGAACCTGCTCTATCATTAGGTCCTCGGCGGACAGTAGGGGACTATTGCTTCAATATTGCAGACGGCCCTCTGCGTGTCGTATCTCTTGCTCCAGCCATGAATTCGCGCTCGACGGAAAGGCATAACCATGACTGGCATATGCCTTTTCGAGAACGTCGTAACCTATCGACAACACATTGAAAAAAATACTTTTTTGAATTTGTCGGGCCATAAATCGAAGATGTCTCCACTTGAAAACGACGTGCCTGCATGGGTATTGACGGGCCGCTGAATGGCGTTCGCGATGCCTGGGTAATCATCACCAACGGTGATGTTCAGAACTCGTGACAACCCTTCCTTGAGTCCGTCAAGCGAACCAACCAAATCCTCGTACCTGAGAATTTGAGCCGGCTCGCAATTGGTCGCTATGTCCAGGTCGCTTGCCAGAATTTCGCCGCAGAGATTGACGAACCATTTCTCGGTCGGGGTGTAGGTATCGTTCTGGATTTCGGTAATCGCAATGTCGCTGGAGTCTCTTACCTCTTGTTCCTTTCGGAGACCGTCATAGTCGACCCGCCTCGACCGCCAGTCGGGATATTCCCTGACGTCCCGAAGATAATGGTGGGAGAACAGCGAGTTTATTCTGCGAACAGGGTCTCTCAATATGGCCGTAAAGCTGCCGCCCTTGCTCAAAAATGCATCCTTGGGTTCGGATCCCCAATAGGTGTGAACAGTGCCGAAAGAGTTGCTGGGCAGGTAGTCCGGCGTTTCGTACGCGGACCGGTCACGCATGACCAGCAGCCAATCCGCCAGCTTCTCGGGCGTCAGCAGGCTTCCGGCGTCAAACGGGTCTTCGCGAAACCCATGAAAGCTGACAACCTCGGGATGCCTATTCAGTAGCGTATTGAGCCAAAGGGTGGCCGACCCGCCGCGAGACGAGATTGTAAATATCGGAGTTACCTGGCCCCCCATAGGTCGATAATCTCACCGCACGTTTATCCGCAAAAGAATGAGGCGAATATACGCAACTCTTCAGGTTGGAGCAATTCCGTGTGAGTTGACCAAAGGTCGCGTGGGCAGTTGGTCTAGTCCAGCGCTTCCACTATCCCTTTTAGGTAGGCGGCGCTGACTGCCGCCGTGGTTGGACCGTCGGGCTCGTAGACAAAGGGCTCGGCGGCTATCCAGCCATCGTAGCCATGACGTTTCAAGGCGCCCAGAATGGGGGCGAATTTTTCGTCGCCCTGGCCCGGTCCCCGATGGTTGGGATCGTTGACCTGGATGTGGGCGATTGATCCACCCGGCAGCCATTCGTCAATTAGATCCGCCGTCGGCTTGTCCTCACCCTTTCCGGCGGCACAACAATCGATCATCGTCTTGAGATTGGGGTGGTTAATCGTCTCCACGATATCGGCAGCCTCGGCCACCGTATTGATGAAGTTTGTTTCGGCCTTTGCCAGGGGCTCGATGCAATAGGTAACGCCGGCCTCTTCAGCCGCTTCAGCGGCGGCAGCAAAGGCTTCGATGGCGCGGGCGGCGGCGGCATCCGCGGCTTCGGCCTCGTCCGGCAACTGCCTTTGCACGGGTGAGCCGTGCACCAAATAGGTGCCGCCCAGCGCCGCGCACAAATGCACGCAGGTGGTCATCACTTCCAGGGTATCCCGCCAAACCGCCGGATCCGGCGAGGTAATCGAAAGCCCTTCCGGCGCAACCAACAACCAATGCAGGCCTGATACCTCGAGGCCGGCGGCTTCGACAGTGGTACGTATTTCCCCGATCCGGGCCTGGTCGAGGTCGCGCGGATCGTCACACAGCGTGAAAGGTGCGACTTCCAGGCCTGCATAGCCGAAACCAGCGGCCATCTCGCACTGTGCGGCGAGGGGCAGTTCCCGGATGACTTCGTTACAGAGCGACAATTTCATAAATATCAATCTCCTCGGGCTCCGCGAAATATTATGCCGGGCCAGGGGCCCTCACAAGGGTGTGCGCCTTGATTGACTTGCGCCCGACCTCTAGTCCGCGTTAGGTAATAACTCTAGTCCGAAACGACATCACCCAGACCGAGGAAGCAGCTTATGTCCGTGCGCAACGGCCGTGAATTTTTGAGTATACCGGGACCCACCACGGTACCCGACGAAGTCCTTTCCGCCATGCACCGCCCGGCGGTCGAAATC
>CAYOAD010000011.1:0-35615 GCA_964401845.1 uncultured Rhodospirillaceae bacterium | reverse complement strand
CTTTCCCTAGGGTCGCCCCCGCCGGGCGTTACCCGGCACCGTGTTTCCGTGGAGCCCGGACTTTCCTCCCGCCGCCGAAGCGGCAAGCGGCCATCCGGCCATCTGGCGTCGGCTTCTAACTAGGCTTATGGCGGGTTGCGGTCAAGTAGCTGCGGCCAAAACGGCGGCCAGGGTGGCGCGGGTATTGTGATCGGCGATGCCGTCGATCTTGCCCGGGCGGTAGTGGCGCTGGAAGGCGGAAACCGCCACGGTGGTCGGTCCGCCGTAGGAGCCGCTGACGTCGACCTGATAACCGAAGCGGGAGAGGTCGGCCTGCAGTTTGGCAACGCCTGCCCCCTTATCGCCGAGGTTCAACTCCGTCCATTGCGCCCGGTCGTTGATCTCGCTGGGCCAGATACCAACGCCGGCTTTGGCCAACCGCTCCCAATCGAACAGTTCGCCGGGATCGGCCTTGCGCGTCGGCGCCACGTCGGAATGCCCCAGCACCCGGCCGGGCGGAATTTCATAGCGCGACACCAGACGGGCGGCCAGAATTTCCAGTTCTGTCATCTGGGGCTCGGTATAGGGCCGGTAGCCGAACTCGTGCCCGGGGTTCACCAGTTCGATGCCGATGGAGCAACTGTTTATGTCGGTTTCTCCGCCCCAGGCCGCTTCACCGGCGTGCCAGGCCCGGCGGCTTTCCTCCACCATTCGGATCACGGTACCGTCCTCGTCGATCACATAGTGCGCCGAGACCTTGGCTTCAGGGTCGGTCAATCGGCGCAGCGCGTCGGCCGCGGTTTCCATGCCTGTATAGTGCAGCAGCAGCATGTCGATGCGCGTGTCCTGGGGCCGCGAATCGTGGTTAGGCGAGGCGATTTCCCGGATCGTCTTCATAGCTCGATACTCATACCGTTGGGTTAAGTTTTTCTTGCGCCCGTTTGCGGGATTCGCGCAACGAAATAATGGCAACGCCGCCCAAGGTCAACACACCGCCCAGCACCATGCGCCAAGTCAAGTGGTCATCCAGCAACCAGACCAGAAAAACGATACCGAAGAGCGGCGTCAATAGCGTGTAGGGCGTCGTCACGCTGACCGGATAGATACGAAGCAGATAATAGACGATGCCGTGGCCGATCAGCGTCGCGGCGATGGCGGAATAGGCGACGCTCGACCATTCCGCCACCCCGGCCGATTGCAACGCCGCCCACTGGCCGCCTTCGACCACGTACGATATGGCGAACAGTCCCGGTGCGGCCACCAGCGCGATCCAGGCCTGAAGCCCGATGACGCCGACACCCCGGAGCGACTTGATAAACACCGTCCCGACCGCCATCGCCAGCGCCGCCATGACGACGAGCAGCACGGCGTCGAGGAAACTGAATACGGCCGGATCGTACGCCAGCACCAGCACGCCGCCGAAGGCCAGGACCAGGCCGCCGATGCGCCACACCCCGACTTTTTCGCCCAGCCAGACAACCGCAATCAACGTCGTGAACGGGACGTAGAGCTGCACGACGACGGTCAGGGGCGAGACTTCGTCGGCCAGGTGCATGCCGGTGAACATCAGCGAATAATGGAGAACGCCAATAGTTAGCGCCGCCCCGGCCACAAGTTTCATCTGTCCCCGTGCCAGGCGCATGAACGGCAGCGCCACGGCAAACACCATGACGAAACGCAGGCCGGAGAAAAATATCGGGGGAAAATGCGTGACGCCGAACTTGGCGGCGACGAAGTTAAAACCCCAAACGGCGTTGACGAAGACGATCAGCGCGATGTGCCACGGCTGCACTTGGGAATGTCGTTTCTGGCGGTCGAGCGGGCCTTATTTTAGGCCGCGCTCCTGACTGATGCGGTCGTAGGCGTCATTGATGGCGGCCAGCTTGTCGTTGGCGACGTCGACGAATTCCTGCGGCACGCCCTGGGCGATCAGGGTGTCTGGATGGTGTTCGCGGATCAGCTGGCGGTAGTGACTTTTCAATTCGGCGTCCCCGGCGCTCCGATCGACGCCCAAGACCACGTAAGGATCCGATTTGTCGGGGCCCACGTGGCTTTCGCGAATACGGGCAAAGTCGTGGTCGGAAAAGCCGAAGATGTTGGCGACCTGATGGAGGAACTGATCCTCGTTGGGATGGTAGACGTTGTCAGCCTTGGCGATATGGAAAAGACCGTCCAGGAGGTCTTCCAGCACGGCGGGATTGTCCTTGAAAAGGCCGGCGAGCTGAGCGGCGTATGGCTCGAAGCCGGCGGCGTCCTTTTTGGCGAGATCGAAGAACTTTGCCACGTTCTTCATTTCGTCCGGCGGTACGTGGAAAACTTCGCGGAAGGCTTCGACCTCGTCCCGCGTCACGACGCCGTCGGCCTTGGCCATCTTGGCGCCGAGCGCGATCACGCCGACGGTGAAGGCGATTTGCCTGGTGGCGTCCCCCGTCTCGCCACCGTCGGACATTTTGTCGAAGGCATGGCCGGCAAATCCGCCGATCAGCGCCCCAATGGGTCCGCCGATGGCAAAGCCCCCGGCCGCACCGATTAATTTGCCCCAAATACTCATGATCGCACCAACATGGTCCCGATTTCCGCCCTCTGCAACCCCAGGATAGTCCGGCCCCGTTATTGAGCGGAAATTGTGGCACGAAAATGACGTCCGACCACTTGTCCAACGTCAACCTGGCTGGAGAGTCAAAAGCGTTATCATCGCCGTATCGCATGTTGTGAGGAGTTCGGTCATGTCCCCTCGCCTTGTATACCGCCTTCTCGGCGCCGCATCCGTCTCAGCTTTGTTTGTTGTCGCCGTCCCCGGCACCGCCCTGGCCTCCCCGTCCGGTGAAGGCCTGGCGAATGAGCACCCCACCGCGGCCAATCCCATACTGCTAAGCCAAAACAAACATGGCGGAAGAAGGGGGCTCAAGAAAAAGCGCGGCGGCAAAGGCAAGATGGGTGGCGACGTCACCGACGCCCAGAAAAATAACCCCATGCACCCCTCGGCGACACGCGAAGTACAGGAGAAAGCGGGCCTATTCAATACCGGCGTTCGAGCCGTCTACCCCAAGGACGCCACCTGCTTGGAGGTCAAATCCCACTTCGGCGACGGCACCCGCTATGACGGCAGCACCCGCGTCAAGTGGGCCAACCACGGCTATCACGGCGGCTCGGACATCTCCGCGCCGGAGGGCACGCCGCTGGTGGCCCTGGCGGACGGCGAAGTGGTACACAAATTATCCGGGGGACGGCTGGTCGGCCATCAGATCATGATGCGCCACACGCCTGACGACACCGGCCTGCCCGTCTGGATCTACTCGAAATATAAACACTTCCGGGAACCACCCGAGGTTTCTGTCGGTGACAAAGTGAAAATGGGTGACGTCGTCGGCCTCTCGGGCAAGACCGGCACGGTGGGCGGACACTATGGTGATGCCGGTTACCCACACCTGCATTTTTCGATCTTCGCCGCCAAGACGGGTGAGTATAAAACGCTGGCAAAAAACATCCTGCCGCGAGACGTCTACTACATCGATCCCATTGCGCTTTACCTACTCAAGGATCGGAACATCTTTGATAACCACGCCGTCCGAGCCCTGTCCGATGACCGGAAATCGGTCGCCATCCCCTACAAACTCACGAACGGCAATATCGTACCGGCAAATACCAAGCTGATCTGGCCGTTTATGTGTGCGGCGAAATAGCCTAAGCGACGCCTACCCGGAGGTCATTTTCTCCGGCAGGAAGGTGGCGAGTTCGGGGAACGCCGTCAATACCGTGACCGCAACCACCAGCAGGAAGAAGAACGGCAGCGCCGCCCGGGCGACGGAGAGAATGTCCCGCCCGGTCAAGCCCTGCAGGACGAACAGGTTGAAGCCGACCGGCGGCGTGATCTGCGACATTTCCACCACGATCACCAGATAGATGCCGAACCAGATAAGATCGATGCCCGCACCCTCGATCATCGGCAGGATGACCGAGGTCGTCAGCACCACCATGGAGATGCCGTCGAGGAAGCAGCCGAGCACGACGAAGAAAACCGTCAGGGCGGCGAGCAGCATGTAGGGTGATAGCTCGAACGAGCCGATCCAGGCGGCGAGTTCGCGGGGAATGCCGGCGAAACCCATGGCGACTGTCAGGAACGAGGCGCCGGCCAGGATGAAGGCGATCATGCACGACGTCTTGGTCGCGCCCATGAGACCTTCCTTGAAGGTCTCCCAGTTCAAGGTGCCGTAGGCCCACGACAGCAACAGCGACAGCACGACGCCGACGGCGGCGGCATCGGTCGGCGATGCGATGCCGAGATAGATCGAGCCTATGACGCCGATGATCAGCAATAAGATCGGGATCAAACGTCTGGCGGCATATATGCGGGCAGTAAACGGCATCGAGGGCTCGGGCGGCGGAATTTTTTCCGGCTTGAACAGGGCGTAAACGACGACAAAACCCATGAACAGAACAACCAGCAGCAAGCCGGGCAGAATACCGGCGATGAACAGCCGGCCGATGGATTGTTCTGTCGCGACGCCGTAGACGATCAGGATGATCGACGGCGGGATGAGGAAGCCCAGGGTGCTCGATCCGGCCAACGTGCCGATGGCCAGGTTTTCGTCGTAGCCGCGTTTGTTCAACTCGGGCAGCGACATGCGCCCGATGGTAGCGGCGGTGGCCGCCGAGGAGCCTGAGACGGCGGCAAAAATGGCGCAACCCAGAATGTTGACGTGTGCCAGTCGGCCGGGCAGCCAGCCAAGCCAGGGTGCCAGGCCCTGAAACAGGTCTTCTGACAATCGGGAGCGGAACAGGATTTCGCCCATCCAGATAAACATCGGCAATGCCGCCAGCGCCCAGGAATTGCTGGCGCCCCAGACGGTGGTCGCCATCACCAGACCGGTCGGCGCCGAAGAGAACATCACGATGCCGAGAAAGCCAACGATGAAGAGCGACAGCGCAACCCAAAGGCCGCTGCCCAGCAAGGCGAAAAGGAAGACGATCAACAGAATTGAATAGAGGGCCTGTTCCATGAGGTTCAGCTCACGCTCGGGGAAATCGTCTCGTCCGGGGCATCGGCCGGATCATCGTCGCCGTCATACGAAGCCGGGTGCCCCCTCAGAACGGTCTGAAGTTCATCAACTAACGCGACGACGAGAACGACAAGTCCCGCCGCCATGGCGAGCTGGGGGATCCAAATGGGTAGCGGCACCATGCCGACCGCGAGATCGTTGAAGATGTATGATTCGTAAACCAGATTGAATGTGTAGAAGGTGAAGTAAGCGGTCAACGCCGTCGCCGCGCCGAGGCACCAGATTTCAACCCAGAACCTGGCCCGGCCTTCGAGATGGCTGATCAAAAGCGTGACGCGGATGTGGCCGCCCTCCCGCAAAGTGTAGGCCAGAGCGAAAAAGGTCGCCGCAGCCAAAAAGAACCCCGTGAATTCGGCGTAGGACGGCACGATCAGACCGAGCGGCGTGCCCGTCAGCCAACCCGCCAGCTTGTCGATGACGTTGGCCCCCACCTGCAACACGACGGTGAAGCAGATCAGCGCAATGAACGAGGCGGCGAGAGCACCGCTCAAGCGGTAGAGCTTGTCGAGGAAACGTCGCATGACGGATTGGTCCCTGACGGTGTGGGCCGGACAAAGAAAACGGGCCGGCGTTGCACCGGCCCGTCACTCACAACTACATGCCGTAGGCTTTCAGCAGGGCTTGACCTTCGGCCCCCGCTTTCTTGACCCACTCACCGCTCATGGTGGCGCCGATGTCTTTCAGCGAAGTCATCAGGGCGTCGCTCGGCTTCATGATATTCACGCCGTTCTTCTTCAGGATGGCGATCTTCTCATCGGTTTCCGCCATGCTTTTTTTCCAGCCGCGGGCTTCGGCCTTGGCGGCGGCGTCAAGCACGGCCTGCCGGGTCTTGGCATCGAGGCGCGCCAGCGCGCGCTTGTTGATGACCACGACGTTCTTCGGGATCCAGGCCTGGATGTGGTGGAAGTGGGAAAGGAAATCCCAGGCCTTGTTGGAAACGCCGGTGGACGGCGAGGTGATCATGGCGTCGACCCGGCCCGTCGCGAAGGCCTGCGGCAGGTCGGCTACCTCGATCTGCGTCGGCGCGGCGCCCGAGAGCTCGGCCATACGCGTCGTGTTGGCATTGTAGGCGCGGAATTTCATGCCCTTCATGTCGCTGGCGGTGTTGATCGCCTTCTTGGCATAGAGCCCTTGGGGCGGCCAGGGTACGGAAAAAAGCACCTGCAGGCCCTGCTTGTCGAATTGGGTCGAGGCCGTGGGCTTGGTCGCCTTCCAGAGTTTGGCGGCCGCATCGTAGTCGGTCGCCAGGAAGGGCAGTGAATCGAGCCCGAATACGGGATGTTCGTTGGCCAGCAAGCCCATGAAGAACTCGCCGATCGGCACCTGGCCGCTGCGGATCGCCCCCTTGATTTCCTTGTGCTTGAAGAGCGAACCGGCGCTGTGCACCTTGATCTCCAAGGCCCCGCCTGTGGCCGCTTTCACGTCGGCGGCGAACTGGTGGATGTTGGCCGTGTGGAATGTGGCATCCGGATACGGCGTCGGCATGTCCCATTTGGTCTGGGCGGCTGCATTGGCAGCCACGGCAAAGGCGGCGGCGGCCGCCAGGACAGTCAATTGCTTTCTCATTGTCGTTCTCCCTGTTTTTGTTCGTTTTGATTTACCCAACTAACGTAACTCGCCGCCCTAGCCGGCGGCGCTGACAATGGCCACTTCCCCCGACAGGTCCTGCCCGAGGTAGGCCGTCATTCTCTCCTTGAAGTGATTGGCGTGAATGGCCGCAAGTTTTTCCGCCCTGTCGCCGTCGCGCGCTTCCATGGCGACGACCATTTCGCCATGCTCATCAAGCGTTCGGTCGAGATGGCGCTGGCGGTCGTCGCTATTGGGATCCTCGTAGGCATAAGAGAGGCGCGCCAGGCGCAGACCCTCGTCCAGGAGGCGCAAGTAGGCGCGCTCAAAGTGGACATTGCCGCAGGCGCCGCCGATCAGTGCATGGAATTCGCGGTTGCGTTCGATCATGTCGAGGACTTCGCCCCGCTCGACAGCCGTATCGAAAGCTTCGCCCGCCGCCCTAATAGCCCTGAGTTCGTCTTTGCCCGCCCGCATTGCTGCCCATCGCGTGACGGCGCGTTGGGTCAGATCGAGGGCCTCGAAGTATTGCGGGATTTCAGCAAAGGCGAGCCCCGCCACCCGGGCGCCGCGGTTTGGCAGCATCGTCACCAGCCCGTCGGAAGCCAGCCGGATTAGAGCCTCACGGACCGGCGTGCGGGAAACGGAAAATTCTTCGACGATGCCGGCTTCTTCGATGTCGGTGCCGGGCGCCAGAGTTAGATCAAGGATGCGTTGGCGCAATGCTTCATACACGGCGGCGGCGCCCGTCCCCTTCGGACGTCCGCGCCGCTTATGCAGATCGCCGTTTCGCACTTCGGCCATTCCGCCTGAACCTCGCCCCGCGATGGCAAAATGTCCGAAAGGGGACATTCCGCGAACAACTTTCTTGACCCGATCGGTCAATGATGACATTTATATACACGGTGAATTTATTTATGTCAACGCCGATAGAGTGATACCAAAGCGGCGGTAGGAAATAGGAAAACCAAGACATGCACGATCGCTGGCAATTCTGGATCGACCGGGGTGGCACGTTCACCGATATCGTCGCCCACGCCCCGGACGGCGAGGTGATTACGCACAAGCTTTTGTCGGAGAACCCCGAGCGCTATGCCGACGCCGCGCTGCAGGGCATCCGCGACGTGCTCAAGCTCGGCCAGGACGATCCGCTGCCCGCCGAGACCATCGCCGCCGTTAAGATGGGCACGACCGTCGCCACCAACGCCCTGCTGGAACGGAAGGGCGAACGCACCGTCTTCGTCACAACACGCGGATTTGCCGACAGCCTGCGCATCGGCTACCAGGCCCGCCCCAGGTTGTTCGACCGCCACATCGTGCTGCCCGAAATGCTCTACGAACGGGTGGTCGAGGTCGACGAGCGCGTCGGCGCACGAGGTGAACTGCTGGTTCCGCTCGACCTCAAGTCCGCGCGGGGTGAACTTCAGGCGGCGTTCGACGCCGGCATCCGCTCGGCTGCCATCGCCTTCATGCACGGCTACCGATATTCCGATCACGAAGCCCGGGTGGCGGAGCTTCTCCGCGAAATCGGCTTCACCCAGATTTCCGCCAGTCACCAGACCAGCCCGTTGATGAAGCTGGTCAGCCGCGGCGACACCACCGTGGTTGACGCTTACCTCTCGCCCATCCTTCGCCGTTACGTCGATCAGGTCGCGGCGGATGTCGTCACGGAAGACGAGGACGCCACCAAGCTGATGTTCATGCAGTCGTCGGGCGGCTTGACGGATGCTCGTCTGTTCCAAGGCAAGGATGCCATCCTGTCCGGCCCGGCGGGCGGTGTCGTCGGCGCCGTCCGAACTTCGGAGATGGCGGGCTTCGACCGCATCATCGGCTTCGACATGGGCGGCACCTCGACGGACGTTTCGCACTATGACGGCGAATTCGAACGCGCCTTCGAGACCGAAGTCGCCGGCGTGCGCATGCGGGCGCCGATGATGTACATCCACACCGTGGCGGCGGGCGGCGGTTCGATCCTGCATTTCGACGGCGCACGCTACCGGGTCGGCCCGGATTCCGCCGGGGCCAATCCCGGTCCCACCTGCTACCGCAAGGGTGGGCCACTGACCGTCACTGACTGCAACGTCATGCTGGGCAAACTCTCGCCCGAGTTTTTCCCCCGCGTCTTCGGCCCCAACGCCGACGAACCGCTGGACCTCGGCGTCGTGCGCGAGAAGTTCGCCGCCCTGTCGGCCGAGATCGAGGCCGCCACCGGCGACAAGCGCACGCCGGAGGAAGTGGCGGAAGGGTTTCTCTCCATCGCCGTCGAGAACATGGCGAACGCCATCAAGAAAATCTCGGTACAGCGCGGCTATGACGTGACCGAATACACGCTTTGCTGTTTCGGCGGCGCGGGCGGACAGCATGCCTGCCTGGTGGCGGACGCACTGGGCATGAACCGGGTTTTCCTGCACCCCCACGCCGGCGTTCTCTCGGCCTACGGCATGGGCCTGGCTGACATTTCGGCGATGCGCGAGCGGGCGGTCGAGGAGCGGCTCGAAGGCGGGGTGATGGACCGCCTGCAAACTGTGCTTGGTGAATTGGGCGATGCGGTGCGCGGCGAACTGGAAACCCAGGTCGAGGCCGGCGATCCCATCCGTCTGGTGCCCAAGGCGCACCTGCGCTACGACGGCACCGACAACGCCCTGGTCATCGATTTCGGCTCGATGAAGGAACTGACCGAGCGCTTCGAGACAGCCCACCGCCAGCGTTATGGTTTCGTGACTCCGGAAAAAACACTGATCGTCGAGGCTTTGTCCGTCGAGGCTCTGGGCGGCGCCACGGAAATCGAGGACGCCGTCATCGGCGGCGAAGGCGGTCGGGAACTCAGCGAAGACGCGGCATCGCGCCTCGCCGTACACATGGCCGACCAGAGCTTCGACACGCCCATCGTCGACCGTAGCGAGCTGGCGCCCGGCGATACTGTTTCCGGACCGGCGATCGTCACCGAGCCGCACGGCACCAACGTGGTCGAACCGGGCTGGCGGGCCGAACTGACGGACCGCGACCACCTGGTTTTGACTCGCGTCACCCCGCGGGAGGACCGCGTCGCCATCGGCACGGACGTCGATCCAGTCATGCTGGAAATCTTCAACAACCTCTTCATGTCCATCGCCGAGCAAATGGGGGCGGTGCTGGAGAACACGGCGTACTCGGTCAACATCAAGGAACGCCTGGATTTCTCCTGCGCCATTTTCAATCCGGACGGCGAACTGGTGGCCAATGCGCCGCACATGCCTGTGCACCTGGGCTCCATGGCGGAGAGCATTCAGACCGTCATCCGCGAGCGCGCCGACACCATGGCGGCGGGCGACGTCTACTGCCTCAACGCGCCTTACAACGGCGGAACGCATTTGCCGGACATCACCATCATAACGCCGGTGTTCGACCAGGCCGGGGCGGAGGTGTTGTTCTACGCCGGCTCGCGCGGTCACCATGCCGATATCGGCGGCGTGACGCCGGGTTCGATGCCGCCGAATTCGCAAACCGTGGAAGAGGAAGGCGTGCTGATCGACAATTTCAAGCTGGTCGACCGCGGCACTTTCCTCGAAGCCGAAATCACCGAACTGCTTTTGTCGGGCAAGTACCCGACCCGCAACACGCACCAGAACATCGCCGATCTCAAAGCCCAGATCGCGGCTTGCGAGAAAGGCGTGCAGGAGCTCCGGCGCATGGTCGCCCATTTCGGCCTGGACGTCGTTCAGGCCTACATGGACCACGTCCAGGACAATGCCGAAGAATCCGTGCGCCGCGTGCTCGACGTGCTGGAGGACGGCGCCTTCACCTACCCCATGGACGACGGCAGCCAGATCCAGATCGATATCCAGGTCAATCACGCCGAACGCCGGGCCGTCATCGACTTCACCGGCACCTCGGAACAGCTGCCGACCAACTACAATGCGCCCACCGCCGTCGCCAAGGCCGCCGTGCTCTACGTTTTCCGCACCCTGGTCGACGACGAAATACCGCTGAACGGCGGATGCCTCAAGCCGCTCGACATCATCATCCCGGAAAGTTCCATGCTGCGGCCCACCTACCCCGCCGCCGTCGTCGCCGGCAACGTCGAAACCTCGCAGTGCATCACCGACGCGCTTTATGGCGCGCTCGGCGTCATGGGCGCGGCGCAGGGCACGATGAACAACTTCACCTTCGGCAACGACCGCCACCAGTACTACGAAACCATCTGCGGCGGTTCGGGTGCAGGACCCGATTTCGACGGCACTTCAGCGGTGCACACCCACATGACCAATGCCCGGCTGACGGATCCGGAAATCCTGGAATGGCGCTTTCCTGTCCTGCTGGAAAGCTTCGGCATTCGCCGGGGTTCGGGCGGCCGGGGCCGGCACAACGGCGGCGACGGCACGCTGCGGCGCGTCCGTTTCCTGGAGGCCATGACCGCCTCCATCCTGGCCTCCCACCGCGTGGTGCCGCCTTACGGCATGGCCGGCGGCGAAAGCGGGCAATGCGGGAAGAACTGGGTGGAGCGGACCGACGGCCAAAGACTTGACCTCGGGCCCTGCGAGTCCGCCGAACTGGAAGCCGGCGACGTGTTCGTCATTCAAACGCCGACCGGCGGCGGATATGGTGATCCCGCGGAGCGAAGGTATTCGGCCGAAGCGGCGGAGTAAGCAAGATGAGCGAAACGGACAACGGGGCCATCGAACGAATTGTCGAAGATTATTTCCTCGGCATGTACGAGGGCGACGTCGAACGTCTGAAGAAAATTTTCCACGAGCAATGCTGGCTCTTCGGCGAACGCAAGGGAGATAAACGCGAGTTTCCCGTGCAAACCTTTTTCGACTATGTTGCCGGCGCGCCGAAACCCAGGGAGCAAGGTGAGGCCTTCGAGATGCGGATCGTTTCGGTCAGCCGCACGGGTTCGGTTGCCGTCGTCGAGGTCGAGGATTTATATCAGGGCGGCCACTTCACGGACTACCTGACGCTGATGGAAACCGCCGACGGCTGGCGAATTGTCAACAAGGCTTTTTTCGCCGAAAATTAAGCATCACGACATAATGTTCTAAATTCCCCCGTTCCCTCCGCACCCCCCGGAGATCGATGAAGAACACGAGCGAGACTAGGATCCTGGCACCTGATTTTCGCCAACTGGCGACGCCGCCGGCGTTGATTGTCGCGATATCCACAATCGCCATCTTCGTCCTCGTTTACCTCTCGGCTCAGAGCCAGGACCGCATCGCGGTCAACGAATCAAAACGTCTGATGTCGGCCATCCTGGCGGCGGAGCAACGCGCGATTTCCACGCTCAGCTTCGATAACGCTTATTGGGACCAAACCGCCGACAACCTGGTCAAAAAGCTCGACCTGACATGGGCCCAGAGCAACATTGCCGAATATCTACATGAAGTGCATAGAGTCTCGACCGCCCATGCCTTTGACGCTGAAGATCGGCTTATTTTCGGCGCGGTTGGGGGAGAGCGGTCGGAAGCCGCGCCAAGCACCATTTTTTCTCATGGCTTCCCCGAATTTGTGAAACTGGCCCGCTCCGGACCGAGGGAGGAAGTTCCCGTTCCGCAAACCGGGTACTTCAAAGTCGATGGCGTAGTTCACATTGCAGGCGCCACGCGCATATTGGGTTACCGCTATGAGGACGAGGAGGAGATACCTGAGCCAACCGATGCAGTACTGATGATTTCGCGCCGTCTCGATAAGGAACGTCTCGCCGAACTGGGCAACGATTTCGGCCTTAGTGGATTGCAATACAAGGAACAATCTGGGGCAAACGAGGTGTCGATTGCCCTTGAATTGTTCGACGGGTCTCCCGGCGGGGCGTTGTCCTGGCAGGTCAAGATGCCGGGCGCCGAGCTGATGAAATCGGTCATGCCGGGCATTATCGTCACCTTCCTGATATTTGCCGGCCTGGGTCTCTGGTTCGCCTCGCGCATCCAAAAGTTGCTGACCGCCTACGCCAACGAGGTCGAATACCGCAAGCAGGCTGAAATCATGGCGCGGATCGCCAAGGAGGACGCGGACCGGGCCAATCAGGCCAAATCCGAATTCCTCGCCAACATGAGCCACGAGATCCGCACGCCGTTGAACGCCATCATCGGATTCAGTCAGGTGCTGACGCAAAACTACCTGGGTGAGTTGACGGACCGGCAACGCGAAAGCGTGAGTGATATTCTCGGCTCGGGTCAACACCTCTTGCAGATCATCAACGACATCCTGGATCTCTCCAAAGTCGAAGCCGGTGAACTGGGATTGGACGAGAGCGACGTCAACATCTGCGACATCATCGAACAATCGAATTCCCTGATGCGCTTGAAGGCGGAAGAGTCAGGGATCACCCTGGTCGCAGATTTGCCCGACAAGCCGGTTCGCATTGCCGGCGACGCGCGCCTCGTCACGCAAATGCTGCAAAACCTCCTGAGCAATGCCGTCAAATTCACGCCGAAGGGCGGCACGGTGACCGTTCGCACCCTGACGCTGGATGACGGCGGGATTGATCTGCAGGTCGAGGACAGCGGGATCGGCATCGCCGAGGCCGACATGGACAAAGCGCTTGCGCCTTTCAGGCAGGTCGACAATGCATTTGACAGCGATCACCAGGGAACGGGCCTCGGGTTGCCGCTCGTGGCCGCCATGGCCAAGTTGCACAATGGCCGCCTGGTGCTGACAAGCGAAGTCGGCGTGGGCACCGTCGCGTCGATCCGTTTCCCGGCCGAACGAATTCTTAAAACGATCGTGTGATCGAGCGGTAATCCGGCCTACTGCAATTCGTCTATTTTTGCCGCCAGGATAAAGTCGTTCTCATGTAAACCTTTGATTTTATGTGTAAAAATCATGATATCCACATATCCCCAACCGAAAGAAATATCGGGATGATGGCCTTCCGCTTCGGCCAGCATACTGACGCGACTGACGAACTCGAACGACCCAGCAAAGTCATCGAATTGGAATTGGCGCATGATCCGGGTTGCGTCTTCCGAAAGAGTCCATTCCGGCGTTTCCCGGGCAAAAAACTCCGCCTGATCACGTGTTAAAGGCGGGATTCCGCCCTGACACGGGACACATACTTTCTCACTCAAACTCATACCGCCTCCCCCCGCAATAATTTGCAATGACACGGATATAGCGCAGAGCCGGCAAGTCTCAACTTGTTCCTTCTCTTACTCTGGACCCGCATCATCGCGGGCGCTATCGTAACAGTTGACAATCGATTGGCGGTGCGCCGCCCAAGCGAAAATTTCAGGCATCAAAGTCAGTCATGGATTCTGTACTTATCACCGGCGCCGGTCGCGGTCTCGGGTTCGAATTCGCCCGGCAATATGCCGATGACGGATGGCGGGTGTATGCCTGCTGCCGCAATCCGAAAAATGCTCAGGAGCTGAACGCGCTTGCCGCCTCGCCGGGCGTCAACATCTCGATCCACGCCATGGACGTCGATGATCAGGAAAGCATCAATGCGGTGGCGGAGGAATTGGCCGGTGAGGAAATCGACATCCTGATCAACAACTCAGGCATCAGCGGCAACCGCGAGGTCGGACTCGGTTCCATGGACTACGAAAGCTGGGCCCAAACCATGCGCACCAACGTTTTCGGCCCGACCATGGTTACGGAAGCCTTTGCCGAACACGTTGCCGGCAGCTATCTCCAGCTCGTGGTCATGATTTCCAGCCGCATGGGCTCGGTGGCCGACACCACCTCGGGCGGATCCTTGATCTACCGTTCCTCGAAATCCGCCCTGAACATGGTGACCCGTTGCCTGTCCCTGGAATTGAAGCCCCAAGGTACCACGGTCGTATGTGTCCACCCCGGCTGGGTGCGTACGGACATGGGTGGCGAAGGGGCAACGTTGTCGGCGCCCGAAAGCGTCGGCGCCTTGCGCGCTCTGTTCTATCAGTTGAGAATTTCCGATACCGGCAAGTTCTTCAATTACGACGGCACCGAACTGCCCTGGTAGGGGTTACCCATTTTTGTCATTCCCGCAAAGGCGGGGATCCATGCCGTAGAGTTTCCGATTTCACCGCGCTCACGATATTGATGCGCTCAGGCATGGATCCCGGACATTCGCTGGCGCGAATTCCGGGATGACGATGAACTAAATTCCCTAAACGGAAAAATACTTCGCCTGCGGATGATGCAAGACGATCGCCGAGGTCGACTGCTCGGGATGGAGTTGGTCTTCTTCGCCCATCTCCAAACCGATCCGGCCGGCATCCAACAAATCCAACAGAACGTGCTGGTCGGCCAGGTTGGGGCACGCCGGGTAGCCGAACGAATAGCGCGCACCCTGGTAACCTTGCTTCAGCATTTTGGTCATGTCGCGGTCGTCGACATGTGAAAAGCCGAGTTCGCCACGGATGCGCCGGTGGGTGTGCTCGGCCAAAGCTTCGGCCATTTCGACGCCCAGGCCGTGAAGATAAAGATAATCCTGATAGCGGTCGTTCTCGAACCAATCCCGCGCCACGTCGGAGGCGTGCTGCCCCATGGTCACGACCTGCAGACCGATGACATCACGTGCGTTCGAACCCACATCCCGGACGAAATCCGAAATACACAAACCGCTATCGCGATTCTGTCGCGGCAGCGTGAAGCGCGCCGCTTCCGTCGCGCCGTCTTCTTCGAACAGGATAAGATCATTGCCCTCGGCGGCCGCCTGCCAGTAGCCGTAGACCGCCTGCGGCCGCAGGATCTCCTCGGCAACGCAGGTTTCCACCATGCGCTGCATGATGGGGCGGACTTCCTTTTCCGCCCACGCCGTAAACTCGGCCCGATCCCGGCCGGCTTTGCGGAAACCCCAATGGAACTGATAGAGCATGGTTTCGTTGAGGTAGGGCACCAGGGCTTCCACCTCAACCCGGTCGATGACGCGCGGGCCCCAGAACGGCGGTGCGGGCACGTCGATATCGCGCGATAGCTCTTCGCGACGCAGTTTGATTTCCTCAAGGTCGACGGGCCGTTCGACGGGCGCTTCGCTGGGCCCGCCGATGCGTTTGTTCGATTTCGGCCTGGCGGCCCGCTCATCCGCCGCCTGAGCGACATGATCGTCGAATGAACCTGAGGTGATGCGGTCCATCATCGCCAATCCGTCAAAGGCGTCCTTAGCGTAGGCCACGCGCCCGGTTTCGTAAGCCGCTGAGCAGTCCTCCTCGACGTAGCGCCGCGTCAAGGCCGCACCGCCCAGCATGACCGGCACGTTCATGCCCTCACGGCTAAGCTCCATCAGGTTTTCCCGCATGATGACGGTCGACTTGACCAGCAATCCGGACATGCCGACCGCGTCCGCCTTGTGCTCGCGCGCCGCCTCCATGATCGCCGCGATGGGCTGCTTGATGCCCAGATTGACGCCGCGAAAACCGTTGTTGGTCAGGATGATATCGACCAGGTTCTTGCCGATGTCGTGAACATCCCCCTTGACCGTTGCCAGCACGATGGTGCCTTTCTCCTGACCTTCGGTCTTTTCCATGTAGGGTTCGAGGTAAGAGACCGCGGCCTTCATAGTTTCCGCCGATTGCAACACGAACGGCAGTTGCATCTGGCCCGAACCGAAAAGCTCGCCGACCACCTTCATGCCGTCCAGCAAATGTTCGTTGACGATTTCCAGCGGCTGATAGCTTTCCAGCGCCTCTTCAAGATCGGCATCCAGGCCTTGGCGGTCGCCATCGACGATGCGCTGCTTGAGGCGCTCCTCAACCTCATCCGGCCGTTCCTTCGGACCGCTGTCCTTGGCCTTGCGGTCCTCGAACATGGCGATGTAGGCGTGCAGGGGATCGTAGTCGGCCTCCCCCCTGCCGCCCTCGCCCTCGGCGCCCCGGCGGTTGAAGATGAGATCCTCGGCGACCAGGCGCTCCTCATCGGGAATGCCGTGGAAGGCGGTAATCTTGGAAACGTGAACGATGGCGCCGGTCATGCCGCGCCTGAGTGCATGTTCTAGAAATACCGAATTCAACACGTGCCGCGCCGGCAGGTTAAGACCGAACGAGACGTTCGACAGACCCAGTATGATCTGGCTGCTGGGAAATTCCGCCGCCAGGTCCTCGATCGCTTCCAGCGTTTCCAGCGCCAGCCGGCGGTCGTCCGCGTTACCGGTGCAGATCGTGAAGGTCAGGGGATCGAACATCAGGTCTTCAGGGGCCAGGCCATGCTTGCCGACGGCAAATTCGTAGAGCCGCCTGGCAATGCGGAGCTTGCCTTCCCGGTCCTTGGCCATGCCGTCCTCGTCGATGGTCAAGGCGATGACGGCGGCGCCGAAGCGCTTGGCCAACTCAAGGCGTTTCGCCGCCGGTTCCTCGCCGTCCTCGAAATTAATGGAGTTGACGATGGCCTTGCCGCCGTAGAGCGCCAGGGCCGCCTCCAGTACGGGCAGCTCAGTCGAATCGATCACCAACGGCGCCTGCGCCGCGCCGCGCATGCGGCTGACAACCTCCGACATGTCACCAACCTCGTCGCGGCCGACGTACGCCGTGCAGATATCGAGCGTATGGGAACCCTCCTTGACCTGATCGCGGCCTATGGCAACGCAGGCGTCCCAGTCCTCGGCCGCCAGGAGTTGGCGGAATTTTTTCGAACCGTTGGCGTTGCAGCGTTCACCGATGGCCAGCCAGGCGTTTTCTTGGCGCAGCGGCACCTGCGCATACAGCGACGCGACAGACGGAACCCAATATTGCTCCCGTTTCACCGGTGCCGGGCGGTGGGCCCCGTTCTGGCGCCGCAGCATGGCGTCGATGGCGGCGGTATGATTGGGCGTGGTGCCGCAGCAGCCACCGACGACGTTGATGCCGTCCTCGGTGACGAAACGTTCGAGCCACTTGGCGATTTCGTCCGGACCAAGCGGATAGTGCGTCTGGCCGTCAACAAGTTCCGGCAGGCCGGCGTTGGGTTGGACGGAAATAAAACTCGGCCAGTTTTCGCTCAGCCATTTCACATGTTCCGCCATTTCCTGCGGCCCGGTGGCGCAATTGATGCCGAGGGAGTCAATGTCGAGGGCGTGCAGCACCGTCGCGGCGGCTGCGATATCCGAACCCACCAGCAAGGTGCCCGTCGTTTCCACCGTGACCTGAACGAATATCGGCAGATCACGGCCGCCAGTGGCACGCGCCTGTTTGGCGGCATTAACGGCGGCCTTGATTTGCAGCGTGTCCTGGCAGGTTTCGATGAGGAAGGCGTCAATGCCGCCGGCCTCCAGCCCGCTGCACTGGGTGACAAGCGCTTCCTCCAGCGCCTGGTAATCGACGTGCCCCAGGGTCGGCAGGCGGGTTCCCGGCCCGACGGAACCCAGGACGAAGCGGTCCCTGCCGTCGCTTGAGAATTCAGCCACCGCTTCGCGCGCCAGTTCCGCGGCCGTCCTGTTGATCTCAAATGCCCGGTCGTCGAGCTCGAATTCCGCCAGCGTCAGCGGTGAGCCGCCAAAGGTATTGGTCTGAACCATGTCGGCGCCGGCCGCAAGATAACAGGCATGGATATCCCTGACGACATCGGGCCGGGCAATGATCAAGGCCTCCGGACAGTTCTCCTTGCCGAGAAAATCACGCTCCAAATCCAGATCACGGGCATGGGTCTGTGTTCCCATAGCGCCATCGCACAGCAGAACATGGTCGCGAAGATAGTCAAGAATTTGAGGCATAAATTAACTCTGTGGTTTGCTTATACGGCGACGTCGGTGCCGTTGAAGGTTGCCGGGTAGCCGACCGGGTGAAGCCCCAAATTGAGGCAGATCGCGTAACTCAGTTCGGCCCGGTTCAGGGTATAGAAATGGAAGTCCGTAATACCGGCGGCGACCAGACTGCGGCACTGCTCCGACGCCACCATGGCGGCAACCAGCTTGCGTGTTTCCGGCTCGTCGTCGAGTTTCTCGAACGTGCGGTGCATCCATTTCGGGATCGAGGCGCCGCACATGCCGGCGAAGCGCACGACCTGCCGGAAATTCGTAACCGGAAGGATGCCCGGTACGATGGGAATATCGATGCCGGCGTCCCGCACGCGATCGACAAACCGCAGGAAGGTATCCGTTTCAAAGAAAAACTGGGTGATGGCGCGGGTGGCGCCCGCATCGATTTTTCGCTTGAGATTGTCGAGATCGAAATCCGCGCTCGGCGCCTCGGGATGCACTTCGGGGTAGGCCGCCACCGAAATTTCAAAATCCGCTAGGCCTCTCAGACCTTTCACTAGATCGACAGCATGATCGTAGCCGCCGGGATGAGGCTGGTAGCCGTCGCTGCCTTCAGGCGGGTCGCCGCGCAAAGCCACCACATGCCGCACGCCAGCCTCGAGATAGTCATGCGCCACGCCGTCGACTTCATTCCGGGTGGCGCCGACGCAGGTGAGATGCGCGGCTGGAACGAGCGAGGTTTCGCGGATAATCCGCTTGACGATGGCGTGCGTCCGGTCGCGCGTGGAACCGCCGGCGCCGTAGGTCACCGACACAAACGCCGGTGCCAGGGGCTCCAGCCGTTTGACCGTCTTCCACAAGGCCAATTCCGCCTTCTCATCCTTGGGCGGAAAGAATTCGAAACTGACGGAGAGGTCCCGGCTCTGGCTACGGGCAGCCTCGGCGGCGTTGGGCGGTGCCGGCGGCATCCGATTGAGCTCACTCATGCCGCTGCCTTCCCGCCCTGGTCCCGCGCAATGGCCGGCCAAAGTACGACGGTGAGCGGATCACCCTCCAAATAGAGCGGTGGCTCGGCCTTCAGGCCTGCGGCTTTGAACCAGTTTTCAACCTCACTGTCTTCGAAGCCCAGTCGTCGATGGGCGTGTTCGTCCCGCAGCGTCTCAAGATCGTGGGGCGCGAAATCGACCATGACCATGCGTCCGCCGGGGCGCAATATTCTGCCGCCTTCGGCGATAACGGCGGCGGGGTCATCGGCATAGTGCAGAACCTGGTGCAGCGTGATGCCGTCCACCGAATTTTCGCCGATCGGCAAATTGTACATATCCGCCTGACGCACCTGACAATTGGACAAGTTGGCGTTCTGCAGGGCAGCCCGGGCAACCGTCAGCATTTCCGGCGAGAGATCGACGCCGATGCCGTTCTTGATCTTGGGTCCGAACAGCTCGAGCACCCGGCCCGTGCCGGTGCCGATGTCGAGGAAATCGGATATTTCGATACTTTCGAACAGGTGCAACAGAGCTTCCTCGACCTCTTCTTCCGGAACATGCAGGGAGCGAATCTCATTCCATTTTTCGGCGTTGGCCCGAAAATAGTCGGCCGCCGCCTCTGCCCGGACCCGCTTCACATTGTCCAAACGGCTGAGGTCGCGCGTCAGCATTTCATCATCGGCGGGGATCAAATCCACCAGCGTGCGCCCGAGGTGGGCACATTCGCCGTGACCGGATAGCCTGTAAAATGCCCACGTCCCCTCGCGATGCCGGTCAAGCACGCCAGCCTCACACAGCAGTTTGAGGTGACGGGAGACGCGCGGCTGGCTCTGTCCCAGAATTTGCGTAAGCTCGCTAACCGTCAATTCGGCGTGGGCGCACAGCGCCAACAACCGCAGCCGCGTCGGTTCGGCAACAGCTCGCAATCCACCTAGGAGGACATCCATCGCGTTACTCACCCAATTATCTCGCCGAATGGCAGGTTCGGTGCCGAAATGTACTAGAACCACAATATCGCGGCCGTCGAATTTATTACAGCAAGATATAAACATATCTTTATATTTTGTCCATTCCTTATTTGTCAGATCTGACTGGATGTGCGCATGCGTTTTTCGGCCAAAAGCGCGGCAATATCGCAACACCTAGTAACTGATAGCGACTTTTCTACATCACTTGCTGGTGTCCCAGCCGGGACTGTGCTACGAAATTGGCTTAATTGGCTCCGGATCACGGGCGTTTGACAGCCGAATGGCTGCAGTCGCTCGCCGGGAACAATTACCCGATGGCTTGCCTGTGTGAGCAACGGGTTCGGACAATTGGTTGATTGGTAAGATTATTCGATGGATCAGGGGACGCATTAACCGTGGCACGATTCAGAGATTTTTTGTTTGATCCGGTAGCCTTGGTAAGGAACACGGGACGCTGCTGCATTATTGCCGGCGCGCTTACGTTGACAGCCTGTGCTTCCGTCCCGATGGATGACGAAGCGCGGAAGGAAGCCGCCGCCATCAACGATCCCCTGGAACCGATGAACCGCTTCGTCTTCGAATTCAACAGGGCGTTCGACATGGCCCTTTTGAAACCGCTGGCCGAAGGTTACCGGGCCGTAATCCCCGAAGCCGGCCGCAATATGGTGCGTGATTTTCTGGACAACCTGAAAGCGCCGCTGGTCTTCACCAATGACGTGCTTCAGGGCGAGCCCGAGCGCGCCGGTGAAACCATGGGCCGCTTTGCCATCAATACGGTTGCCGGCGTCGGCGGCCTGTTCGACGTTTCCGGCATCGATCACCACGGCGAGGATTTCGGGCAGACGCTGGCCGTTTGGGGTGCCCCCGAAGGCCCCTACCTCGTCCTGCCGTTTTTTGGTCCCTCGCCGGTACGCGATACCGTCGGCCTGATTGGCGATTTCTACCTCGATCCGATCAACCATTACCTCGACAACGTCGACCGCACCGATCTGCGGTGGGTGCGCCTGGGCGCCCGGGCGATCGACACGAGGTCGCGAAACATCGAAACCCTGGATGAGATCGAACGGTCGGCAATCGACCTTTACGCCACCGTCCGCAGCCTTTACCGGCAACGGCGCAACGACGAGATCAGGAACGGCAATCCGGCGCCCACGGTGCCCATGCCGGAAATCTCATTTGACCTGGATGATGACGACAGCGCCGGAAAAATGACTTTCCTGAAATCCGAGTAAGTCTTGACGGCGCCCGCTGGTGACACGAAACTGCCCCGGAAAATCTGAACGAACCCGTTGGATCAGGCCCGCTATCCCGATAATGCTCAAACGCCGTAAATTCCTAGCCCACCTGGCCTTCAAGCAATTCATCCCCGCCCTTTTCGTTGCGGCGCTATTCGCGTCGCCCGTCCCGCCGGCTTGGGCAGGCAATTCCGCCGCTGCCGATTTTGTTTCCGATTTGGGCGACCGCGCGGTGAAGGCCCTGGCCGACAAATCGATGAGTGATGCGCGGCGCAAGACAGAATTCCGGCGTCTGTTCCTCAAAGGTTTCGACGTCGATGTTCTCAGCCGCTTTGTCGTCGGACGCTACTGGCGCAAGGCCGGTAAGGACGAACGCAAGGAATACAAGGTTCTTTTCACGGACTTCATCGTCGAAACCTATGCCGCGCGCTTCAGCGGTTATTCGGGGGAGACGATCGAGGTGGACGGATCGCGCAAGGCGAGCGAAAAGGACACCCTCGTCACCAGCCGTATCGTCCGCCCCCAGGGGGCCGCCATCAGAGTCGACTGGCGGGTGCGGAACCGTGACGGGGTTTTGAAGATCGTCGATATCGTCGTCGAAGGCGTGAGCATGGCGATCACCCAGCGCGACGAATTCGCCTCCGTCATCCGGCGCGGCGGCGGCGGCTTCAAGAACCTCATCGCCGAACTCAAATCCAAGACCGGCCGCTAGGCTCTCCGCCGCCGCTCCTCCCTTATCCGTTCATCGAAATACCCTTGAGGATCTCCTCGAAGGCGTCGTCGGCCAGCGCCCTCACTTCGTCGTCCGTTCGGTCCTGTATGGGATGCGGGACAAAAACGACCGCCGGGTCGAAGCCCAGCGCGTCCGCCTGCCGCGCCGCCGCCTCGACGAATTCCGTCGAAGCCACGCCAACGCCGGGTAAGCCTCTCAGTTCCAAGTTCGTGATGTCATGCATACAGCACGTTGTACACGAACCTCAGTCGGCCAGGCCTTCCACGACAACGTCGACTTCCTCGGCGATCTGCTGGCTTAGTTCCGTTGGCGCCGGGCGCGCGAAGGTCGGTTTCATGTAGCGTTTGACCTCGATACCGCGGTCACCGCAAAGCTCGGCGATGCGGTCGAGGAACACGTCGCCCCGCGCCTTCGAGATATCGAGCAGCCCGACCTTGAGCCCGTCGAGCGTCGCGGGCCGCGGCAATCGCTGCCGCTGCGCCGGTTCGCGCTCCGAGGTTGGGTCGAGTAGAATTGTACCGTCGCTCACGCTGTCACCTCCTTGGTTACGGGAATGCTTCCCTTCTCGCCACTGGCCACCCAGCCGCCGATGACGGCCGAAAACATGCCGGCGCCGCCGCCGGCCCGCACGATCAGCAGGCCCCCGGGCCGGAACTTCGGTATCCCGGCCGATTTCTCATCAGGCTCGGCTATGGATTTATCGACGCGTCCGCCCGGCATCAACAACAGGTCGTCCAGTTCCCTCCGCAAACGCTGCTTATTCCAGCCGGCCTCGCGGAAAACGCGCTCGTGCTCCGGTGAAATGACCAGAACAGCGTCGCCGATCATCGCCATTTCCGGGTGATTGACACTGCGCAAGGTGAGGGCAAACGTGCGCGCCAGATCTTCCGGTTGGCGCGAGGTTTGATCGAACATGGGATGAATGCCGTCTCCGGCGAACAGGGTAACCGTGCTGGCGTCCTGTGCGAAACCGCGTTCGACGGCGAGCGAGTCCCAGCAGCTGCCCTCCTCGTCCTCGGCAAAGCAAAAAGTGTACTTACCCGGATTGCCGAGGCAGGAACGATCGATCTCGCCGGGCCGGCCGCCGCCCACATTGCGCACGATCAGCTGCAACGCCCGGCCGATGCTGGCGTTTGCGCGGTTGCCCTGCCCCAGGGCGTTGACGCCTGAATTCATGCCGACACGCCGGGCTTCGGGGCCGTTGACGATCAGCACGGGGCCGCAAAACCAGGTGGTGCCGATCACGCCGTGAAGACAGAACTCGTCCATCAACGCGCCTTCGACGGCGGCCAGCACCAGCGGCATGTATTCGGGCTTGCAGCCCGCCATCACGGCATTGATGGCGACCTTTTCCACCGTGCATTCGACCAGCGCCGGCGGCATCAAACCGACGACGTCGTCGGCTGGCCGTCCGGTGCCCTGAAGCATGCGCCAGACACGTTCGCGCGTCGGCGGCACGACGGGCAGGCCGTCGCTCCAGCCCCGGTCGAAGCAGGCTTCGACGTCATCCTCCAAAGGCCCGACCTCGATACGCCGGGCGCTGATGGCAGTATCGCCGTATTCCACCGCCAAGCGTTCGGCGACCCCCGGCTCAACCGACCTGGAGCCGCAGCCCGGCCGGAAGTCCGGTAAGCCGTCACCCAGACCGTCAAGCTTGCTGAGGTCCGCCCACTCGTCGCGCACCCAACCCACGCAGCGGCCGGCTTCGCGGCCGCCATCAATGCGCAGCAGTGTCGGCACGGTTTCGATGTCGTTGCGGAACGAGTTTTCCAGCGTACGGTCATCGATCACGTCCGCGAGGTCCTCGGGAAAGCCCGGATCGTCTTGGGTATATACGGCCAACGGAAGGCCGGCGTCGCGCAACTCGGCCAGTACCGGCATCACCAACACGCAGGTGGGGCAATCCCGTTTAACGAAGACGGCCAGGCCGTCAGACATTCCGGACATGGACGGTTCCCTGTTTCTTAGCGCCGGTATCCTAGCAAGCGCTTGAAACGCCTGTCACAAAATTCACAAACGCGAAACAAATCGCCGGCCGCGCGAAATATTCCCGAAACGCCGGCGTGTTTTCCTAACAACATCGGATACCGCAATGGAAACAGCACAATGGCACACACACAGGAGAGAGGAGCGCTGATCGAGCAGCATCTCGTACTGGGCCAAACCATTGCCGGCCTGGAACGCGGTCTCGATCCCGATTGGCCGGAGATCGAGCGGCTGAAACGGGAAAAGCTGAAATGCGGCGAACAGCTCATGGTTCTGTCCGTCGGCCAGCCTTCTACATTTGGCGCGGCCTTGAACTAGCCTTCAGGATAATCACGCAGGATTTGTCCCAAAACCTCCCCAACTCCGTGTAAACTACCCCGGACTTTGGATCCAAGGGGAGGTTGTCATGTTTTCAGTGACGCTTCGAGTGGTGGTTCCGGTTGTCCTTTTAGTCATCTCAACATTCATCGTGGCCCGTCCGGTAGCGGCCGAGCCGCAAATCCTCGGCGTGGTGGCCACGTCGGCGCCCGTTCAAATGCGTTGCGAGAACGGCGAATGCACCGCCAACCTCGCCACCTTCTGCCTCGAACCCAACCGGCAGCAGCCCACGGCGGGTGACGCCTACCGGCCGGCGAGCCGAGCGCATGTGCAGATCTCGCGAATCGATGAACTGGGCCGCCGCGTGCCCGTCGAAACCACGGCGCGGTATTTCTCCGATTACTACTACACGTCGGTTCAGGTAATCGTTCCCGAGGCCGCCGCCGCGGACGGCGAGCTCTACATTTCGGCCCTGCCCGGTGCGGCTCTGTTGCCCGTGCCTCCGGCAGATGCCGAAAATCCTCATACGCCCGAAGAAACAGCCATGGCCGTCGGCCAGGCCCGGCGTCTGGCTTCCAGCTATTTCGAAAACGGCGATCCCGTGGTCGAGGGCGCGCAGCTCCTGAACCGGGCGCTGAGCCTCCTCCCGACGCAGGGCCGCGTCAACGACGACGAGCGCACCCGGATTTGGCAGGCCACGCTCGGCTCGACCGGTCCCTTGAGCGACACGGGCAGGGAATGGGGCGCCAAGATCTACAATATGTGCCAAGAGACCGCCAAAATGCGGGTCTACTACAACATGCGGGGCTGCCTCAAACAGCAAAACCGCCAGCTCCTGGGCAACCCCAATTCCGCATTCTGGAAGTCCTTGAAAACCGGCAGCTAGGTTTACGGCCTGAAACTCCTGACCGTGACCGCGGGTAACCGCGGCACGATTTCGTACGCCCGCCCGCTCGAACCGACCTCCCTCAGGTCTTGCGGCCCCAGGCCTGGAAGACGGTGGACGTCGTCGTGATGGTATCGGGGTCGGCCAAATAACGCCGGCACGCCGAAACCGCCTGGTCGATCTCCGATTCCGTCATCAGGCTCAAATCCAAGATTGCCTCGCGCACCGACAGCACGGTTTGTGGCAGGTAGTCGCTCAAGTCGTCGTCACTGCGGGCTCGGGCGGTGCAGGCACGAACATCGACCTCCGACAGACCATGTCGCCTAAGCAACTCATACACCCGCCGCCCCGCGTACGGGTCGGCGCCAACCTCGACGAAAACCGCAATCAGGATTTTCTTCAGGTCGCTGAACGGCTGACATTCAGGGTAGATGTTGATCCCCTCTGCATCCGCTTCCTGCAACGCCAGAATTCCGCCCGGCTTGACCAGGCGCAAGGCGGAAGCGACGATCTCGTCGTGCCGGCCGATCGTCGTTATCACGTAGCGTAGGTGGACCAGATCAAAACTGTCCGGCAACAGATCGTTGTCGAAAATACTGCCGGATCGGAATTCAACATTGTCGAGCGCCAGTCCGTCGGCCCAGGAACGGGCGGCTGCGAGGCTGAATTCTTCGACGTCCACACCGATCACATGGCCGCCCGGTCCTACCCTGGCCGCCAGCAAATCGGTAATCCCGCCCGCCCCGCAACCGAGATCGAGACATGTCATGCCGGCGTCGACGCCGATCTTGTCGAGCATAACCGCCGCCTCATCGGCCAGCGATTCCGCCTGTATCCGCAGTCTTTTGATTTCCTCCAGATTGGAGGCCAGGGGATAGTTGGCTTCGCGCATTATCCGTTACTCTGAACCGAAGGTGATGGCATTTGATACCCAGCGCAAAGCAATGCCGCAAGCCGTTTTCGACTGAAACGGCCGGGTCTGATGTTAGTTCCTGTCGACAATCCTCAGGGCCACGTAGGGCACGAGATTGAAGACCAGAATGACGATCTTGTACAAGCCCAGGAAGGCGTAGAGGGCCACGTCCATGGCTTCCCGCGGCATGTGGTATATCTGGCCGTGCATGTTGTAGATGAAGTCCGAAGCCGCCATGATCATCAGGGCGGAGACGAAGAACACGCCGATGTTGATGATGGTGCACCATTTGAAGAATGCCGTGAGTGTCCGAATATCCATGATGATCCTCCATCCTGAATTGACGGGCAGCCGCCCTTCCTTACATGTGGTCTTCGGCGGCGCGGCCCGCAAGCGGGAATGGAACCGCCGTGCCCGTCGTTGAGCCGAAGGACCGGTCGCTGAAACGCCTCCGGGGTCTCCACCTCTGGCACAGCGACATGTCGAGCTGTTCGCAGCGCGTCCGCGCGGTGTTGGCGGAAAAGGGCCGGGACTGGGAAAGCCATCAGGTGTCAATCCCCCGCGGCGACAATACGACGCCTGAGTATCTGGCGATCAATCCCAAGGGTTTGGTCCCAGCGCTGGTGCACGATGGTGTCTTGATGACCGAATCGATGGACATTATCGATTATCTGGACCGGACGTACCCCGAGCCGGCACTGCGTCCGCAGGACCCGGAGCAGGTGCGGCGCATGAAGTACTGGATGGGCGTCGCGGACGAGGCGCAGTTCGATCTGAAGGTTCTCTCCCACGAGTTTCTGTTCCGGGCATCGCGGAAAATTTCACAGGCGGATCTGGAGAACTTTGAGAACAACGTCGAAAACGACGTCCTGGTCGACTTCATTCGGGCCTATCACGAAAACGAACGGCTGCCGAAGGAAATGGTCACGTCCAGCATCGACCGCACCGACGCCTGGTTCGTGAAACTCGACGAGGCGCTTGAACAATCTGGTTGGCTAGCCGGGGAAGCGCCTTCCCTAGCTGACATCGCCTGGATGCCCAACGCCCATCGCATGGAACTCATGGACTGGCCGCTGGATCGATACGCCTACCTCGATGACTGGTTTTGCCGGGTTAAAGCGTTGCCGGGATACCAGTCCGGCATCGCCCAGTGGGAACAGCCCGCCGTGCGGGAAATGCTGACGGCGCATCTCCGCTGCCGGCAGGGCGAAGGCTACCACGTGCGTAATTTCGGCGTGCTCGCCGACCCGCCCTTGGGAAACCGGTCGTCCTAGCGCTCAGGTCTGATCGGAATACTTCCCTTCCATGCCCGCGTAGAATTTCCGCATTTCGGCGACGTCCAATTCATAGTCGCCGGTCGGCTGGATCAGCGGTCCGACGCCGGTGCGTCGGGCCTTGAAATCGAGAAAACTCAGCAGGATGGGGACATCGGCTTCGACGGCGATCCAGTAGAAACCGGAACGCCAGCCCGTGGTTTTTGCCCTTGATCCGCCCGGCGCAATGCCCAGGGCGATCTTGGGCCGGCCCTCGAAATGCCGGGCGATGCGCTCGACCTCGCTGCCGCCGCCCGCCCGGCTGATCGGCAGCCCGCCCAGCCACGACATGATCGGGTTGCGCCAGCCGGCGAACAATTCCTCCTTGCCGATCCAGTGAAGCTTGACGTGGAAGGCGAAGGCCACGGCCAGCATCAGCGGCAGGTCGCGGGCCGCGGTATGGGGTTCGGCCACCATGACGAAGCGGTCCGCTTGGGGCCGCTCGCCCTCCAGCGTCCAGCCCAGCAGCCTTAGGGCCGCGATGCCGCCGCCCCTCAGCAAAGGGCTGAGGACCGGCATATCGAAGATCGTCATCTGCATAGCCGGAGTGTAGCGGTAATTCCCTCCTTCAACCGGCTTATTTGTGCGTGACCGTCTGTCCGTCGGCCAGTTAGGCGGCAGATTCGAACAATGAGATCGAGTTGCCGTCCGGATCCAGCGCGTACTGAAAGCGGCCGGCCGGGATTTCGATGGCCTCGCCCATGACCTTGCCGCCCGCCGTGGCGCACCGCTCGGCGGCCGCTTCAAGCTTGTCCTTGATGGCCAGGTGGACCGTCGAGCCGTTGCCGCCGCTTGCCGGTTCGCCCTCATAGAGGTGGCCCGCGACGCTGTCGTCGCCGTTCACGGGAAACATCGCCATGGGGTTGGGGCCGTTCTCGTCGCGTGTCAGTTCGCAATCGAGGACCGTGTTGTAGAACGTCGTCGCCCGGCCCAAATCGGACACGGGGATTTCAAACCAGACGAGTGCGTTGTTGGGGGTGTTTGACATTTCTGTGTTCCATCCGTCGTTAAGTTCGTGATGGACAGAGATAACCACACCCCTCCTGACACCCTCCTGTCAGGACTGATATTCAACCGTCGTCGGGCAGATCGGCCGCCAGCAGTTCGGGCGCGATCCCGTCGGCCTCGGCGACGTCGAAATTGAGCTCGACCTTGATGCCGTCCGGGGCCTGGACGAAGAGCTGGAACGAGGCCTGATCATCCACTTGGCGCTTGGTGTAGTCGGCGCCCTCGGCGTCCAGGCGCTCGATCATTTCCGCCAGACCCGTCACCCGGAAGGCGACATGATCGATGACTCCGCTGCCCGCCGTATCGGTCGACTGCTGGCCGAGATAGCGCCTGCGGTTCTCGCTGACATCCGCGCCGCCCTCGGCGATGTGCAGGACGTCCTTGCCGTTGGCGTAGAGCCAACAGACCGGAAACCTGAAGTCCGGATGCGGCCCCTCCTCCAGCCCCAACACCCTCACATACCAATCCCGCGTCGCCGCCATGTCGGCCACCTGCAACAGGTAGTGATCGATGTTTAGGATGGTCATGTTGGAGTACACCTTGAGAGAGGTTGGTTGGATTCTTGTCGAATTTCCCGAGAACCGTAAGCCTTCATTCGAGGTTCAATCGCCTATCGCGCCTGTGGGGTAGGCGGCGCCGTCTTCCTGGGAACCCGCGGCGGACGAGGCGTGCCGGTGCAGCCAGCGCCAGCTGCCGGAAATGCGCTGCAGCGAGACCGTCCAGCGCAGCGGAATGTGAACCGGCCCACCGCCCGTTTCGAGGTCGATGGTCAGGCTCATGGCAACGACGGCACCGTCGCCGGCCAGCGTTACCTGCCGCCAGTGCCAATTGAATTTCTTGGCGGTCGCCTCGGCGAAGTTCCGCTCCATCACCGCCCTGATTTCTGCGTATCCCGCGCAAAGCTCATCGGCGCCGGTGCCGATCAGCGAAATGTCGTCGCTCTCTCTGAACAGTGCCATCAGCCGGTCGGTGTCCTTGGCGCAGTAAGCCTCGGCGTACTCGTCGAACGTCGCCAGTACCGCTTCTTCGTCGGTCATGCGTTTACTCCCCCTGATTGCCAGTCGACCCTTTATCGCGGGCTCAAAACCTTACGGTCGCAGAATCAATAAATCGATACCCGATCAAGAATTACGCCGATCAGCGTTGACAATACCGCGAACGCCCCGGCCGTCGGCCTGCCGGTCAACTCCGCGGTTTTTCCAGCAGCCAGTTCAGATTGGCCTCCACTGTAGGCCACTCGCTGGCGATGATCGAGTAGGTGGCGGTATCGCGCACTGTGCCGTTGGGCAAGATCATGTGAGCCCGCAGAATGCCGTCCAGCTTGGCGCCAAGACGTTCGATGGCCCGGCGGCTCTGCTGGTTGAGGAAATGGGTCCTGAAATCGACGGCGATGCAGTCCAGTTCCTCGAAGGCGTGGCGCAGCAGCAGAAGCTTGCACTCGGTATTGAGCGGCGTGCGCTGAACGGACTGGCGGTACCAGGTCGAACCGATTTCCAGCCGGCGGTTGGCGGCTTCGATGTTCATGTAGGTCGTCATGCCGACCGCCCTGCCGTCCGGCTTGTCGAGCACCGAGAACGGCAGCATCGAGCCCTCTTCCCGAAGCTTCAGGCGCCTCTCGATCTCCGCGCCGACCTCTTCGGATTTGGGCACCAAGGTGTACCAGAGGCGGTGAAGCTCGCCGTCGGCCGCGGCCTCTTCCAGGTCTTCGCGGTGGTCGTGGGTCAGGGGCACGACGGATACGTGATCTCCCTCCACGGAGAACGGTTCGGGCCAGTTTGTCATTCGCAGAATTCCCTCGATGTTCACGGATGCAGGGTCGGGGAGCCGCCGACAGATATCGGCTTCCCCGATTCGGGGCATTCTGGCACAGTTGGAACTCGTCGTCGTTGATCACAGTCAGCCTATCCGTCCCCGAGACCCTCGGAATGGATTTGCCCGGGAGGCCCTTATGCTGAGCGGAACGCTACTGTTGGGTTTTATCGTTGCGGCCCTGATCGTTCTGATTATTCCGGGGCCCGGCGTTCTCTATGTCGTGGCCCGCAGCGTCGCCCAGGGACGCCGCGCCGGCCTTGCGTCGGCGCTCGGCCTGTCGCTCGGCGTCCTGGTGCACGTGGCGGCGGCGGCGGTGGGTCTGTCGGCCATCCTGCTCACCTCGGCCACCGCCTTTGGCATCGTCAAAGCGCTGGGCGCTGGGTACCTGATTTACCTCGGCGTCGGTATGCTGTTGGCCGACCGGCCCGTGCTTGAGGTGAACGCCCACGAGCCGCTTTCGCTGGTCCGGCTTGTGGCGGACGGCGTGGTCGTCAGCATCTTCAACCCGAAGATCGCCGTGTTTTTTCTCGCCTTCCTGCCCCAGTTCGTGGATCCAGGCGCGGGATCCATTCCGCTGCAGGTGGCTTTCCTCGGCGTGCTCTATGCGGCGCTTGCCCTCGTGACGGACGGCGCATACGCCTTGCTGGCCGGCAGTTTGCGCCGCTGGTTCGGCGGCCGGATTATGCGGGGTCCGTTGCCGCGATATGTCTGCGGCAGCCTTTTTATCGGACTCGGGATCAACACCGCCCTCACCGGTCGGCGGCTTTAATGCCTCCGCCAACGGTGTGCGGGTGTTCGATCATGACGGTCCGCTAATCCCTCAAACCGATCAGTTCCGCGCGAAATTCCGTTTCCGGGATGTCCTCCCGCTCAAGCCACGCGAGGGCGTCCGAGGTCTTTTCAAAATGTTCAATGGCAATGAATGGATTGGGATCGGATTTCCAGACCGCGCTGAACAGACGCATCACGACCTCGTTGATCGTGGGCGCGCACACCACGGCGGCGTGATAGGCCGGTAACTGTGATGGCCGCAGTTCTTTGCCGGCCAGGAATGTTTTTTTCATGGCGTCGATGGCTTCATGGAAGAGCTCGAAGCTCATGTCCGAAAAATCCGCATCCTTTTTTACGAATACGATCCGGTCGCTGTTCCAAACGAATTCCGGGTCATTCGAAAGACGATTAACCATTGTCTGCACGGTTTCAACGTTGATGCGCCCGGAAACGGTAACCGCGATCAAGTTCTGCGATTTGAGTATTCTGAAATCGATGGCCATCGTATGTCTAAAGCCTGAACCAAGGGTCCGAATTCACATATGATCAGATATCACGGTGTCCTGGCGAAATCAAAAAGAGAGAATACCGGACTATTCCGCGGCCGCTGCGTCCGGCGTTGCGCTGGCGGCTTTGGGTATGGCGAACGCGAGGACGACCGCAACAAGTGAAAACCCGCTGGCCAGTAGGAAGGCGTTCGCCAGATCGCTCTCACCCGCCCAGCCTGCCAGTAAAGCCGCCGAGGCCGCGAAGCCGTCCATAAAGGCAAACGTCAGGCCCAGGCTGGTGCCCTCGCGCCCGCCGGCATGATCAACCGCCGCCGCCTGCAGCACGGCCCGGATCGCCACCAGTGCCGTCATCGCCACGCCCAACGCCATTAGCGTCAGGGCGAAATAGCCCGACGCCCAGGCGGTGAATGCCGCCCCAGTGGCGATGCCATTGCCCAGGATCATCAGGGGCCGCCGCCCAATGCGGTCTGAAATCTTGCCCATCCAGGGCTGTGACAATGCTCCGAGCGTCATCATCAAGGCCATGGCGATCGCCGTGGTCAGCCAGTCAAAACCGTAATTTGCCCGGAGGAACAGCGGCGTCATGGTGACGATGGCAAAGAGGCCCATGTTGTAGGCGGTAAACAGCGCCAGAACCTTGAGGCCCGACCGGTTGGTCCAGATGCGCCAGATATCGGCGAAATCCGCCCTCGTGGGGCGCGACGTGACATGACGCGGCACCTTCGGCGCGACAAAGATGAAAATACAGCCCATCACCAGAGTGGGAATGATCAACACCTGTATGGCGGTGCGCCAGTCCGCCATCATCAGCACCAGCCCGGCCGCCGGCAGTGCAATGACTTCCGATATATGCCCGCCGATCGCGTGCACGCCGAGGGCATACGCGCGTTTCGTTTTGTGCATCTGCGCCAGGACACCGGTTGCGATGGGATGCCAGGCCGCATCGCCCATGGCAGCCAGGGCGATCAATATCGCGAACACCCAGAAGCTGTCCGCGAAGGAAGCCGTGAAATAACCGAAGCCGACCCAGAAAAATGTCGCCGCCAGGAGAATGCCGCGATTGGCCACATGATCCGCCACCATGCCCGCGGGCAGATACGCGACGGAGCCGAGATTGTGGATCATGAACAGCAACCCGATCTCGACCGGCGTGAGATCCAGGGCCGCGCCAAACGCCGGGATGACAAGGTACATCCCGATCGGCGCCAGATCGTTGCTGAGATGGCCGAGGGAAAACGTGACGAGGAGGTTGTTTCTCATCGAATTCCGGCGAAATGGGGCAGACGGGCTGACCCCTGGGGGTCAGTCCGCCGGTTCCAGCTTGTCCTGCGTCCGGTTGGCGAAATCGCCGGCATCGTGGCGTTCGCGAAGCTGTTCTTCGAGCGGACCGGTCGCCCTGTTCACCATGCGCCCCCGTTGCACGGTTTCGCGTGCGTCGATTTCCCGGGTCCACCGGCCGAGATGTTCGTAGGACCCGGCATCAAGGAATTCCGCCGCCTCATAGACCCGGTTCAGGACCAGCGCGCCGTACCAGGGCCAGATGATGATATCAGCGATGGTGTATTCGTCGCCGCACATGTAGCGATGGTCGGCCAGGTGACGGTCGAGCACATCAAGCTGGCGTTTCACTTCCATGGTGTAACGGTCGATGGCGTATTCGATGCGGTCGGGCGCGTACTTATAGAAATGACCGAAGCCACCGCCAAGATAGGGTGTGCTGCCCATCTGCCAGAACAGCCACGACAGGCACTCCGCCCGCAGCGCCGGATCGCTTGGCAGGAGAGCGCCGAATTTCTCCGCCAGGTACAGCAGGATGGCGCCGGATTCGAACACCCGCGTCGGCGTCGGCGTGCTGTGATCCACCAGCGCCGGGATTTTGGAATTCGGGTTGGCCTCGACGAATCCCGAACCGAACTGATCGCCGTCCCTGATGTTGATCAGCCAGGCGTCATACTCGGCCCCCTCGTGCCCCAGCGCCAGCAGTTCCTCGAGCATCACAGTGACCTTCACGCCGTTTGGCGTGGCCAGCGAGTAAAGCTGCAGCGGGTGCTTGCCGACCGGCAGTTCCTTGTCGTGCGTCGGACCGGCTATGGGCCGGTTGGTCTTGGCGAATTCCCCGCCGTTTTCCTTATCCCATGTCCAGACCTTGGGCGGCACGTAGGCTGATGAGTCGTTCATTAAAGGGGCTCCATTCAGGGATTTTCGCGGTTGGCAAAGAATGCACTTCTAACCGAAAAGCGCGCGATTAGACATTCTAAACGGCGGCTTCACCAATTTTTGTCCGAAGACGAATTCGGGGTGTTCCATACCCTTCTGACGGTCAGGCGGTCTCGCCGCGCAGCAGGGCAATGCCGACCGCCCCGAACGTCACGACGGCGAGCAGACAGAACGCGGCGGTCAGGACGAACGAAAATATACCGTCGCTGGTATCGATGACGGTCTCTCCATCGGCTTCGAGGGCAAAGATCCAGACTTCGCCGTTCGGCCCGAACAGGGGCGGGGTGTAGCCGCCGCCGGAGAGTTGGTCGCGCTCGCGCTCCTCAAGATACCTCACGGCGGCATCGAATTTCACCTCGTCGACGGTGATCGCGACCCGCATGCCGGGTTCCAGTCTGTTGGCGATTTCCTCTGCCTCACCGGTTGGCCAGACCGAAGGCTGACGGCCGAATACAGGCTGTTCGCGGCTGTCGGCCAGGCGTTCCTCAAGCGTGATATAGACGCTGGCCGCGTTGATGGCGGCCACACGCGGCTGGCCGAGATGGACCTCGGTTCCCGCCCGGTCGATGACCCCATGGACCACCGTCGTTTCGGCCCCGAAGCGCTCGCCGGTCATGTAGACAACGACCGCCAACATGCCCACAGCGATCAGCAGGCAGAGAAAGCCGCCCAATTTCCTGAACGCCGGTGATGCGGTCGTGCCGATGGTCAACCTCCTGAAGTTCCTCCGCGGCCGTTTAAGTATAAACTGTCGGATTACAACGATCCGTTAAGGAGTAGCTGCAATCGCCATTTCCGAGAAATATATGAAGCGCTACCGCAAGGCAGCCCGGGCCTACCTCGAGGAACGAGGCGGCCAACTGATCGCCGAGCCGAGATCCGAGGCGGGGTCATATCAATGGAGCGACGCCTGGCTGATGCTGGCCCTCAAAGCCGTTGCCGGCCAGGCGGAGGGATTCGCGCTGGAAAATGTCCTGGCTTACGGAGAGGCCATCAATCACGCCGGCTTTACGCCGACGGAGCTGAACGGCGGGTTCAACCGGCTCGAGCGCGGCGGGTTCATCACCATTGACGGTTCGAACTGTGGCGTCACCGAGCAATTTAAGGCAGCCTGGGCGGAATCAGGAGCGGACGACAAATCCACAAGTAAACGGTGGGAAGCGGTCAAGAAAATCCTAGGCGTTCCGGAATGAGGAGGCGCGACAATCGGGCGCCGTATATGGGATCGTTATGGGAACAAAATTTCAGGGAGCGACGAAATGACGAAACCCGTGTGTTTGGTAATCGGCGCCGGCGCCGGGATCGGCGGCCATGTGGGAAAGCGCTTTGCCCGAGAAGGCTATCACGCTGTCCTTTGCCGGCGCAGTGACGAGGAGGGCCTGAAGACGCTGGTGGACGCCATCGAGAGCGATGGCGGCGCGGCCTCGGGCTTTCTGCTGAACGCCGTCGAGCCGGATGGCATCGAAGCGCGCATCGCCGCCGTCGAAGCCGACATCGGACCGATCGAGGTCCTGGTTTTCAACCTAGGCGCTCAGGTCGGCGACCGGGCCTTGAAGGATACTACCTACAAGGTGTTCGAACTGGGCTGGCGCATGGCGACTTTCGCCCTGTTTCGCGCGGCGTCGACACTCTGCCCCCTGATGGAGGCGCGCGGCAGGGGTACGATCCTGATGACCTCGGCCACCGCGGCGGTGCGGGGCAACGCCGGCCAGCACTCTCATGCCGCGGCCATGGGCGGGCGGCGCATGCTTTGCCAGTCGCTCAACGCTGAGTTCGCGCCCAAGGGCAT
>CAYOAD010000010.1:3586-36271 GCA_964401845.1 uncultured Rhodospirillaceae bacterium | reverse complement strand
CCGCCCTGATCGGCGGTTTCGGCAACTGGTTCGTGCCGCTGATGATCGGCGCGCCCGACATGGCCTTCCCGCGCATGAACAACATCAGTTTCTGGCTGCTGATTCCGGCGGCCATCCTGCTGGTGGCCTCGCCCTTTATGGACGGCGGCGCCGGCACGGGCTGGACCGTCTATGCGCCGCTTTCGACCTCGGGCCATCCCGGCATGGCCGTTGATATGGCGATCCTCAGCCTGCATCTGGCGGGTGCTTCGTCGATCCTGGGCGCCGCCAACTTCATCACCACCATCTTCAACATGCGCGCACCCGGCATGACGATGCATAAGATGCCGCTGTTCGTCTGGTCTGTGCTGATCACCGCTTTCCTGCTGTTGCTGTCACTGCCCGTTCTGGCCGGCGCCATCACCATGCTGCTGACCGACCGCAATTTCGGCACGGCGTTCTATGAGGCCTCCGCGGGCGGCGATCCTATCCTTTACCAGCATCTTTTCTGGTTCTTCGGCCACCCCGAGGTCTACATCCTGATTTTGCCCGGCTTCGGCATCATCAGCCACATCGTCTCGACGTTCTCCAAGAAACCAATTTTCGGTTACCTCGGCATGGCCTACGCCATGGTCGCCATCGGCTTCGTCGGCTTTATCGTCTGGGCCCATCACATGTACACTGTCGGCCTCGACGTCGACACGCGGGCGTACTTCGTGGCCGCTACGATGGTCATCGCGGTGCCGACCGGCATTAAGATTTTCAGTTGGATCGCCACCATGTGGGGCGGATCGATGACATTCCCGGCGCCCATGATGTGGGCTCTTGGCATGATCTTCCTGTTCGTTCTGGGCGGCGTCACCGGCGTCGTGCTGGCCAACGCCGGAGCGGATATCGCGCTGCATGACACCTACTACGTCGTTGGTCATTTCCACTACACCATGTCGATGGGCGCGATGTTCTCGATGTTCGCGGGCTTCTACTACTGGATCGGCAAGATGACGGGCAAGCGCTATCCCGAGGGTCTTGCGAAGCTGCACTTCTGGATCACTTTCATCGGCGTCAACCTGACGTTCTTCCCGATGCATTTTTCCGGTCTCGCCGGCATGCCGCGCCGTATTCCCGATTATCCGGACGCCTACGTCGGTTGGAACATGATTTCCTCCTGGGGATCCTACCTTTCCTTCGCGGGCGCCATTCTGTTCCTGTTCATCGTTCTCAGGACCTTCACTTCGGGCGAAAAGGTCGGCGACAACCAGTGGGGCGAGGGCGCCACGACGCTGGAATGGACGGTAAGTTCGCCACCGCCGTTCCACACCTTCGAAGAACTGCCGCGCGTCAAGTAAGGTTTCGCGGATAAGAGGAAAGAGATCGGGTGACGAACCACACGGCGGCATACACCTCGACCGATCAGCGCCAGGCGGAGGATGCCGGGGCCCAGGCGGGGGATTACGTCGCGCTTCTCAAGCCGCGGGTGATGTCGCTCGTGGTCTTCACCAGTTTCGTCGGCTTGTGGCTGGCGCCGGGGAATGTGCATCCGGTGCTGGGTTTCGTGGCGCTTCTCTGCATCGCCGTCGGCGCCGGCGCCTCGGGCGCCATCAACATGTGGTACGACGCCGATATCGACGCCGTCATGAAGCGCACGCGCAACCGTCCGATACCCAAGGGTCGGGTCACGCCGGGCGACGCACTGGGGCTCGGCGCGACCCTGGCCGTGGGCTCGGTCGCGGTCATGGGACTGGCGGTCAACTGGACGGCGGCGGCGCTGCTGGCCGGCACCATCGCCTTCTATGTGGTGATCTACACCATGTGGCTGAAACGGCGGACACCGCAGAACATCGTCATCGGCGGTGCTGCTGGCGCTTTCCCCCCGATGGTCGGCTGGGCCGCCGCAACCGGCTCCGTCAGCCTGGAATCGATCGTTCTGTTCGCTATCATCTTCATCTGGACGCCCCCTCATTTCTGGGCTTTGGCGCTTTACCGATCTGACGATTACGAGAATGCGGGCGTGCCGATGTTGCCGGTGGTGGCCGGCCTGAAGGAAACGCGCAAGCAGATCCTGCTCTACAGCCTCGTGCTGGTGCCGGTCACGCTGACGCCCTGGTACATGGGTATGAGCGGCGCGCTGTACGGCTACGCGGTCAGCGCACTGGGCGCGGTGTTCCTGGGGCTGGCCTATGCGATCTGGCGGCGCGGCGACGGCTCGGGTGCGACCACACTGGCGCGCCGATTGTTCGGCTATTCGATCCTCTACCTCTTCTTGATTTTCGTCCTCCTTGTGGTGGACCGCCTGGCTTTGGGAGGGGTGGCGTGACATGCCGATGGATGAACGCCACAAGCGCCGCCGCGGGCGCAACTACCTGTTGTTCGGCGCTCTGCTCGCCCTCGTGGTGCTGTTTTACGTCATCACCATTGTCAAAATGTAGCCGGCCATGAACGCAGAAACACATAACGCGACACCTGAAACGGCGCAGCCCAACCCGCGCGCCGTGCCGGAAAGGCGCAATGCGGCGACCGGGCTGGTGCTGGCGGGCGTGGCGCTGGGCATGGTCGGTCTGGCCTTTGCCGCGGTGCCGCTTTACACGCTGTTCTGCCAGGTTACGGGCTACGGCGGTACCTCGCAGATTGCCGTTACGGCGCCCGGGACACCGGCCGGAACGGCGGCCGAACGGGTCATCACGGTTCAGTTCGACGCCAGCGTGGCGCGCGACATGCCCTGGAAGTTCAAGCCCGGCCAGCGCGAGGTCAGGGTTCGGCTGGGCGAAGAAACGCTGGCTTTCTACACGGCCCATAATCCGCTGGCGCGACCCGTCATGGGCACCGCCAGTTACAACGTCACGCCGCACAAGGCGGGACCCTATTTCAGCAAGATCGAATGCTTCTGCTTTACCGAGCAGTTGCTGGAGCCCGGCCAGTCTGTCGAAATGCCGGTCTCTTTCTTTGTCGACCCCGATATCGTCAATGATCGAAACCTCGATGACGTCGGGACCATTACGCTGTCCTACACCTTTTTCGAAAGACCGGTTTCGGTTGATTTCGGCGGGCGCCAAACCACGGCGCTCGATCCCAAGTCGGCCGACGAGCGGGCGAAATAGGCCGGGGACGGGGAACTAAGTTCTTGTGTTGTTAGCTGGTTCGTATCGGTGTTGAACACAGGTTTGCGGGAGAAGTAAAAGATGTCAACGCACACCAAAGGGCACGACTATCATCTGGTCGACCCGAGTCCGTGGCCGGCCCTCGGCGCCCTGTCGGCGCTCGTCCTGGCCGTCGGCGCGCTCCTGTACATGCACGATTACACGCCCTGGGTGCTGCCCATCGGCGGCGCCATGGTGCTTTACACCATGTTCGTCTGGTGGCGCGACGTGATCGACGAAGCGACATTCAGGGGCGATCATACGCCGGTGGTGCAGATCGGCATGCGGTACGGCATGGTCCTTTTCATCGCCTCGGAGGTGATGTTTTTCGTCGCCTGGTTCTGGGCCTTTTTCGACGCCAGCCTCTATCCCGGCGGTGTCGAGAGCCCTGAACTGGTCGGCCGCGACGCGCACACCGGCGGAGTTTGGCCGCCCTCGAATGTCGAGGTCTTCGACCCCTGGGGTATTCCCTTCCTCAACACCCTGATCCTGCTGACCTCGGGTACGACGGTGACCTGGGCGCATCATGCGCTGCGGGTCGGCAACCAGAAGGGCCTGATCACCGGTCTCTGGCTCACCGTCATCCTGGGCGCCACGTTTACCGGTTTCCAGGCCTATGAGTACCTTCATGCGCCCTTCGGCTTCACCAGCGGCATTTACGGCTCGGTGTTCTATATGGCCACCGGTTTCCATGGGGCTCACGTCATCATCGGTACGATCTTCCTGGTGGTGTGCCTGGTGCGCTCCTACAAGGGCCACTTCAAGCCGGACCACCACTTCGGTTTCGAGGCGGCGGCCTGGTATTGGCACTTTGTCGATGTCGTCTGGCTGTTCCTGTTCTGCGGCGTCTACTGGTGGGGCGGCAACTAGCGTCCAGCAAAGCCGCCGAACCGGCGTCATGCCGGTAGAGCACGGTCTTACCGTTTCCCCTTTCCGCGCCGGGCTCGCTTGTCGGTGTCCCGGATGCGGGGAGGGGAAATTGTTTTCGGGGTTACTGGATGTCGGCCCGGCCTGTGGGGTCTGCGGGTTGGACTATTCGGACCACGATTCCGGCGACGGGCCGGCGGTCTTCGTCATCCTCATCCTCGGCTTTGTCGTGGTCGGTCTGGCGGCCTGGGTGGAATTCGCATTTTCACCACCGCTCTGGGTTCACGCCGCGCTGTGGTTTCCCACCATCCTGCTGGCGTCCATCTTTTTGTTGCGCATTTTCAAAGCGACGCTCATCGCCCTGCAGTTTCGGCATCAGGCCGGTGAGGGACGCCGCGAGTAACGGGATGCGCCAATGACCCCTCGCGCCCTGCTATGGCCAACCCTGACTGCCCTGCCGGCTTTGGTCGTCCTGTTTGCCCTGGGGTTTTGGCAACTCGAGCGTTTGCAGTGGAAAACCGAGCTGATTGGGCAGCGCCAAACGGCCCTGGCGGCGGCGCCCACCGAGCTTCCCGCTACCCTCGTTCATCCGGAGACGTTGAATTTCAGCCGAGTCCATCTCAGTGGCCGTTTCCTGCATGACCGCGAACTGCACGTGCTCAACCGGAACCTCAAAGGCGTTGCCGGAGTCCACGTCATTACGCCGTTTCGGCGCACCGAAGCGGAGGGCGGCGCCGTCGTTCTGATCGACCGGGGATGGGTGCCAAACGACAGGCGGACCCCGGCAAGCCGCCCGATGGGTCAAATCGGTGGTGATATCCGGGTTTCGGGCATCGTTCGCACGGGCACGCCGGGACGCGGTTGGTTGACGCCGGCGGATGATCCCGCGAAAGGGGTGTGGTATGCCGCCGATGCCCCTGCCATGGCTGCTGCGTTGGGCGTGCAGGTTCCAAATTTCATTATTGAAATCAGTAGCATGGACGTTCCCGGCGGCCTGCCGCTGGGCGGCCAGACGAGAACCGAAATGGCGAATAACCACCTCTCGTATGCTCTGACTTGGTTTGCCCTGGCGGGCGCATTGGCCGTTATTTACCTCATATTTGTCCTGCGCCTACGCCGCGCCGATTAACTTTTTGACCTCTGCGCTTCGCGCCAAGGCGGCGAGCGGTTATCATGGGTCAGGATGAAGGCGTATAACGACGTAGAAGGGCGGTTCAAGCGTCTCACGGACCTGAACGGGGCTTTGGCAGTGTTGCACTGGGATTCGGCGGCGATGATGCCGGCGGGCGGCGCTTCCGCGCGGGCCGATCAGATCGCTGCTCTGTCGCTGGTCTGCCACGAGCTCATGACCGATCCGGCGCTCGACGAAACGCTGTCGAACGCCGAGCGCGAAATCGACAAACACCCGGATGATTTCGACAACTGGCATACCGCCAACGTCGAAGAGATGCGCCGCATGTGGCGGCATGCCAACGCCGTTCCGGCGGATCTCGTCGAAGCGCTCAGCCAGGCCACGTCGGCCTGCGAGATGGTGTGGCGTGACGCCAGGCCGGAAAACGACTTCGCCAAGCTGGAACCGCTCCTCAGCCACCTCGTTTCGCTGGTGATCGAGGTTGGCCAAGCCAAATCCGAAGCGCTCGGCATCGATCCCTACGACGCCCTCCTGGACGAGTTTGACCCAGGCGTCCGGGCGGCCGACATCGATCCCCTGTTCGACGGCCTGGAGGAATTTCTTCCGAAATTCCGCGCCAAGGTGCAGGAAGCTCAGGCCGCCGGTCCGCAGCCCGAGCCGCTGGCCGGGTCGTTTTCCGTGGCCGATCAGCGCGCCCTGGCCGAGCGGTTGATGCATCAGTTGGGCTTTGATTTCGAGTTCGGCCGGCTCGACGTCAGCCATCATCCCTTCACCGGCGGCGTGCCCGACGACGTGCGCATCACGACGCGCTACTACGAGAGCGACTTCACCCAGAGCTTGATGGGGGTGCTGCATGAGACGGGTCACGCCCTTTACGAACGCGGCCTGCCCGGTCAGTGGCGGCATCAGCCGGTGGGCGCGGCGCGCGGCATGACCCTGCATGAAAGCCAGTCGCTGATCATCGAAATGCTGGCCTGCCGGTCGGAGCCGTTCATTCGCTACCTGACTCCGTTGGTTTGTGAGACCTTCGGCGGCGACGGCCCGGCATGGCAGCCTGAAAACCTCATCCGCCACTACCGCCGCGTCGAGCCCGGACTTATCCGTGTCGATGCCGACGAGGTTTCCTATCCATCACATGTCATTCTGCGCTACAGGCTGGAACGCGCCATGATCGCCGGCGACCTCAAGGTGGTGGACCTGCCCGGCGCCTGGAACGAGGCGATGGAGAAAGCGCTGGGTCAAACTCCACCCGATGACCGGGACGGCTGCCTGCAGGACATTCACTGGCCCAGCGGCGCCTTCGGCTACTTCCCGACTTATACGCTGGGCGCCATCGCCGCGGCACAGCTTTTCGAGGCGGCCGTGCGGGATTCCGACGAGGTTTTGCCGGGACTGGAAAGTGGTGATTTCAAGCCGCTGCTGGCCTGGCTTCGTTCACATGTGCACGCCCTGGGCTCGCTGATGTCGACCCAGGACCTGCTGACCCGGGCGACCGGCAAGCCGTTGAATATCGAAACCTACAAGGCCCATCTCGAGCAGCGGTATCTCAGCGGCTGAGTGGCCGTGTCACCTACTCCACCAATTGGCCGACCAACAGCGCTTCCAATTCCTTGATGCGGGACTGCAGACCGGCAACCACGGTTTGCACGTCTTCCTCGGTATAGCGTTCGACGATGTGCTGGCGGCAGTTGATGTCCCAGGCTTCGATCGTAAACCGGATGGCGCGTTCGACGACGGCGTCATAGCTGCCGTCCGAAAGCGTTTTTATCAATTCGGCATCGTCGCTTTCCTCCGCCCGGCCCCAGATCTTGATGCGTGTGCGGGCCGGGTAGTTCATCAGGAAGATGAAGGATTTGGGGTTTTCGGTGAGATTGCCGGTTGAGATGTATTGTTTGTTGCCGCGGAAGTCGGCAAATCCCAGCGTGGTGTCGTCCAGGGGTTTGAGGAAGCCCTTCGGCCCGCCGCGGTGCTGGATATAGGGTTGGCCGGACTTGCCGGCGGTGGCCAGGTAAAAGGAATCCTGGACCTCCAGAAAAGCCTTGAGATCATCCGTGATGGTCTTGTTCCAGCCGCGTTTGATGATTTTTTCGCCGGCCCCGGCAGCGCCGTTGCGCGTCTGGGTCGCCAGGATCGCGTCGCTGAAAACGATATCGGGTTCATCGAGCATGATCGTTCCGTTTCTATAATTACGGTGCTGGAATGGTTGACTGGAAACTTGGCCGTTGCGAGGCCTTGTCCATCCACGCCGTCAGGTTGGGACGCCCGTTACGCCATCCCAGGTCGTCGTGCTGCAGGTCGACGTATCCCAGAGCCGCGGCCAGCGCCAAAGTGCCCAGGGTGGGCCTATCGGCGTCGGGCAGATCGGAGGCCTCCAGCGCATCGCAGCAGCTTATGATTTTGCCCCGCTGCTTTTCGACCCAGGCGGGCGATTGTTCACCGTCCGGCCGCCGCCCTTCCATGGTGGCAAGGTAGGTTGCATCCGTCATGCCGTTGGCCAGCGCATGCAGCCTGAGGACGGCCCAGCGTTCCTCGCCGGTCACCGGCGGCAGCAATTGCGGTTCGGGTATCAGGCTGTCGAGGTACTCGCAGATCACCGCGCTGTCGAAGAGGGATGACCCGTCCTCTCTGACCAAGGCCGGAATTTTGATCACGGGATTTGCCTCAACCAGATCGGCGGGCTTGTCGTAGGGCGCACAAACCTCAAACTCGACCTGGTCGGACAAGCCCTTTTCCACCACCGCCATGCGGACCTTGCGGGCGTAAGGCGAGGCGTCCGAATAGAAAACCTTCATCATGCGGGCTGCTTTCCTACTTGTTTCAGAAGTTGAATGGCGCCGGCGGCGGCGGCGTTAATGGCGCCGGCATCCCGGTGGGCCCGGCTGAGGACGTAGCCGCCCTGAATGACGGCGACGAGCATCGTTGCGGTTTGTCCGGGGTTCAAGTGACGCGGCAGGTGTCCCAGGGATTGCGCCTCCGCGAGACTGTCGGCCAGCGCCTCCGCCACGTGCTCAAAGAAGGCCGCCACCGGGGCGCGGATGGTTTCTTCGGCGATGGACCGCTCCGCCGTCAGGCGGCCGATGCGGCAACCTTTGAGGCCGTCGCGCAAGCGGCCAAGGTACTCCTCGATGCGTTCCAACGGCGGCTGATCCAAGCGGAAGGCGGCATCGAAATCGCCAACCAGTTCATCCCTTATTTCTTCGATCGCCGCCGCCGCCAGGGCCTGCTTGCCGCTGAAATGATGATAGAAGCTCCCTTGCCCGGTCTGGCTGGCCTCCTGCACCGCGCGCGGGCTCATGGCTTCGAAGCCGCGCTCCCAAAGCAGGGATTTGGCGGCGTCGAGCAGCGCCTGCCGCCGCGATTCCTTCCATTTGCGCGAGGATTGGGGTTGGGCTTCGGTCATCGATCCATTCTCGTTAATTTTGTACATACTAGTTGGTACAGAATTGCTTTGTCAAGCACACTCCCGGCCGGGCTTCCATATGGCTGGAACATGCTCTAGTTTCGCCGGGCCGCGATCCGCAGATGTTCAGCCGTTACCATGAGTTTGCCGTGAAGTATGTCAGCACCAGGGGCGAGGCCCCCGCGCTCGGATTTGAAGATGTCCTGTTGACCGGGCTTGCCCGCGACGGCGGTCTCTATGTACCGGAGACCTGGCCGGTGTTTCCGGCCGCCGAAATCAGCGCCATGGCCGGTCTGCCCTACGCCGATCTCGCCCTTCGCATCATGTACCCCTATGTCGAGGGTGAAATTCCGGAAGCGGAATTCGCATTGCTGATCGACGACGCCTATGCCGGGTTCGATCACCGTGCCGTGGCGCCGCTCCGGCAACTCGACGCCAACGAATGGCTGATGGAACTCTTCCACGGGCCCACCCTGGCGTTCAAGGACTTCGCCTTGCAGCTTCTCGGCCGACTGCTCGACCGCACGCTGACCAACCGGGGGCAAAGGGCGACCATCGTCGGCGCGACCTCCGGCGATACCGGGTCCGCCGCCATCGAAGCCTGCCGCGACCGCGAGGCCATCGACATCTTCATCCTGCATCCCGAAGGTCGGGTCAGCGAGGTGCAACGCCGCCAGATGACGACGGTGCCGTCCGCCAACGTGCACAACATCGCCATCCAGGGCACCTTCGACGATTGCCAGGCCTTGGTGAAGGCGATGTTCAACAATCTTGAATTCCGCGATGAAATGCGGCTCTCGGCCGTCAATTCCATCAACTGGGCCCGCGTCATGGCGCAGATCGTCTATTACTTCCACGCCGGCCTGGCCGTCGGCGCACCGGCGCGTCCCGTGGCTTTTTCCGTGCCGACCGGAAACTTCGGCGACGTCTTCGCCGGTTACTGCGCGCGCGAAATGGGTCTGCCCATCGACCAGCTCATCGTCGCCACCAACCGCAACGATATTCTGGCCCGTTTCTTCCAAACCGGCGCTTATCGAAAAGGCGGCGTCCATCCCACCATGAGCCCCAGCATGGACATTCAGGTGTCCAGCAATTTCGAACGTCTGTTGTTCGACATGGAAGCCCGTGACGGCAGCCGCGTTCGGGCGCTGATGGCGGCGCTCGATCAGTCCGGCGAGTTCGAGGTCGGTGAGCAAGCCCTGACCGACGCTGCCAAACTGTTCGACGGCGAAGCCGTCAGCGAAGACGAGACGCTCCAGGAGATCAGCTCGGTGACTCGCCAGACCGGCCTGGCCATCGATCCCCACGGCGCGGTCGGCGTGGCGGCGGGGCGCCGGGTGCGGCGCGACGGCAATGTGCCGCTGATCTCGCTGGCCACGGCCCACCCGGCCAAGTTCCCCGATGCCGTGGAACAGGCAACCGGCGAGCGTCCCGCATTGCCCGAGCACCTGGCCGACCTACATCAACGTTCAGAGCGTTTCGAGGTGCTGCCCAATGATCTCGCCGCCGTCATGGCCATGGTGCGAGACGGCGCGCGGAAGTAAACCGGGGCGGGGAGAGGGCCATGAGCGTACGTATTACGACTTTGGACAACGGCCTCAGGGTCGCCACCGATCCGATGTCGGATCTGGAAACGGCGGCCTTGGGCGTCTGGGTCGACACCGGCGCGCGCAACGAAGACCTCGCGGTCAATGGCGTCTCGCACATGCTGGAGCACATGGCTTTCAAGGGCACCAAGCGCCGCAGCGCCTTGCAGATCGCCGAGGAGATCGAGGCCGTGGGCGGCCAGTTGAATGCCTATACCTCGCGCGAACAGACGGCTTATTTCGCCCGCATGCTCAAAGGCGATCTGCCGCTGGCGTTGGATATCCTGGCCGACATCCTGCAGCATTCCGTCTTCGACAACGACGAGCTGGCGCGCGAGAGGGCCGTCGTGATCCAGGAGATCGGGCAGACAAACGACACGCCCGATGATCTGGTGTTCGATCTTTTCCAGCATGCCGCTTATCCCGATCAACCCTTGGGCCGTTCGATCCTGGGCACCGCCGAGCGGGTTGACGGCTTCGACCGCGAAACCCTGATCAGTTACATGGCCGACCACTACGGTGGTCCGAACATGGTGCTGGCCGCCGCCGGCAGCGTCGATCACGATGACATTGTCGGCTTGGCCGGTCAGGCATTCGCCGGTTTACCGGCTGGAGGAATTACCGGTCCGGCCGCGGCCCGTTATGTCGGTGGCGAGAGCCTGCTGCAGAAACCGCTGGAGCAGGTGCACTACCTGATGGGCTTCGACGGCCTGCCTTTCAACGACGACGATTTTTATGCCGCCCAGGTCCTCGCGACGGTTTTGGGCGGCGGTATGTCGTCGCGCCTGTTTCAGGAGGTGCGTGAAAAGCGCGGCCTGGCCTATTCGGTTTTTGCCTTTTCCGCATCCTACGTCGATGGCGGGGTGTTCGGCCTATATGCGGCGACGGGCGCCAATGACCTGACCGAACTGGTTCCGGTGTTGTGCGACGAGGTTCTCAGGGCCGGCCGGGACGTGAATGACGCCGAAACCGCCCGCGCCCGTGCCCAGCACAAAGCGAGCATCATGATGGGTCTGGAGGCCGCCGGCGCGCGAACCGAGCACCTGGGCCGCCAAATGCTGATCTATGGACGTTCGATTACGCCACAGGAGTTGGTGGAAAAAATCGATGCCGTCGACGCTGCGGCGGTGCGCCGGGTGGCGGAGCACCTCGTTAAATCCCTGCCGACCGTTGCGGCAATCGGGCCGCTGGACGGGCTGGAGAGTTTTTCGACCACCTGCGGCAGGCTTTCCTAAGGCGGATTCCGTTTTTTGCGGAAACGCCCTAAGCTCTGGAGATTCCAACGGAATATGCTCTAGTATTTGGAAAAACGGGCGGTGAAGGGGGCTCGGTGAGTACATTTCTCAGCAGTATCGGCCATCAGATCGACGGCGTGCGCATCGAAGGCGACGCCGTCTGGTTGCGCCCGCCCAAAGCCGCCGATTTCGAGGAATGGAGCCGCGTGCGCGAAAAGAGCCGCGCCTTTCTCGTCCCCTGGGAGCCGGTTTGGCCCGCCGATGTCCTGACCCGCGCCTCGTTCCGCCGCCGCCTCAAGCGCTACGCCCAGGATGCCCGGGACGACCGGGGATATTCGTTTTTTATCTTTCGCCAGGAAGACAACGCCTTGGTCGGCGGCGTCAACCTCAGCCACGTCCGCCGCGGCGTCTCGCAATCTTGCTCCATGGGGTATTGGATGGGCGAGCCTTACGCCCGGCGCGGCTACATGTCGGACGCCGTCAGCGCCACGGTAAGTTTCATCTTCGAGGAACTCGGCCTGCATCGGGTGGAGGCAGCCTGTGTTCCGGCTAATGTGCCGAGCCGTGACTTGCTGCGCAAAGTCGGATTTCACGAGGAAGGTCAGGCACGCAAGTACCTGAAAATCAACGGCCGCTGGGAAGATCACATCCTGTTCGCCTACCTCGCCTCCGATCCCCCGCCGCGCTAGGGATTCCCAGTTGTGCTCAATCTGTCCAAGATGCCTAAAAACTCGAGATTACGGATTGGATTCCCGCCTGCGCGGGAATGACGTAGTCATCCAGCCGATCTCACAGCCGTCACTCCCGCGTGGGCGGGAGTTCATGCCTGAGCATACGCCAGGAGAGGCGACGCAATTGCGGCTATATGTCAGGCGTGACCCGCACTGCTGGAAAGCATTGTGAGGTCGATGCCCAGCTTGGCGACGGCGCGCGTCCATTTGGTGTCCTGGTCGACGCCGAACACCAGGTCGTTGTCAGATTCCAGGTGCAGCCAGCCGTTGGCTTGAATTTCCGAATCCAGTTGTCCCGGTGCCCATCCGGCATAGCCCAAGGCGAGAAGGCAATGCTGCGGCCCATTGCCGAGCGAAATCGCCTTGAGGACGTCAATCGACGCCGTCAGGGCCATATGTTCGTCGACCGGCATCGAACTGTCCTGCAGGTAATCCACCGAGTGCAGGACGAACCCTCGGCTTTCCTCGACAGGTCCGCCGAAATGGACCTGAATCTTGTCGTCGCCCAAACCTGAATCGATCCCCAACTGCTCCAACAGGTCCGGGAAAGTGATGTGGTCGACCAGCTTGTTGACCACCAGTCCCATCGCGCCCTCCTCGGAGTGGGCGCAAACGTAGATAACGGTATGTTCGAAACGGGGATCCATCATGCCCGGCATGGCGATCAGCAGTTGGCCGTCGAGATACTGGCTTACCGTCATGGGCTGCTCCTTTGCCGGAGTGAGTTCCCGCTCGCGCCTATGATCACGGCAGGCTCGAAAGGCCTCTCGGACATGTGAAATCATATCCCATGAATTGACTCAGATCATCCTATATACATGGATTGGCGGAGAATTAACGGTGGCCCCGGGGTCTGGAGGCCGCACCGGCATCATATTTGATCTCGCCCTGCCAGCTGGAGGGAGCGTGGAAAACAACCGAATATCAACGCCTTGGCTCGCAGCGGCAATAACATTAATCTGTCTGCTCGGAGTGTTGCCGAGTTCGAAACCGGCGCTCTCCGCGGCCACGCCGTGGGTCAGCACGGATGTCGCCCAAATCCGCCTGATCGGCACGTATAGGAATGACGACCTAAAGATTGGCCTGCATATTCGCCTGGAACCGGGCTGGAAGACCTACTGGCGGTCGCCCGGCGATTCCGGTTTTCCCACCATGGTCGACTGGTCGGGATCCGCGAATGTCGTCAAGCCGACGCTGCGCTGGCCGCTGCCCAAGCGGGCCGTTTTGTCCGGCTATCAGAGTTTCGTGTATGGCGATGAGGTGGTGCTGCCGGTCTCTGCGGAGGTCGTTGACCGTACCGTCCCGGTATCCCTGAAAGCCGCCGTGGACTACGCCGTCTGCAAGGAGGTCTGCGTGCCGCTGCAGGCGGACCTGTCGCTGCAAATCGAACCGCAGACGAAAACCGCCGCCGCCGCGGACTTCCATGCCAAGCTGATCGACCGCTACTCGGCACGCGTCCCGTCCAGAGAACCGCATGGCGGGTTCGAAATCGGGAGCGCCGTTGTCGAGCAGGCAGGCGGGCAGGAACGCCTTGTCGTTACGCTGAAGGCGCCGGATTTTGGTGATCCGGACGTAATTGTCGAAGCCGCATCCCCGTTTTCGTTTTCCGCACCCGTCGTCCGCCTGGAAATGTCCGGCGGCCGGGCGGTCATGAGCCTCGCGGTATACGGTGGAAAGTCGGGTGCATCGCTCGTCGGGCAGAACGTAACGATCACGGCCTATGACGGCGAGCGGGCTGTTGAACGGGTTGTTTTACTCAAGCAAGATTGAGCGCCAATGCGACAGTTACGGAGATATTCGGCGATTTGGGCTGGACAACGGTTCTAAGACCGCTATTTCTCATGCGTGACATCGCGACGTCCCGTCGCGGCATTCAACGGAATAGAAAAAGGAAAGAAGAACATGGCATTGCAGGTGGGGGACAAGGTCCCGGACGTCGGTTTGGCCGTCATGACGGCGGACGGGCCCTCGGGTATTTCTTCGGATGATTTGTTTGGCGGCAAGAAGGTGGTGCTGTTTGCGCTGCCCGGCGCTTTTACGCCGACCTGCTCGGCCCAGCATCTTCCGAGCTTCGTGAACAACGCCGCCGAAATCCGCGCGAAGGGCGTCGACACCATCGCCTGTCTCTCGGTCAATGACGTCTTCGTTATGGGCGCCTGGGGCAACGACCAGAATGTCGGCGACAATGTGCTGATGCTGGCGGACGGCGCAGCGGCCTGGAGCAAGGCCGCCGGTCTTGACTGGGACCTCAGCGACCGCGGCCTTGGTGTTCGCTCGCAGCGCTACGCCATGATCGTCGATGACGGCACGGTGACCCATATCGCCGTTGAAGAAGCCGGTTCGTATGACGTTTCCAGTGCGGAAAGCATCATGTCGGCGCTCTAGGCGAAACCAGACAGACCCGAGAAGAGGCGCACGTTCGGTTGCGCCTCTTTTTTGTCTAGCGCTGATGCTCCACGGCGGCGGTTGCGAGTGCGTCCGCCCGCTCGTTACCCGGATGGCCGGCATGCCCCTTCACCCAGTGCCAGCTGATCTCATGGCGTCCGATCGCCTCGTCCAGACGCCGCCAGAGGTCGGCGTTCTTAACCGGTTTTTTGGCCGCGGTACGCCAGCCGTTTCTTTTCCAGTTGTGGATCCACGACGTGATGCCGTCTTTCACGTAGGTGCTGTCGGTGTGGAGCCGGACCTTGCAAGGCCGGCTCAAGCCCTCCAGCGCCTCGATCGCGGCCGTCAGTTCCATGCGGTTGTTGGTGGTGTCGGGTTCGCCGCCCGAGAGCTCCTTTTCATTGCCGTTGAAGACCAGCAACACGCCCCAGCCGCCGGGACCTGGATTACCGGAACACGCCCCGTCGGTGAAAATATCGACTGTGCCGTCCTCTGACATGCTCACTCCAGGCCGTAGGCCGCCGGGCTGGTGAGGCCACGGTGGAAGCGGGAATACTGCAGGTATTCCAACGGGTCATGCGGCCTGACGAGGGCGCCTTCGGGCGTATTGAGCCAGTCGTAAAGGCGCGTGAGCAGGAACCTCAACGCCGCCCCGCGGGCCAGCACCGGCAGAGCCGACATTTCTTCATCCGATAGCTGCCGAACATTACGATAGGCCTGCAGCATGGTGCGGGCCTTGGTGGTGTTGAACTGGCGGTCCGGCTCGAAGCACCAGGCGTTGAGGCAGATGGCGATTTCGTATGCCAGGAAGTCGTTGCAGGCGAAATAGAAATCGATCAGGCCAGAAAGTTCGTCGCCCAGGAAAAAGACGTTGTCGGGAAAAATATCGGCATGGATGACGCCGCTCGGCAGGTCCTTGGGCCAGATGCTTACCAATTCGTCCAATTCTGCGCTGATTTCGTCGCGCAGTCCGGGCGCCACCTCATCGGCCCGCTCGGCACTGGACTCGAACAGGGGCCGCCAGCCGCCGACCGACAGGTTGTTTGGCCGCTGGATGGCGAAATCGGCGCCGGCCAGGTGCAGCCGGGCCATGATGTCGCCGACGCCGCTGCAGTGGCGCGGTCTGGGCCGGCGGTGCCAAACACCCTTCAGGAAACTGGCCATCGCCGCCGGGCGGCCCGCCAGCGTCCGCAAAGCCTGGCCGTCACGCGCGTGGATCGGGCTGGGGCAGGGAAAATCCTGTGCCGCCAGGTGATCCATCAGGCCTAAGAAGAAGGGTAAATCGTCGGGATCAACGCGCTTCTCGTAAAGCGTTAATATGTAGGTGTCGACGTCGGTCTGCAAAAGGTAGTTGGTGTTTTCCACACCTTCGGCGATGCCCTTGAACGACACCGCCTGGCCCACGTCGTAATCGGCCAGAAAAGCGCTTAACTCGTCGTCGGTGATGTCCGTGTAAACCGCCATGGTAATACCAATTATCGATCCAGCTACTTGGCCGACAATTCGGCCGGCAGTTTGAAGTGCATGTTTTCAGGTTCCGCTTCGGCCAACCGCACCGTCACATCGAAATGCCCGCCGGCGGACTGTACGACCTCGTCCACTAGAACCTCCGGAGCCGAGGCGCCTGCGGTGATGGCGATCCGGCGGCTGCCGTGATAGGCCGGCCAATTGATATCGTCCGCCCGCTGGATCAGCCGCGCCTTGGCGCAACCGGCCCGCTTGGCAACCTCCACCAAACGTTTGGAATTGGATGAGTTAGGCGCGCCGATCACCAGTACGGCATCGGCGGCAGCCGCCACATCCTTCACCGCCTGTTGACGGTTGGTGGTGGCGTAACAGATATCCTCCTTGTGGGGCTCGACGATGCCGGGAAAGCGCTTCTTCAACGCGGCAATGATCTCGGTGGCTTCATCCACCGACAGCGTGGTCTGCGTGGTGTAGGCCAGCGCTTCCGGATTGGCAGGTGCTAGGCTTTCGGCCTGGGCCACCGTCTCCACCAGCATGACCGCGCCTTCGGGCAACTGTCCCATTGTGCCGATCACTTCGGGGTGGCCGACGTGGCCGATCAGGACGACGTCCAGGCCCTCGGCATGGTGGCGTTCCGCCTCGCGATGGACCTTGCTGACCAGCGGGCAGGTGGCGTCGAGGTATCTGAGTTGCCGGCGGGCAGCTTCGGCGGGAACCGACTTCGGTACACCATGAGCGGAAAATATGACCACGGCATCGTCGGGCACCTGGTCCAGTTCCTCGACGAACACCGCACCTTTGGCCTCCAGATCCTCGACCACGTAACGGTTATGCACGATCTCGTGTCGTACAAACACGGGCTTGCCGAATTTGCGCAACGCCTCCTCGACGATCAAAACGGCGCGGTCGACGCCGGCGCAAAATCCGCGCGGTGCGGCCAAGATGATTTCCAGGGGCGGTTTCGACATGGGTATGCTGTTCCAAAAGATAGTCGGCAGGGAATATATCATCGACCGGTGCCCGCGTGGTACCTTGTCCGACGGCTGGGCGTCAATTACAGTCTGGCCCGTGATGGTGGAATTTTCAGGCGACGCCGCGAGGCCTTGGGGCTCGAGGCGCCGCAACAGTTTGAATTGGGCGCGGGCAAGTGAAATCATTTATTGATAAGGCCGAACGGGCAGAGCCGAACTCCTCGGTGCGCCCATCCTCCAAATCCGGGAATGCCCTCCGGGCGGCGATTGTCGTTGGCGCCGTTTCGCTGATTTCCGCCTGCTCCTGGCTGGGTATCGGCGGGAGCGAGGAAAAGCGCATGGTTTGCCCGACCGTTGCCATCCTGGGTGATGCGGAAAGAATAACCAAATTCAAGTCGGGCACCGGCAGGGATTTAATTGATAAGATGTTCGAGGCGGAGATTCGCAACCTCAATACGGCCTGCAAGCACCGGCCCGGCCGCCTGATCGTGGATATGAGTTTTGAGCTGGTCGCCGAGCGCTTCCCCGCGGCGAAGTCGCGGGAAGGCGATTTCAATTATTTCATCGCGGTTACCGACAGGTCCGGCCGGGTTTTGGCGAAGGAAACCTTCAATAGCCGGATCGCCTTTCCGGCCAACCGCCGTCGCGCCGGCACGGTGGAGGAAACGGAACAAAGCATTCCGCTGCAGGCCCAAGCCACCGGCGCCGAGTTTGAGATTTTGGTCGGATTTCAGCTCTCCGCCAAACAGCTCGAGTTCAACCGGCGTAACTAGACCACCCGTCGCGCCGGGCCCGACCATTTGTTGACTCGCGAATACGCGGGGGTATCATGTCCGACGCCGGATCGGGTTGCCCCCGGTCGGCAAATCTTCCGTTTCTGCGGGAGAGACCGGCAAACGATCCCAAGTCCCTTGACTTGGTCGTGGCCGGCGCCGAAGGAGCAACCGCCCCGGAAACTCTCAGGCAACCGGAACCGCAGAACTGTCGCACTCGGGAAAGCGAGCCCAAAGCCCGCGGCCATATTGGTCTCGGCGGAAGGGCTCCACCGAAGGGGTAAACCGGATACCGCTTGTCCGGCGAATCTCTCAGGTTCCACGACAGGGGGGGCCGGATCGGCGCGCGTCACCCGCAACACATGCGGGAACAGGCGCCGGGCAACGGTTCATGTCGTGGCATCGGAGGCAGTTCGGGTGGCAAATTCTTCAGATCAATCGCTGCAACACACGCCGCTCGATGCGCTGCATCGTGAGTTGGGCGCGCGCATGGTGCCGTTCGCGGGCTATGACATGCCGGTCCAATATCCCCTGGGCATCCTCAACGAGCACAAACATACGCGCCAGGCCGCCGGTCTCTTTGATGTCTCCCACATGGGCCAGGTCAGGTTGAACGGTGACGACGTCGTAGCGGCGTTGGAGGCGGTTGTACCCGGTGATATCGCCGGCCTCGATGTTTGCGGCATCCGCTACACGCTATTTACCAACGAAGCCGGTGGCATCCTCGACGATCTGATGGTGACGCGAAACGCCGATCATCTTTTTGCCGTGGTCAACGCCACCTGCAAGGATGCCGATATCGCCCATCTGGAGGCCCATCTTGGAAGTAACGCCGTCGAGGTGCTGACGGATCGCGCCTTGCTGGCGCTGCAGGGTCCGGCGGCGGCTGCCGTTCTGGCGCGCCACGCACCGCAGTCGGCGGATTTGAAATTCATGTCGGCGGCGGATATGGACGTGGCGGGCGCCGCCTGCTTCGTGTCGCGTTCGGGCTATACCGGTGAGGACGGCTTCGAGATCTCGGTGCCCGCGGAGGCGGCCGAAGGCCTGGCGCGGACCTTGCTGGCCGAGGCGGAGGTGGAGGCTATCGGATTGGGCGCGCGCGATTCGCTGCGTCTCGAAGCCGGATTGTGCCTCTACGGCCACGATATCGATGAAACCACGACACCGATCGAGGCCGGTTTGACCTGGACCGTGGGCAAGCGCCGCCGCGAGGAACGAAATTTCCCCGGCGCCGACGTGATTGTCGGCCAGATCGCGGACGGCGTGACGCGCAAACGCGTCGGCCTTAAGCCCGAGGGCCGGGCGTTGGCCCGCGAAGGCAGCGGCATCGCCGCGCCCGACGGCACGCTCATCGGCAACGTGACGTCGGGCGGCTTCGGTGCCACGGCGGAGGGACCGGTCGTTATGGGCTACGTTCAGACCGAATACGCCAAGCCGGATACCGAAGTGGGACTGGTGGTGCGGGGAACCAGGCATCCGGCGCGCGTCGTCAAGATGCCGTTCGTGCCGCACGGCTACGCAAAATGAACATGCACTTTGTTTGAGGGATTAAGGGACGAAACAATGAGCGATTTGAAGTACAGCGAAGATCACGAATGGGTCAGCGTCGATGGCGACATCGCCACCATCGGAATTTCAAACTTTGCCCAGGAACAGCTGGGTGACGTTGTGTTCATCGATTTGCCCGACACGGGTGCCACCTTCGAAAAAGGCGCGGAGGCGGCTGTCGTCGAATCGGTCAAGGCCGCCAGCGAGATCTACTCGCCGGTGAGCGGCGAAATCACCGAGGTCAACGGCGCCCTCGACGAAAATCCGGCGCTGGTCAATTCCGACGCCGAGGGCGAGGGCTGGTTCTTCAAAATGCGGCTGGCCGACGCCGGTGAACTGGACGATCTGATGGACGCCGAAGCCTATGCGGAATTCGCCGAAGGATCTGACTGATGCGCTATTTGCCGTTGGGAGACGCCGACCGGCGTGACATGCTGGCGACTATCGGCGCCGGCTCGATTGACGATTTGTTTGTCGATATTCCCAAAGAGGCCCGGCTTGGCGCCGCGCTCGATCTTCCGAATGCGCAAGGTGAAATGGCGGTGGAAAGGGCGCTTACCGCCCTGGCGGCGCGCAACAGGGCGGCAGGCGCCGGCCCCAGCTTCATCGGCGCGGGCGCATACCGGCATCACGTGCCGGCCTCGGTCGATCACCTCATCCAGCGCAGCGAATTCCTCACCGCCTACACGCCCTATCAGCCGGAGATCAGCCAGGGTACGCTGCAGGTTCTGTTCGAGTTTCAGACCCAGGTGGCGCAGATCACCGGCATGGACGTGGCCAACGCTTCGATGTACGACGCCGCGACCGGCTGCGCCGAGGCGGTCTCCATGGCCGCCAGGGTGACGCGGCGTAAGCGGGCGCTGTTGTGCGCGGGCCTGCATCCCCACTACCGCGATTCGGTTCTGACGAATACGCAGTTTTCCGATTTGCAACTCGAGACGGTCGAACCCAATCCCAACGTGGCGGACGATGTCGCCTGCGTCGTTGTGCAAAATCCCGATGTGTTCGGAAATCTCCGCGACCTCTCGCCGTTGGCGGACGCCTGCCACGAGGCGGGCGCGTTGCTGGTGGTGGCGGTGGCCGAGGTCGTATCGCTGGGCGCCGTCAGGTCCCCCGGCGAAATGGGCGCCGACATCGTCGTGGCCGAAGGGCAGGGCCTGGGCAACGGCTTGAACTACGGTGGACCCTATCTCGGTCTCTTTGCGGCGCGGGACAAGTTCGTGCGCCAGCTGCCGGGACGGCTGTGCGGTGAAACCGTCGACGGTGACGGGCGTCGCGGTTACGTGCTGACCCTGTCGGCCCGCGAACAGCACATTCGGCGGGAGAAGGCGACCAGTAACATCTGCACCAATTCAGGGCTCTGCGCCCTGGCCTTCACGATCCATCTGGCCTTGCTGGGAGAAGAGGGCTACCGCCGGCTGGCCCAACTCAACCACGAAACGGCCGTCGGACTGGCCGATGCCCTGGCTGAGGTGCCGGGCGTCGAGGTGCTGAACGAAACCTTCTTCAATGAATTCACCGTCCGTTTGCCCAAGCCCGCCTCCGAGGTCGTCGATGCCCTGGTGGCGCGCGACATGCTGGGCGGCGTGCCGGCCAGCCGGCTCTTCCCCGAGCGTGACGATTTGGCAGCCGATTTGATCGTCGCGGCGACCGAGACCAACACGGCGGAGGAAATCGAGGCCTATGCAGCGGTGCTGACGGAGGTGTTGTCATGAACCGCCAGGGCCGCCAGACGACACCCCACGAGGGCGCGGGCCAGCCGGGCCGGGCCACCTTTACCGGCCACCGCGGCTTGGATCACGAAGAAGCCCTGATGTTCGAGTTGGGACGCGACGGCCAGTGCGGAGTCGATCTACCTGAGCCGGAGGGTAAGTCCGACCGATTGGGGGGCCTCGCCCGCGACGGTGAGATCGGCCTGCCGGGTCTGTCCGAGCCCGAGGTGATCCGTCATTTCGTGCGTCTCAGCCGCAAAAACTATGCTATCGACGCCGGCATCTACCCGCTGGGCTCGTGCACCATGAAGCACAACCCGAGGCTCAACGAGAAGCTCGCCCGCCTGCCGGGCTTCGCCGACCTGCATCCGCTGCAGCCGATGGCCACGACGCAAGGCGCCTTGGAACTGATCGACACGCTGGCGCATTGGCTGAAGACCATCACCGGCATGCCGGCCGTAGCCATGCCGCCCGCAGCCGGGGCCCACGGCGAATTGTGCGGCCTGATGACCATCCGGGCGGCGCTGACGGCCAAGGGTGATCCCAGGAGCCGGGTTTTGGTCCCGGAATCGGCCCACGGCACCAATCCCGCCACGGCCACGATGTGCGGTTACAAGATCGAAGCGATCCCGGCGACGGCGGATGGCCGTGTCGACCTCGACGCCTTCCGGGACCGGCTCGGCGACGACGTGGCGGCGGTGATGCTGACCAACCCCAACACCTGCGGCCTGTTCGAACGCGACATCCTCGAGGTCGCCGAGGCCATTCATTCGGTGGGCGGCTACTTCTACTGTGACGGCGCCAACCTCAACGCCATGATGGGCAAGGTCCGGATCGGCGACCTCGGCGTCGATGCCATGCACATCAACCTGCACAAGACATTCTCGACGCCACACGGCGGCGGCGGGCCAGGCGCGGGCCCGGTCGTGCTGTCAGATGCGCTGAAGGATTACGCGCCGCTGCCCTGGGTCGTCGCCGGCGCCGACGGCTACGAATTGCTTGAGGACGCCACGGGCGACACGGCGGCCAGCATCGGCCGCATGAAATCGTTCCATGGCCAGATGGGCATGTTCGTTCGCGCCCTGGCCTACATGATGAGCCACGGCGGAGACGGCTTGCAGCAGGCCTCGGAGGACGCCGTGCTGTCTGCCAACTACGTGCTCGCCTCGCTCAAGGACGATATGTCGGCGTCCTATCCGGGGCCCTGCATGCATGAGGCCCTGTTCGACGAGGATTTCCTCAAGGACACCGGTGTCACCACACTCGATTTCGCCAAGGCGATGATCGACGAGGGCTTCCACCCCATGACGGTCTACTTCCCGCTGGTCGTCCACGGCGCCATGCTGATCGAACCCACCGAAAGCGAAAGCAAGGCGAGCCTCGATCACTTCATCGCCGCGCTGAAGGACCTGGTCGCCGCCGCCCGTGCCGGCGATACCGAACGCTTCACCGCCGCGCCCATGCTGGCACCGCGCAAACGTCTGGATGAAACCCAGGCCGCCCGCAGTCCCGTTCTGCGCTGGCGCCCGGCGGCGGCTGACGAAAACGAGGCCGCAGAGTAGGGGGAGCACCCAACTCAAAACTATCGTCACCCCGGACTTGATCCGGGGTCCAGTTTGTTTTTTCACGAAGGAAAAACAGAACAACATGGATTCCGGATCAAGTCCGGAATGACGTATGCGTAGAGGGGCGGGTTTGTCGAGAAACAGGCAGCAAAAAACCCCGCCGGAGAGGCGGGGTTTTGTCGTTTGAACCGAAGTTCGAAAACAACTAGTGCAGCTTGCCCTCGATGTCGGAGATGCTCTCGTCGATCAGGCTGCGGGCCTTGGCATCGTCGAGGTTTTCCGAAATCAGCTTTTCGGCGGCCTTGATGGCGACCTCGATGGAGGTGTTGCGCACATCCTGGACCACCTGGGCTTCGGCCTGGGCGATCTTATCCAGCGCCATTTCGGTGCGGCGTTTGACCTCCGCCTCCAGGGCGGCTTCGGCCTCCGTCGCCAAATGTTCGGCATCGGCCTTGGCCTGGGCGATGATATCTTCCGCTTCGCTCACCGCGTCACGCTGCTTGCGTTGGTAGCCCGCCAGCAGGGACTGGGCCTCCTCACGCAGTTTAACCGCCTCATCGAGTTCCGATTTGATGCCCTGGGCCCGTTCATCGAGCGCGCCGACGATCCTGCCGTAGGCGAACTTGATCATCACGCCAACGAATGCAACGAAGGCAATGGCGACCCAAAATGCGGGATCTTCCATCAAATGACCCATCTATTTGCTCCCTGCCACGGCGGCGTCGACCGCCGCTCCGACAGCTTCATCGCTGGCATCAATGCCGATCAGGCGGGCCGTCACCGTGCGGGCGGTGTCCGAGGCGACTGAGCGGACATGGCCCATGGCTTCGGTCCGGGCCTGGGCGATTCGGGTGTCGGCCTCGGCCATTTCGCCGGCCAGCTTGGCTTCGACTTCGGCCCGTTTGGCGTCGGCCTTGGCGCTTAATTCATCATGCGCGGCCTTGGCCGTGGCCTGCGCATCGGCACGGGCATTCGCCAGGGCCTTCTCGTAGGCTTCGATGGCCTCTTCGGCCTCGGCCCGCAGGCTTTCGGCTTTTTCGAGGTCGTCGGTTATGCGTTCCTGGCGCTCTTCCAGGACATCCGATATGCGCGGCAGCGCCACCTTCCACATCACGAAGTACAACGCGACGAAGGTGATCAGCAGCCAGATCAGCTGCGGCGAAAAATCGGCGATATTAAGTTGAGGCATGGGTTGGGCCCCTGATTATCGTTCGGTCAATAAACTGTAATTCGGCCCGGAACCGGCGGTGCGCCGGGCCGGACCGGAGTTACAAAATTCTTACGCGAACAGGATCAGGAAGGCGATGAGCAGGGCGAACAGCGCGATCGCCTCGGTCAGCGCGAAGCCCAGCATCACCGTGCCGAACATTTTCGGCGCCGCGGCGGGGTTGCGGATACCGGCCGAGATATAGGCGGCGAAGATGCTACCGATACCGACGCCAACGCCGGCGAGGCCGATGGTGGCAAGACCGGCGCCAATTTGCTTTGCGGCTTCGAGTTCCATTTCCATGGTTCCTTTTATTTTGTCAGACTTAAACGAGTGAAAAGAATTCCGGCTGTCCGATGGTTACGCCCTAGTGGTGCAGATGGATCGCATCGTTGAGGTAAAGACAGGTCAGAATGGTGAAAACGTAGGCTTGCAAAAAGGCCACGATCAGTTCGAGGCCGTACAAAGCTACGATAAAGACAAGCGGCGCCACGCCAAAGAGGCCCATCGCCACGACAAATCCGCCGAAAACCTTCAGCAGCGTGTGGCCCGCCATCATGTTGGCGAACAGCCGCAGGCTAAGGCTGACGGGGCGCGTCAGGTACGAAATGATTTCGATCGGGATCAGCAGCGGCATCAGGAAGACCGGCACGCCCGACGGCACGAACAGCGAGAGGAACTTGCCCTTGTGCCGGATGAGGCCGATCAGCGTCACGCCCAGGAACACGACGATGGCCATGCCGAAGGTGACGATGATGTGGCTGGTGGTGGTGAACGAATAAGGTATCAGGCCGAGAACATTGGCGAACAGGATGAACATGAACAGCGTGAAGACGAAGGGGAAGTAGTGGCGGCCTTCCGCGCCCACGTTTTCGCGCAACATATTGGCGATAAATTCGTAACTCAACTCGGCGATGGACTGCCAGCGGCCCGGCACCATGGCGCGGCCCCGCATGCTCAGCGTCAGCATGGCGGTGATGGCGACGATCGAGATGATCATCCACATCGACGAATTGGTGAAAGAGGCATCAATGCCGCCGAGGTCGATCTCGACCAGGCGCTTGATTTCAAACTGCGCGAGAGGGCTGTGATTTTCGGCCACCTCGGTCTACTCCTTAACTTGGGGATCGTGATCCCCGTCTTCCTTCAGGCCCGCTTCAAGCTGCGCATTCGCCTTCATGGCCGCCCGGTAGGCGTTCATCAATCCGGCGGCGGAGCCCAAAACCAGCATCGCCAACATCAACCAGGGCTTGGTCTCCAGCCACCGGTCCAGGTACCAACCAATACCGCCGCTCACCGCCAAGGCCGAGACAAGCTCGATGCCGATGCGCATTCCCAGAGCCATGCCCACGGGTGACGTGCCATGCTCACTCTCCACCGGCGACCTCTGCTCCTCCTTCAGGCGGGCTTCCCGAATTCGGGCGTCCAATGCCTTAAAGGCCGGATCTGCGGAGTGTTTAGGAGGTTCCTCTTCGGTCATGGTTGTTTGTCCGATGAGGTTCCGCCTCGATGAAGGTCCCGGAAGTCTTGATGGGCGCAGACTTGGTAGTGATCGAACGCCAGCCTTCCACGACGGTCCATCCGCCGCTTGGGCTGGTAAAAACCGCGTGAACAATAGGGATTGGGTTGGGGGCTGTCAAGCCTCAATAGGGAAGGCTTAAGTTGTTGAAAATTAAAGAAAAAGCGCCTCACGAACGGCGCTTAAGCCGACTCTCTCAAATCCTCCGCCTGGGTCAGATCGACCGACACCAGCTGGCTTACGCCGCGCTCCCCCATGGTGACGCCGAACAGGCGCTCCATCCCGGCCATTGAGATCGGGTTGTGGGTGATGATCAGGAAGCGGGTACCAGCACTGGCGGCGATTTCCTCCACCAGTCCCAGGAAACGCTCCACATTGCTGTCATCCAGCGGTGCGTCGACCTCGTCCAGCACGCAGATCGGCGCGGGATTGGTCAGGAAAACGGCGAACAGCAGCGACACCGCCGTCAGGGCCTGCTCGCCGCCCGACAGCAGCGACATGGCCTGCAGCCGCTTGCCCGGCGGGCTGGCCATGATTTCCAGGCCGGCTTCCAGGGGATCGTCCGATTCGGTGAGCGTGAGATAGGCCTGGCCGCCGCCGAACAGGCGGACGAACAATTCGCGGAAGTGGGTGTCGACCTCCTTGAAGGCCAACAACAGGCGTTCGCGGCCTTCGCGGTTGAGGCTGGCGATGCCCTGGCGCAAGCGCGCAATGGCGGCCTCGAGATCGGCGCGCTCCGTCATCATGGTCTCGATCTGCTCGGTCAGTTCGGCCGCTTCGGCCTCGGCGCGCAGGTTGACCGGCCCCATGTTGTCACGCTCGCGTTTGAGGCGTTCGAGGCGGTGTTCGACCGCATCGCGTTCGGGCAACTCCGCGCCTTCCTTGATCTCGGCCACCTCCGGCGCCTGTTCCGGCGTACAGTCGAGGATTTCGTGCATGCGTTCGGTAACTTCCTGACGGCTTTGCGCCGCCTGGGCGACGCGGGCCTCGACCCGGACGCGGTCTTCGCGCGCCGTCGCCAGTTGCTCGTTGGCCTCGCGCGATTGTTTTTCGCACTCCGCCAGCGCCGCTTCGGCCTCGGCCAGGGCGTCAGCCGCCTCAGCGCGCGCTGCCTCGGCCTTTTCGATTTCGTCTAGCAGGCTGACGCGGCGGGCGGCGATTTCCTCCGGCACGGCCCGCGCGACGGTAAGTTCCGCTTCGGCTTCTTCCTTGCGGCGTGAGAGCTGTTCGGTCTGGCTTTCGGCCGACGCCTTGCGGCTCTGCCAGGATTGCCGCTCGCCGGCGATGGCTTCCAGGCGCTGGCCGCGGACGCGGGCTTCGGCCGCCAAGCGATCGCGGGTCCCCGTGGCCTCGGCGTGTTCGCGGCGTCGGCCGGCTACGTCCTCGCGTAAGGCTTCAAGCGCGTCGCGGCCCACCTCGGCCGGCGGCAGGGCATCGAGGCTCGACTGCGATCCCTGAAGGCCGGATTCGGTCTCGGAGACATCGTCGGTAATTTCCGTCGCCGTTTCGCTCAAGGCGGTCAGGCGCGACTGGCGGGCCGCCCGGGCCTCGACGACGCGGGCGTGGGTTTCCTGCATCTGACGTAAGGTCTGGTCTGCCCGGCGGGCCGCCTCGCGGGCCTGCTGTTCGGCCTCGGCGGTCTGTTTGACGGCCGCTTCGGCGGCATCGAAGCGTGTGCGCGCGGCGTTCGAGTCAGCCTCAAGGGTCTCGCGCGTGCGGCCCAGGTCCTCCAGGCGGTTGCGTTGGGCCAGTCGTTGTGCCGCCGCCGTCGGTGCACTGGCGCCGGCCGTATAGCCGTCCCAGCGCCACAGGCCGCCCTCGCGGCTGACCAGCCGCTGGCCTTGCTTGAGGTCCGCCGCCAGGGCGCTTCCCTGGTCGTCGGCGACGACGCCGATCTGGCTCAGCCTGCGGTTCAACGCCGGCGGCGCGGAAACGTAGCGGCTGAGGGGCTCGCAGCCGTCGGGCAACGATGCGGTGTCGTCATAGGGCGAATGGGTCTGCCAGTGAACCGGTGCGCCGGTATCGGCGGGCACATCGAGATCCTCGCCCAGCGCCGCACCGAGGGCTGCCTCGTAGCCGGCTTCGACCGTGACCGCATCGATCAGGGGTGGCCAAAGGTCGTCGTCCTCCTTGGTCAGGAGCCGCCGCAACGCCGTTTCCTCCCCGCCGATGCGCCCCAGTTCCTTTTCCAGGTCCTGCAGGGCGTCGCGGCTGGCGGCCTCCGCGCCCTGGGCTTCCAGGCGGGCAAGTTCCGCCGCCTCGGCCGCCTCGTGGGCGTCCGCCGATTTTTGCCCTGCCGTTTCGATGCCGTCGTCGGTCACATCGGGCGCACCTTCCTCGGCGGCTTCGACTTCGAGGCGGGCGCGTTCGGCGGCGACCTGATCGCTGCGTTCCCTGAGACGATCGAGCCGCCGGGTTGCGTTGTCGATTTCGGTGGCCAGGGCATTGCGCCGGGCTTCCTCCTCAGCGACGCGGACGCCGGCGGCGTCGAGTTCCGCCTCTCGTCCCGTTAGGGCTTCACGCGTCTTCGCCACCTCGGCTTCGGCGGCCTCGCCGCGCTCGGCTTCGCCGTCGCGCGCGGCTTCAAGATCGCTGGCCTCGCCGTCAAGCCGAACCATGTGCCGTTCGGCGTCGCGGCCCTGTTCTTCCTCGCGGGCGATATCGCCGGCGATCTGCGCCAGGCGGTTTTCCAGCCCGGCCTGGGTTTCGAGCGCGCGTTCTTCCTCGGCGTCGAGGCCGTCGCGGGCAACGTTTAGCCTGTGCAAGGCGGCGGCGCGTTCGGCTTCCGCGTTGCGCAGCGGTGGAATTTTCGCCCCCACCTCTTCCTGGGCGGTCGTCGCGGCGGCGGCGAGGCGGGTGATCTCGGCGACTTGAATTTCGATCTCGCTCAAATCGGCGGCCGCCTTCTGCGCCGCGTCCTCGGCCTCCAGATAACGCAGGTGCAGCATCATCGCTTCGGTCTTGCGGATGTGGCCCGAAATGTTTCGGTAGCGCGTGGCCTGCCGGGCCTGGCGTTTCAGGGCCTGGAGTTGGCCCTCCATGGCCTGCACCACGTCCTCCATGCGTTCCATGTTGGTCTCGGCGGCGCGCAGGCGCAGTTCCGCTTCGTGGCGGCGGGAGTGAAGGCCGGTGATGCCGGCGGCTTCCTCCAGGATATGCCGCCGCTGGATCGGCTTGGCGTTGATCAGGGCGCCGATCTGTCCCTGGCTGACCAGCGCCGTGGAATGCGCCCCGGTCGCCAGGTCGGCAAACAAGAGCTGGACGTCGCGGGCCCGCACCTCATGGCCGTTGATCAGGTAGGTCGAGCCGTGCTCGCGCTCGATGCGGCGGGTGACCTCGATTTCGTCACTGTCGTTGAAGGCGGCGGGGGCCAGGCGTTCGGCGTTGTCGAGCGCCAGGGTGACCTCGGCGAGGTTGCGCGAGGGTCGGGACGTGGTGCCGTTGAAGATGACGTCGTCCATGCCGGCGCCGCGCATGCGTTTGGCCGAGGTTTCACCCATGACCCAGCGCAAGGCTTCGATCAGGTTGGACTTACCGCACCCGTTGGGACCGACGACGCCGGTCAAGCCGGGCTCGATCATCAGTTCGGTCTGATCGACGAACGATTTGAAGCCCGACAATTTTAAACGCGTAAACTGCACTCTCCGCGGCCCCCGTTGTGCCTCTCCGTTATCCCCGCTCTATTTGAGCAGGGGGTCGACGATTTTCGCCAAGGCGTCGACGTTCATCGCGCCGGCGTGTTTTTTTCCGTTGATGACGAAGGACGGTGTTGAATTGACCTCGAACTTGTTCTGGCCGTCCAGTCTGGTCTTGAGAATGCCGTCACCCAGTGCCTTGTCCGCCAGGCAGGCCTTGAACTGGTCCTGGCTGACGCCGCCCATCTGGCCGAACTGAGCCAGGGTCGCCTGTGGGTTCTCCGCGTTGGCCCAGGCCGCCTGGCGCTTGAACAGAATATCGATGAAGGCGAAATAGCGGTCTTGGCCGGCACAGCGCGCCAGGATCGACGCCCAAAACGCCACCCGGTCGAGCGGGAATTCGCGGAACACCAGTTTCACCTTGCCGGTATCGATGTAGGCCTTCTTGATCGCCGGCAGTTCATCCGTGTGGAAGTTGGCGCAATGCGGACAGGTCATGGAGGCGTACTCGATCACCGTCACCGGCGCGTCCGCCTTGCCGATAAACATGTCCTGGTCGGCCTTCAAGGCTTCCGCCGAGGCCGGTCCGGCGGCGACAACGGCCGCGAACACACCAATACCAGCGGTTTTCTTAAACCGCACTAACACATCTGATAGCGTCAAAGGATCCTCCAGACCACAATATGTTGTGGAGTTTATGGTTTCGTCGGGGAGTCCACAAGCAAAACTGTTGCGGACGGCGAAGCTTTCTCCAAGCCATTGTTACGCCGGGATTCTTTCCGGCGATTGCGTCCAAAATATGTCCACCCCTGCGCGCTTGCACCCAACAATGCCGTGATGATGTTGGACGTCACAAACATGTGTGCGGGCGTGGCCGCCAAATTTGCTTGTACAGCCAACCTTTGTAGCCAATGTAGGATAACGGCGCGGCGCCAGGCGGTGCGGGTCGGTAATCTCATACGGGGGTAGTCGCCATGAACTTTGGCCGGATCAGATTCAACATCGCGGTATGGGGATCAGGTCTGTTCCTTTTCTCGCCGAGCGTGGTATCGGCCCAATCGGCGGGAACGCTGAGCATGACCTGGCATCAGGAGATGGGGCCGGCGGTTCGGGCGCGGGCGGCTGAAGTATTGTCTGGCGCCGGCGCTTTCATGAACAATGTCGGCGAAGCCCTGCGCCAGGCGAGCCCTACGGGGAGCGCTTTCTGGCATCTTGAAATCACGCTTTATTCGTTGCTGTTCATGGCGGTCGGCTTTGCGGCGGCGCGGGGCGTGATGCGCTGGGGGCGGCAGCATTTCATGTACCTGTTCAAGCCGGAACCGAGCGGGCGGACCGAGAAGATCGGCTACCTCTTGATGCGCGGCGCCATGCAGTCGGTCGGTGTCGCTATCTTCGTCGCCGTGGCCATGGGCCTGTCCATCCTGTTCGACAGCGGCCAGGCCGCCGCCCGCCACACTCATTTCATCCAAATCAGCGCCGTCGCCGCCGCCTGGTGGATATCCGTCCTGTTCGCAAACCTGTTGGCCCACGACGTGCCGTCGCACCGCGTGCTGCCCCTGGATGACGCAACCGCGGGAAACTTTCACCATTATACCGTCACGGTATTCGCGATCTCCTTCTTCATCGTGAGTTTGTGCCTGTGGATGGAAGCCATGGGTCTCGATCCCGATGCGCATGCCCTCTCCCTGATCATCGGTGTTCTGCTTAGCGCCCTGTTGTTTACCGTGCTTGCCGGCGTCGTCCGCCGGCCCATGGCGGAGCTCATACTGGGTCTCCATAAAGGCGCGGAAAAGCCGTTGCCCCTGCGCTTGTTGGCGCAGACCTGGCACGTCTGGGCGGGCCTCTACTTCATCGGGGCTTGGGCCGTGACGGCGGTGCGCATCTTGCTGAATTTGCCGGGCGCAGCACCCCTGGTGCTGGGACCGATCATCGCCCTCTTCATCGGCATCGTGATTTACGGCCTCCTCCTGCTGCTCATCGACCGGCAGGACGCTAAGTGGCAGTTGTCGGCGCCTCAACCGGATATCTCGGTCGAGGAGGATGAACCTCAAACCGGCCCGCTGCCCCATTTTCAACGCCCCCGGAGTTTGAAGGATTTGGTCGAGAACGCCGCCGCGTTGTTGGCCCTGATGGCCGGCATCGCAATTCTGCTGGCGTTTTGGGGCGTCGATGTAACCAGCGACGAACACAAACTGGTGCGGTTGGCCGATATTGTCATCATCCTGTTCCTGAGCTATCTCGGCTATCAAGCGATCAAGATCAGCATCGATCAGAAAATTGCCGCCGAGGGCGGCGAGATAGAACTGGAACCGGGCGAGGAGGGCGGCGGCGGCGGCGCCTCGCGCCTGGCAACCCTGTTGCCGTTGGCCCGGAATTTTCTCCTCATCACCGTCGTCGTCATGTCCGGCATGATCCTTTTGTCGCAGTTGGGCGTGGATATTGCGCCCTTGTTCGCGGGCGCGGGCGTGGTCGGTTTGGCGATCGGCTTCGGCGCGCAAACGCTGATCCGGGATATCTTCTCCGGCGCCTTCTTCCTGATCGACGACGCCTTCCGGCGCGGTGAATACATCGATTGCGGCGAGGTCAAGGGCACGGTCGAAAAGATATCCATCCGTTCGATGCAGTTGCGCCATCACCTGGGCGCGCTGCATACCATCCCGTTCGGGGAAATCCAGAAACTGACCAATTACTCCCGCGACTGGTCGATGATGAAGCTTTCCTTGCGCGTGACCTACGACACGGACGTGGAGAAGGTGCGCAAGCTGATCAAGAAGCTCGGCCAGGAGTTGATGGAGCATCCGGAAATGGGAGAAAAATTCCTGCAGCCCCTGAAATCCCAAGGCGTTCTCGCCATGGAGGATTCGGCGATGATCCTGCGGGTCAAGTTCATGACCCTGCCGGGCGAGCAGTTCGTCGTGCGCAAGCTGGTCTTCGCCAGGATCCGCGAGCTGTTCGAAAAAGAGGGCATCAAGTTCGCGCACCGCCAGGTCACGGTGCGGGTCGCGCCGGAGGAGGAGGGCGCGCCCGAACTCCCGAAAGAGCGTCAGGAAGCCATCGCGGGCGCGGCCGTTCCCGCCCTGGAGGAGGAAGATCTCGCAGGCGAACCGGAGCCTGATCGCTAGGCAGGCGGTTTCCGGTCAAGGGGTGAGGTCGCTGCCTAGTAATCCGATGCCGTTCGCCGGACGCGCCAGACCTGTTGATTGGGCCGTGGCTGAAACGTTTCGTCTTCAAACACTGCAACGATTGTTTCGATTCCCTTGAAGTCTTCCTTTGTGGCCGGCGCGCCGTGAGGTTCGCAAATTTCTCGCTCTGCGTTGAGAACGGCGCCCATGATCTGGCAGTCCTCGCCAGTCACGCCCGTCAGCATATGGTCACCGACGCCCTTGCCGGTCATGAGGGTGGAGCCCAGCGAGACGACGGAGAATACCTGATCGACCGTCAAGGCGCCGATGGCCGGCAAGGCGCAGCCACTGGCAAAAAGGAGGGATGAAAAAGCGATGATCCGCGTTCTGCTAATCATTAATGCCCCTTAAGCGTATTTTTTGCACTAAAATCTACGCAATACGGATTATCTTATTGAAACATATGAAAATATTGTTAATTCATATGTTCCTCAATTTCTAACCAAGCCGGGCATGGGTCATTTTAGCGGACAGAAGCGCCGGAAATGCAACCGATTTGTGCTAAAACTCCGGTAACTCGGTTGTGGTCGCTGGAGCAGGTTGATGACGGATTTGGCACGAATAAGCGAGCGAAAATTTGACGACGGCCTTTTTTGCGCCGAATCGGTGGTGCTGACGATCGCCGAAGCGCTGGGGCTGGAGGAAAAAATCCTGCCC
>CAYOAD010000010.1:0-3576 GCA_964401845.1 uncultured Rhodospirillaceae bacterium | reverse complement strand
CAGCGGGGTCTCCCGCACCGGCGGCATGTGCGGCGCCCTGTCCGGCGCGATCATGGCGCTCGGTCTGAAAAGCGGCCGCCGCACCGGTGACGATGACGTTTCGCAAAATTATCTGGCGGTGCAGGAGTTGCTCGCCCGTTTCGAGGCGGAATTCGGCTCGACCAACTGCACCGAGTTGCTCGACTGCGACATCAGCAGCAAGAAGGGTCTTGAAGAATTCGAGGTGCGGAATCTCGCCGTGAATTGCCGCCGCTACACCGGCGCGGCAACCCGCCTTGCCGCGGATTTGATGAAGCTGAATGAGGCCCGGGAGGAAACGGGCGGCGCATGACCTTGGCCGACCGCATTCAGGACCAGCTTAAACGTCATACGGTCTGCACGCTGGCGACAGTTTCGGATGACGGCGCTCACGCGGCGTCGCTGATGTATGCCCTTGACGGTTACTCACTGCTGTGGGTGTCGGACGCCAAGTCGCGGCATTCGCAGCATCTTGAGCAATCGCCTGAGGTGACTGTGACCATTGCGCGGCAGTACGAGGACTTCGCCGAGATCGTCGGCCTGCAGATGACGGGAAAAGCGCGCCGACTGGATAAATCCTCGCAAAAGAAAGCGGCGCTGGTGCTGCTGGCCTCGCGCTATCCCTTTCTCGAGCAGTTTCAAAGCGGTCCGAAGGCCTTGATCGCCCGCTTTGCTTCGATCGAGTACTACCGTTTCGATCCACAACTCATCACGCTGATCGACAATTCCCAGGGGTTCGGCCACAAGGAGACGCTGCGTGCGCCGTTCGTGCCGACCCGGTAGCGGGTCAGGCGGAAAAGCTCTCCAGGGCGGCGATCACCCGATCGCCTTCGTCGATCGTACCGATGGTGATACGCAGATAGTCGTCCAGCCCGTAGTCCTCGTTGGTGCGGACGATGATGCCGGCGTCGGCCAGGTGGTGGAAGGCCTCCACGGCGCTGCGGTTGGTGCCGCTGCGGAACTTCACCAGCACGAAGTTGGCCGCGCCCGGCACGGCGGTGACGCCGAACCGGCCGAGGTCGGCCACGAACTTGTCGCGCGCCTTGTCGGTTTCCCGGCGCACCATGTCGACATGGCCGGGATCCTGCAAAGCCGCCACCGCACCGGCCTGGGCCAGGCCGTTGACGTTGCCGATGCCGCGCATGGTATTGAGGGCGAAGGCCATGGACTCCGCGCAATAGGCCCAGCCGACGCGCAGACCCGCCAGTCCCCAGGCCTTGGAGAAGGTCCGAGTGACGATGACGTTTTCGAAATCCTCGACCAGTTCGAGGCCGTCCGTGTAGGCGGGATCGTCGACGTATTCGGCATAGGCGGAATCGATGACCAGCACGATCGAGCGCGGCAGGTTGTCCCTCAGGCGTTTGACTTCGGTCGCCGGGATATAGGTTCCGGTAGGGTTTTCCGGATTGGCCAGAAAAACGATCTTGGTCTTGTCCGTCACGCCGGCCAGAAGGTTGTCGACGTTGGCAGTGAGGTCGGGCGCCTTGACCTTGACGGCGGTCGCACCGACACGGACGCACACGATGGGGAACTGCAAAAAACCGTACTCCGAAAACAGGATTTCGTCGCCGGGCCGGGCGTAGACGCGTGCGATGCCGTCGAGCAGTTCCTCCGAGCCGTTGCCGCAGACGATGCGAACGGGATCGAGATCGTAGAACTTGCCGATGGCTTCACGCAGTTCCGTACTCGACGGATCGGGATAACGATGGGGCGACAGCGCCCGCTGGTTGACGGCTTCGAGAACCTTAGGCGACGCGCCCCAGCTCGATTCGTTGGTCGCCAGGTTCAGGATCGGCGTGTCTGAGGGCAGGTTCACCTTCTTGACGACGGAAGGCGGGTTGTCGGCCACGTACGAGAGGGGGCGGATCGCGGTGTCGTCGGCCAGTTCCTGGGAAGTCATAGGTTTATCCGATTTGTATGATAATTTTACAGGTGTGTAAAAAACGATCCCGGACTTTCGTTGCTCGCCGCCGAACAGTCAAGTCCTCAATTGCCGGGCTGGTTCCGCCAAGCCCTTTACGCTGTAATGCCCGAAACGGGTGGCACTCGGCGGGAGGCGTGGCATGGACTTCGAACAAATCGGATTTATCGGGCTTGGCGTGATGGGCGAGCCCATGTGCCGGAATTTGGCGGCTAAATGCGGCCGACGGGTCGTCGCCTTCGACCTCGACCCGGATCCGCTGGAGCGTTTGAGGGCGGCCGGCGTAACGGCGGCCTCATCGATCGGCGAGGTGGCCCGGTCCGCCGACGTCATCATTCTCTCGCTGCCGGGCGGCGAACAACTCGCCGAGGTGTGTGACAGCGACGGCGGATTACTCGGAGAGATCGGCGCCGGCCGGACGGTTGTCGATACCAGCACGTCACCGGTCGGCCTGACGCGCGAGATCGCCGCCAAGTTCGAAGCGCTGGGTGTCGACTACTGCGATGCTCCGATCGCCCGTACCCGCCAGGCAGCCCAGGCCGGCACGCTCAGCATCATGGTCGGGGGCAAGTCCGAAATATTCGAACGCATCCGGCCCCTGCTCGATTGCATGGCCTCGGACGTGGCCCACTGCGGCGCAGTAGGCGCGGGACAGATCGTCAAGCTGATGAACAACATGGTGCTGATGCAGACGGTGCAGGCCCTGTCGGAGGCCCTCACCATCGGCCGCCGCGCGGGACTGGATGGGGAGACCCTGTTCGACGTCCTGTCCAAGGGCTCCGCCGACAGCTTTGCGCTGCGCAATCACGGCATGAAGGCGATGCTGCCGGGCGAATTTCCGGAACGCGCCTTTTCCACCGAATATGCCCAAAAGGACCTGCGCTACGCCCTCGATCTGGCGGCGGAGACCGGCACAAACGCCAGCGGCGCCCGCAACGCCGCCGAGACCCTTGAGGCGGCGCGCGAGCTGGGCTACGGCGCCAACTACTGGCCGGTCATGGTAAAGGCGGTGGACACCTAGCCCGCCGGTTCGACATCCAATCTGGCGACGATGCCGTCGAGATCTCCGTTCGGCGCGGGGTAGCGCTCCAGCACCAACGGATCGTGGCCGGGGATGATGTGTTGGCTGCTGTCCGCCAGCCGGCGCATGGTGTCGAAGCCGTCGATCATGTCGCCGACCGAATAGACGATCGGGAAGGGCGAGGGCTTTTCCATGTTCTCGTAGAAATGGGCGGCGTCGGACGCCAGCACGACCCAGCCCCGTTGCGTCCGCACCCGGACGCACTGTACGCCCATGGTGTGGCCGCCGATCAGATGAACGGAAATCCCCGGCGCGATTTCGCGGCTGCCGTCGTGATAGGCGACACGGCCCTCGAAAACCCGTTTGACCAGGCCGCAGACATGATCGGCGGTGTAGGCATGTCCCATCGGCGCGTGACACATGTGCCGGCCGGTGGCGTAGTACATCTCCTTTTCCTGGAGATGGAAGGTCGCCGCCGGGAAATCGTCCAGCGTGCCGGCGTGGTCGTAATGCATGTGGCTGATGACGACGTCCTTGACGGTCTCCGCTTCGACGCCGAGCATGCCCAGGCCCTCGCGCGGTAGACGCATGAGCTCGCGGCCCCGGTCCTTGGCTT
>CAYOAD010000009.1:0-36558 GCA_964401845.1 uncultured Rhodospirillaceae bacterium | reverse complement strand
CTCTCCGGTCATCGTGTCGCCGGCCTTGGCGACCCGACCCGATTGATCGACGCCCGCCTGGATATCCGCCACCGGTGTGGTCGCGGCATCCGAGAGCCCGAGCGTGCTCCGCTGGGCCGCCGCACTGGCGTCGTCGAGCAGTGCCTTGCCGGCGGGCGTGACCGGCACCGCCTGGGCCTGACCGTCGCCGGTGCGTTCGATGAGACCGGTCGCCGTCAGACCGGCGACGGCGGTGAGATCCGCATCCTTCGCCTGATAGGCCGTGTCGTGGTTGTGGCCGATGGCGGCAAACAGAGCCTGGGCCTCTTCCTTGGAAAGATAGCTCTTGGAAAGATCGGCAATCACGACCCAGACGTCCGGCCCCATGCTTTTCAGCTGGTAGAGCTTCGTTTCATCGGTGCGTAGACACAGCATGCCCACCGTCAGCCCTGAGGTCGGGAACGTGGTGCCGGAGAAGCACGACGTTACGGCATCGTCCCGATCCAGAAGCTTTTGGCGGCTGTTCTGCAAGGACTCCGTCGAAGGAATATTTGGGTAGTTCTGCGCCATGGATGGTTCCTAATATCCGAGGGCCGACCAGCTGACGGTGCCGGCAACGAGGGTCACACCGTCCGCCGCATCGAACAGCCGGACGTCGAAGCCCGTGGTCGTGATCGCGGTGATCTCGGGCAATGCCGGCGTAGCGCCGGCCTTCAGCGTCACCTGCACCTCCGGCGGCTCCGTAAAACCACGGTTGAAGGCGACCGCGCCCCCCGTCACTGGAATGCTTGCCGTGCCCCGGTCACGCATGTCGGGGACATCGACATTGAAAACCGCATCCGCGATCGCGACCCTCTCCCCGGTCACGGGCGCCGAAAGCAAGAGGCCAATCACGGCCTTTGCATACTCGTAGTCTCCGGGAACGAGATCGCGGAACGGCCCATAGCCGAGCGGGCCCTTCGCCACCACCAGGTCCCGGAAGCCCGTCTCGTCCAGGGGCGTCGAACGCACCGCCAGATCGGCAAGCACGGCGTTGGCGTGCCGCAGCAGCGCATCCACAAGCGCAAAAGCCTCGACGGAAAGGCGAGCGGACGTCTTCGCCTCCGTATCCGTCAGTGCAACCGCTTCCGCGTGATCGCGCCGGAAGTCGGTAAGCCGCTCGAACGCATCCGCGAGCGCCAATGGCTCTATGGAGTTCTTGGCCGGAAGGCGGGCTCCCGTATCCACGAGGCCGAATGTCTCGGCCTCAGGATGTTGGGCGATTTTCGCCGCGACCTCACTGAGTGCCAGGTTCTCGGCGACCGACAGGATGAAGTTGATGTAGTCGACATAGGTCTCTGCAATGGCGAGGGTCCGACGTCTATGGACCAGGATCTCCCCGATCCGCGCATCCGCCAGAGCAAGCGTGGATGAGGCATGTGGTCCCGCGATCCGAGCAGCCATCCCGGCGACCGGCAGAGCTTCGCCGGCGTCGGCGGCATAGTCGGACACATGTGCTCCCGACCATCCCTTGTCGGCCTCCACATCCTGCCAGTCGAAGGCCGAGGTCGCCCAGGTATAGGCAGCACCCGGCGTCTCAGTGATATGAACCGACATGATCAGGACATCGTGAAGGTGAACTTCTGGGTCAGCGTGTCGTCGGCGCCCTTGTTGATGACGGCGAACACGACGCGGTCGAGCATGGTGCCGGCCGTGGCGGCGTTGAACACACCGGCCTCGGTGATGGCGCCGGTGGCCTCGCCCGGATCGAAGGTGGTCTCGAAGGTGAAGACCTTGGTTCCCGCCGTATGGGCATAGGTGGCGGCCTTGCGGGAGAGCTCGGTGCCGAGGGCCGTATCCCCGGCGGCCGCTGCGACGGCCCCGGTGCCGACGGCGATGTGACTCATGGCCCCCGGTCGACCGGAGGAAAGTCCGATGACGTCGGCGATGAAGTCGAAGCCGACATCGACGATCAGGTTGTCCTTCCGCCGCACGACGATCTCACCGTTGGCGCGGTACAGGCGCAGTTCTACCGCCCCCCTCAGGCGCAAGCCCGAGGGCAAGTCTCTTCTGTTCATGATGTTCTCCGTTAAGGGTAGAGCCGCAGCTCGTCGAAGGCGCCGAGTGGTGCGAGAGATTGACTGGCGCTCGCCACATCACCCGTCTTCCAGGACGCGGCATGCAGGGCGCGCTCCGTCGCCGACTGGGAGACCCCGAAGGTGACGATGTCGCCGGCGATCCGCGCGAGGGTCAGCCCGACCCGGCTGCCGAGATGGTCTTCGAGGAAATAGATGCCGGCATTCGGGTCGTAGCCGAGGCTCAAGGCGCCGGAGCCCCCGGACCAGACCAGGTAGATTTGCGGCTCCTCCAGCAGTTCATCGAAGCGAAGATCGAACGTCGCCGAAAACTCCGCCGGCACGCTCAGGGGCCAGGCGACCTGAGTGGTGTCACGAACCTCAAGTCCTTTGGCGAAGCGGGCATCTCCATAACCGAGCCCCAACGTTTTCGACGCTGCGGTTCCGTTGATCCCTCCCGTTTGCTCATCGAGCGCGAAACCCTCGACGAGGTCGTTCGCGGGCGGCTGCTCGAGGGCGATCACGGTCCGCAGTTCAGCCCCATCGGCATCGCCCACCGGCAGCCACGGCGCATTCGCCTGGACCGCGTCCCACGCAAAGGTCGCATCGGACCAGGCCGGCGGGTCGGCCGGGATGGCGACGATGCCGGATGCCAGCCAATTGCGCGCCCGGAAAGTCTTGGCGAGATCGGCCTTGAAATAGTGTGCGCCCTTGGGCGCATTCACACCGCCGCCGCGCGCCAATGCCAGGAGCCCGTCGGTCACGACCTCGAGCTCATGGCTGACTCCGGGCCAGCCGAGCGCCTTCCGGTCGCTCAGCACGATAACGTTGCGATCGGACAACGGCGCCAACCGCGTCGTGGCGAAGGCAGCGTTATGGCTGTAGAGCCCGGCGGCCGAGACCGCCTTGCACCAGAAAGTCTCGTCGGCGGGCATCTGAACCGGCCAGAGCGCCACCAAATGGTCACCGGCGGACCGGCCGACGAACCGGCCTTGCCCCCAGCTCTCGCCCGCGCGGATCTCGTATTCGACACCGGCGATCGGCAGCGAGGTCCACGAGAAGCGGACATGCTCCCCCTGAGGGACGGCGTCGAAGCCGGCAACGTCGGCGGGCGGAACGACGGACGCAACCACGCTGACGGCGCTGACGCTTCGGAGCCCCAGTTCGTCGACGGCGCGAATGTGGAACCGATGATCTTCGGCATCGGCCAATGCCACGAACAGGGACGTGCCGCGGTGCCGAGTGGTCACCACGGTGCCGACATCCCAGGACTCGCCGTCCCGGATCTCGTAGCCGACCACGTCGAGTTCGCTGACGGGATCCCAGGAAAGCTGCACGCCATCGGCCCGACGCGTCGCCTGGAAGTTGACCACGTCGGAGGGCTGCGTGGTCTTGCCCACCACAACGTGGCCGAGAACCTCCGTCCGCTCGGAGGCCAGACCTTCCCGGCTCACGGCCCTCAGGCGGATATCGTAGGCGACACCGTCCTCGACCGGCTGCACCGCGATCTCACCCGATGCTGACGGCGCTGGCGGCAGAACGCGCCATCGCTCGCCGCTTCCCGCGAGACGGTAATGGGCGTGAATGTACTCGGCCGGATCGTTCAATCCCGAGGTCTGGACCACGCGGACCAGAATGCGCGACTGAGCGCGGCCATCCGGCCCGATGACGAGGACACTTTCGTCGGACACCACCTCGTCCACAACAGGCGGCGCCGGCGTCTGGCGCTCGACCAGCGGCGGCAGCGTCATCAGCGAGTCGAACTCGGGTATGGGGCCGGTATCCGCCTGGTGAACCTCCGGCGCCGCGTCCACCAGCGTCAGCGTGGCGCGAAAGTCGCCTGAGTGGCGGATCGCCTTGACGATCAGGTCGGCGCTCTCTCGTGCCGCCTCGCCGAAGAGCGCGAGGTCCCCCGCTTCCGGCGATGCCATCCCCGACACGGGTTGGAGAAACGCGAGGGTGTCGGTCTCACCCGCCTGCGTGACGACACTCGCGACGCCGCTGACCCCGTCGGCGTGCCGGAAGCGGGCGGCATAGGTCTTGCCCGCCTCCATGGCGACCACGTCATCGAGCGTGACCGAGATCGCATCGCCATTGGCATCGAAGGCAACGTCCTTGACCCGGCCCCAGCCGCCGCCCCAGAGCGGCACATCGTGGCTGACCTTGACCAGATCGCCAGCCGTACAGACCAGGTGGTCGATGTCGACGGAGATCTCGTAGGTTTCGGGACGCAGCTTGCCGACCGCCAGATGATAGCGCCCGTGTTTCCAGGCGAGATCGGCGCTGGTGCAGCCGAAGAGTTCCAGGGTCTCGAACCGGCTCGCATTCGTCTCATGAAAGCCGTCGGCGTAGACGATCACCTCGTCCTGCTGCCAGTCTCTGTCCAGATTGACGAAGCGGCACTTGAGGCCGTGGGGGATCTGGGTAAAGGCCTTGATGCCCCGGAACCCCATGGTGTTGCGCGGCGTAAAGTGCTGGATCGGGACGCTCTGCTCGACATCGCGAACGATCGAGAACTTGCCGTCCCGCATGCCGAACCCGGCCCGGCCCGCAGCGGCTGTGTCGCGCAGCAGTTCGAACACGGTGGTGGGGTAGTCGATCACCGCGTCGAAGGTGAACGCCGGCGTCGCGTCGGCCCAGGCCTTGAAAGCCCCGAGATCGAGCCGCTCGTCGGCCACCGGACGCCTGTTGGCCGCGCCGCGCAGCACATCGAGATAGGCCCAGGCCGGATGGCGTGTCGCCTGTTCGGCCCACTCGGCGCCATCCCACACGGGCAAGAGGGCCTGCGTCACCGCGGAGAACTGATTGACGATGCCGTTCAGCTGGTCGGTCGCCTTGATACGCATGGCGACGAGGCAACGGCCGGTCGCCTTTACCGGGGCTTTACGCTGAACCGTGCGAATCGCCGAGACGAAGCTGTCGTCGCGGATGCGGGTCGAGGTGTTGTCGGCGGTCAGCCTGGTGAAACGAACCTCGTAGCGGCCGGCGGCAGGCGTCACGATGCGCACGCCCCTGCGCACGACCTGCTCGGTCGCTGCCGTGTAGGTCGCGGTGGCATGCTCGGTCCATGGATCGGACGATCCGGCGAGCCGGTATTCGACCTTGATATCGACGGAGCGGTCCTGACGGTTGCCGCTGTCGTCGAAGCGGACCAGGCCGCGGAAGGTGATATCGGCGATGATCTCGTCAGCGCCATCGCGGGTCTCCAGGACCTCCGGTCCGCCGTCGCTAGTGACCTTCAGCGAGTACTGATCCTCGCGAATGGTGTCGGTGTAGAGCGTGATCGGCGCGTCGGACGCATAACCCTGCCGGATCTCGGTCTCCACGCCCTCGAACTGGACCAGCGGGATCGCGCCAATACGCAAATCCGACAGTTCCAGGGGCCCGTAGCCGAAGTCGAACAGCATGCGCAGATATTGAGCGTCACCCTCGACCTCGGTGTGTGGATGGGCCGCCAGGGTCGGAAACACCCGGTGGCGGCCGTAAACGCGCGGCACGGACCCGTAGCGGTTGGCGCGGTTCTGTGTGCCGGTGATCGCGAGCGTCGGGCTGGTGCGGCTCTGCGGGCCACCGATCGAAAGCTCGGCGAGTTTTGGCCGGGGCGGCGGTGCGATGGCATTGACGATCAGGTTGCCGACCAGCGTGATCGCCGCACCGCCGATGGCGGAGGCCAGGTTGATGGTCTGGCCGAAGATCACCGCCTCGGTCGGCAGCCCCATGGCCGCGCCGACGGCCGGTCCCAGCACGAAGGCGGCGGCCACCACGGCAATGGTCAGGATGGTACGGAGCGGGTTCTTGCCGCCTCCGCCACCCTTGCCCGGCGCGACACGCAGGGTGACCACGGCACCGGCCTTCGGCCTGACGCGCGCCCATCGGTCCCGAGGCACAATGACCGGGTCGGCGATCATCGCAGCGTCGGTGATCCAGACATGGGCATGGGCCACGAGAATGGGATCGAGGCCGAGCGAATCCATGATGTCGGCGATGGAACCGCCTACTGGGACAGCGCGATCGATCCGCTCGGCGGAAAACGGGCGCGGGCAGGCGATCAGCCGCAGAGCGTTTCCGTCAACCGTCATGACGATAGAGTCCCAGGACACGCCGGCGCCACTTGGCGCCGTCATAAGGTTCAAGACAGGCGTCGATGCCGTCCTCGATGTGAAGCATCCAGCCGGGATCGACGACCACGCCCACATGCATGGGCTGGTTCATGAGGCGCATGAGAACCACGTCGCCGGCTTGTTCCTGGCCGGGGACGATCTCGCGCCACGGGCCCATCTCGCCCCGGATCAGACGGCCGATATCCTCGGCGTCTTCGACGGAGGCGTACCCGCCGGCGTAGGACGGCAGCCGCGTACCGAATTGATCGGCGAGCACGAGCCGGACGAGGCCCCAACAATCGACGCCGTCCCGGTCGCGGCCATGCGCCTTGAACGGCAGGCCGACATAGGCGTTCACCCATTCGGATAGCATCAGAACAGGCCCGGATACTCGCTCGGCACATAGCTGTGCCCTGGAAACGGCTCGTTGAGCACATCCTCGAAGGCGAGTTCGCCGGTAACGGTGAGCGCGTCGTACTCGGCCGACACCAGGGTCATGTTGAAGGGTCCCGCCTCGACCGTATCGGGCGAAGCGGCCATCACCACTTCAAGGCCGACCGAGAGCGGCGAGGAGATCGCCCGGAGGTTCTTGACGATCTCCCGGTCGACGTTGTCGATACGAAGCGTGACCCGGGCGACGCTATCGGGATCCTCGTCTGGGAGGGCGATCTCGAAAGGATAGGCGATGAAGGTATCGCCGCGACTGACCACATCTTCCGTGTTGCTGACCACGCGGATGGGTACCGCGAGATCCTCGTGATCGAGGGTCAGCAGCAGAAGAAAGACCTCCTCGGTTTCCTGCGCGTTTACCGCCTGACGGGCAGCGAGAGACAGACTTCGGCTCACGGCAAGATCTCCAGGCGCAGGGATGCCTGCCAGAGCGTGCCCCTTGCCACGGGCGTGTAGCTGGGCGGCTCGACAAACCGGAAGGTCACGGCCGTGCCGTCTCTCGGGTGCTTCCAGTCGAACGGAAGCGCACCGCCGGCGATGGTCGCTTCGAAAAACGTATCCAACAGATCGACCTGGGCTGGCGTCAGACGCACCTGGCACTCGATGTTCCGAATTCCCGCCGTGAAGCGCCGGCGCACCTTGGGCGGGCCCGCTTCCATCTGGGAGCGGAGCAACGTGTTCGGCGCTTGCTCGCTGAACCCCTGTGCCAGCGGTTCCTGCGGCAGGCTCGCCGGCCAGGCCGGATTGGTCATCGGGGCACACCCCGTCGATTGATGCCGTAGGCGCTGCTCATGGTCTGGTCGAACGCTCCCTGGGCGATGCCGCGGTTGACTTCATCTCGGATCAGCACCCGGATCAGGCGCTTTCCATCGGGACCGCGTTCGCTGGACCCCTCCGGTCGGGCGCCGCCGGTACGCTGATCGATCACCTGCACCACGACCTCGGACCCGAAGGCCTCACGCATCTGGCGCGGCCAGCCGATCACTTCGCCCTGCCTGGCGATAACCGGAACTTCGCCCGGCACCAGGCCGCCGCCGTGAAAGCGCGGCGCCCCGTCGAATACTCGAGAGTCCACGGAACGTCGTGGTAGCGGCGTCGCGCCGATCATCCCGCCCTTGTGCGCCACGGCGTAGCCGCCGGTGCCATAGGCGGGCGCATCAAGGATCGGGGGCGTGGACGAGCCACCCGACGATCCGAAGAAGTCGAAGCTGAAGCTTCCGATCAGCCCTTCGAGGAAGCTCTCCATGGGCTTGAAGATCAGAAGCCGGTAGGCCGCCCGCAGAGCCGCCTCCTCCAGGGTCGAAAAGAAATCCCCGACCGACAACTTTCCGGTCCGGGCCCACTCGACCCAGGCGTCTTCCGAAGCCTTGAGAGCGCTCGAAGTGACATCTTCGAATTGCCGCGCCGCGTCACCCGCCTCCCGGCCATAGTCCCGAAGTGCCCGAATGACGCCCGCCGACCAGTCCTCGCTGGCCCGCAGCATGCGTTCATGGGCGTCTTCGGTCGCGCGGGCGAAGGTTTCCTGGCTGATCGCCCCCTCGCTGAGGAGTTCGTTCAGCTCCGCGATCTCCGCCTTGTAGGCTTCTTCCGCCGTGCGCAGGCTGTCGGTGAGGGCCTTCCCCTTCTCCCTGAGCTTGATCGCCTCCTGCTCGGCCTTGTTGCGAGCCTCGATGGCTTCACGTTCATCGAAGAGTGCGCCTGCCAGGTCGCGGACCTGGCGACGTTGCTCATCGGTCGCGTCCGCCGATAGACGCCGCAAGGCCTGAGAGACGAAGCGCGCGCGATCGGTCATCGCCAATTCGTCGCGTTCCGCTCGCAAGCCATCGACGATCTTGCGGTTGGCATCGGCGCGTCGCCGCGCCGCCTCCTGCTCTTGCGCCACCAGTTGGGCGAGCCTGGCATCGCGAACGGCGGCGGCCTGCGCCATGATCTCACCGACCTTCTCCAGATTGCTGGCATCCGGCGCGATCAGAGTCTGCATTTCGGCGACCAGGCGTTCGTATTCCGCCCGAATGCGACTGGCCCCCTCGTGTGTGGCGTCGAACAACTGCTTCTGCAGGTCCTTCTCGATCTGGGCGATGCGCCGGGCCCGCTCCTGGACCGCGCGAATATCCGCCTCGATGGCATCAGACGTTGTGCCGGCATCCGTCGACGGTGGCGTCCGCCCATCTCCCTGGTCCCGCTGCATCCAGGCGAGCTTGGCCTGCCACTGCTGGAGTGCGCGTTCCTTGCGCTCGAGCTGCCATTCGACGTAGCGGCGGCGGATATCGTCGAGCACCCCATCGCCCAGCGCGTCCCGTTCGGCCCGCAAGGCACGAACGTCCTCGCGCAGGTCTTCGACGATGGTCTTGGTGCCCCGCAGGCTCAGACCCTCGAAGTTGAAATCCCCCTGGGCCAGGAGCTTGAGCTGCTCATAGGCCACGCCGGCGCTACTCGCGAGATCGGCCAGCTCCGAAGACGCATCAGCTATGACCGGCGCCAAATCGAGCACAGCGCGGGTCAGATTGGCGGAAATCACCTTGCCCAGCGTATCGAGCTCGTCCCGCGCCTTCTCTGCATTCCTGACCAGATCCTCGTCGAGAACGATGCCGAGGTCGCGGGCCCGGCGCCTCGTCGCCTCCAAAGCCTCAGCGCCACCAACCAGCATGTTCACCATGGCGACGCCCTCGCTGTCGAACAGCTTGAAGGCGAGCCGAAGCCGTTCCGCCGGATCGGTCGTGCGCCTGAAGGCTTCCGCCACGTCGTTCAACAGGTCCTCGGAGCGACGGATGTTGCCGTGCTGGTCCTTCAGCGCGATGCCCATCTGCGCCAGGGCCTGCTTGGCCTCGCCGGTTCCCTTGGCCGCCTCGGCGACGCGCCGAGTAAACCGCTGCAAGGCCATGTCCATGGTGCGCTGCTCGACGCCGGCGAGCTGCGCGGCGTAGCGCAGTTCCTGCAAAGCCTCGACACCGACACCGATCTTGTCGGCCGTCTTGCCCACCGCGTCGGCCGCACTGATCGACCGGTCGATCAGGGTCGCCAGACCGCCGACCGCGGCGACGCCGGCAAGCGCACCGCCGAGGGCCCGCATGCCTACCCGGAGCGTCTTTGCCCGGTCAGTAAGACTTGAGAGACCCCGCGATGCCTTGGTGCCCGCCCTATCGATCTTCTTCAGCGAGCGCTCTCCGCTCTCGCCGACGGAGACCAGCTCGGCCTTGACCTTGCCGCCGCCCTCGACAGCCAGGCGAACCGCATAGGTGTGCTTGGCCTTGGCCATCAGTCGCTATCCTTGTCGTTGAAGGCCTCGATCAGCCCCGCCTCCGCCGCCTGCAGCAGTTCGGAGAGGACGCCAGGCTCACTGCCTCGCGCTGACCCGATCTCCAGGGCGGTGCTCAATTCAAGGCCGATGACCTGGCCCGATGGCGCGAAACGGAGCTGACCGAGACAGGCCAAGAGGACGTCCCAGGCCTGGTGTTCCTCCAGTGTCCGTGGGGCGTATTCGCGGTATGGGCAGCGTTGCCCGTCTAGGCCGACACCGCCTTCCGCGCAGGCCGCGCCTTCCCGGCGGCAGCCTTCGCAGTATCCGGGCCCTCCGCCCGGTCGGAAATGCCAGCAGCAGAGGGCCCTGATCCGTTTTTTGCCGCGTTCAGGAGCACCTGCCTCAGCGTGAACTCCTGAAAGAACCGCTCGCCGACTGGATAGAGCTCCATGACGGCGGAGACGTTCTCAGCCGTAACCGGTGGGTCGTCCTCAACCCCCGACCAGGCCGTGATATGCCGGTTACCGAGCTCCTTGATGAGCAGGTCCTGGAACAGGCCGTCCCGTTCCGCCATATCCTCGAGGTCCGGCAGCCCCTCCAGCGGCAGACCGCTTTCCCGGCGTTCCCGGGCCTGCGCCTCCAGGCTCTCGACGCGGCGCCGCGCGGCGGCCTGCGCCGCCGCCATACCGGCCGTGGTGAGCGGCTTGACGGTGACCGTCACGCCGTAAGGGAGCTCGATCTCATAGGGTTCGGTTTGGGGTTTGAGGCTGATCATGCCCAGGTCCTCATAAATAGTCGGTCCCATCCAGATCGTTGACCAAGGTGACGGTCAGCATCCGGCCTGCCACATCGTTCTTGGCACCCTGGAAATCGAAACTCGCTTGCACCCCGCCGGGGCCATCGACGGCCAGCTTGGGCTTCGGCAGATAGACCTCGTGTGCCGTGAACAAGACCTTGGCCGTGGAGCTCAGCGTATAGCCGAACTCCAGGTCCACCGGCGTGCCGCTTGCCGCGTCGTCGATCAGTCCGGTGTCGGCAAAGCGCACATCGATGCGCCCGGTGAGCGCCGCCACCGTCGGGTCGGCGCCGTCGATCAGGCCATCGGAGCGGATGGTCTCGATCTTTTCCAGATTGTTGGCGTAGGTCAGCGAGCCGCCGGTCAGGTTGCCGACGGGCGAGCCGCTCCGCGTGATCGAACCTTGGAACTGGCTGATGCGCGAGAAGGCGAGCGAGGTCGGCGTGCCACCCTGCGACGCGGCGTTTCGCGTCTCTCCTTGGGCCACGGCGCCGATGGTAGCGGCAGCCGCGCCCGAGCGTTGGAATTCCAGCGCAATGGAATTGAGTTTGACGCCGGTGTGCATGAAGAAGGCCGGCACCTCGGGCTGACCGACTTCGATGGAGTAGCTCGGGATATCCTGGGCGCCCGAGGCGAAGACGTGATCGAAGGTGCCATCGAGATTGTCCGTCGTCGCCGGATCGCCAAGCAGACCGGTCAACCAGAAACCGAGGTAGCGGGGATCGACGGGCACGACAATGTCGCCCTCGTCGTTGATCACATCCTGCAGCGGCGCCAGGGGATCGCGCCCCTGGCCCAGCACCGGATCATCGATCAACCCCTGTTCGCTCCCGAGCGAGCAGCGATTGAACGGCATGCGCACATAGTTGCCGGAAGCTTCTGTGCCGTAGGCGGTCTCCCGCTTCAGCAACAGCGAGGCATTGGCGCCGTAGGATCGGGCCATCTCAAGGTCTCCTGATGTTCGTGAAATTTCAGCCCAGCGGGCTCTCGGCTTCGTACTCGACGGTCACGATGATCGTGCCGGCCTTGATGGCAGGCGCGCCGGGCACCCCCTCGGCATCGACATCGGGGCGGCCATAGGTCATGCCGAAGGCGAGACCGCCGAGAGTCGGATCGGCATCGAGAACGGCCCCGATCTCGCCGAGCAGGGCGTCGAAGGCAGCATCGCCCTGCTCGACATAGACCTCGACCTCGATCGCGTGGCTGTAATATGCGCCCCCGAATCCGCCCAGTGCCGTATCCGGCTCGCCCGGATCGCCATCGCGGAGCACGATCAGGCCGCCAGCGGGGATTTTCTCCGGCACCACGGCGTTGCGTTCCACCTTGGCGCCGGGGACGGTTTCCAGACCCGCCCTGAGCGCCTCGAGAATCTGCTCCGTCTTGCTCGTGGCCAAGGTCTCACTCCGATTGCATATGCCGACCGATCAAGGACGGCAGCCGCCGCGACCAGCGCTCCGCCGCCCGCCGCACGTCCAACCGTTTCGGCATCCGGACCTGGGGCACCAGCAGGAACATGGCCGCCGTGGCGATGCCGGCCTTCATCCGACCGGTCCTGGTGAAGGCACCACCCTTGGCCCGGCGTCCCACACGGCCGGTCTTGGCGCTAACGCGGACGCCGTCGACGACCAGCAGCGAGGGACCGTGCTCCCTGTAGACGAACCGCAGCGGCCCGAAGCGATGCTCCGGAAAGTTGGCCGGGGTGATGCGCTTGCCACCGACCCCGCGCTTCGGCGCCGCTGGCGTCGGAATGGCGAGCCAGAAGCCGGATTTGCTCCGGATCACCGTTCCTTCGTCGAAGGTGCGAATGATTTGTGGCGCCTTCGACCAGACCAGGCTCGCCGCGTCATGACCCTTGTTCGGATAGGCTCGGCTCCGCCAGGTCTTGGCGAGCCTTGTTCCGAGCCCGGCGGAAACCACCTGCTTGCGCAAGCTCCCCTTGAGACCGTCGCCGGCCTCCTTGACGCCCGCCACCACGGCTTTTTCGATGCCGCGCATCTCGGCCTGCAGATCGGCCTTGATGGAACCGACGATGGTGGCGGCGAGCTTCATGGAAAATCCGATGGGGAACGCATACGGAGCGGCCTTCGATCACGATGGCCTCGTGTCCAGCGTCCAGATCAGTCGCTCGCTGTCGCGCACCGCTTCGCCCTGGACGACGAAAGTCTCGCCATCGACCTCAAGGGTGTCCCCGGGGCGCGGGCTCGGGACCTCGGAGACACGTACATCGAACAGGGAGGTCTCCGTGTGGACGCGGGTGTCTCCGAAGTCGAATACCTGGTCGGGACGGCGGGCGATGACCCGGATGGCGACCGGATCGCCAGTGCCCTGGACGCGGTAGACCGCTTCACGGGCGAGGTTTGGGTCCCCGAACAAGACATCGATCGCCGCGCCCACTGCAGACATCAGAAACTGCCGTTGAGCCGCACCCGACCGATGGTGTCGCCGGCGCCGCCGGCCACCGCCTCGATGGCCGTGCCGATCAAAGTATTACCGGTGGCGGTCTTAGTCGCGACCTTGTTGGTGTCGTCCCAGTAGACCTTGTCGCCGGCGCTCCACGCCTGCGAGGCCGCCTTGGTCAGATCGAAGACGCCGACCAGGGAGGCCTCGACCTCTGCGCCGGTCAGGGCATCGCCACCCGCCACGCCGAAGAGCGCGCCGACCAACAGGCCGTCTCCGGACGTGACGTCGTAGGGAGCGGCGAGCGCGATCGTGTTACCGGGTTGCACGTAGTTCTTCATCACATTCTCCTTCAGATCAAAAGACGAAGGGCGGCCAGCTGGCCGCCCATCTCGTCAATCAGGGGGATTGGGCCCGATTACGCGCCCGGGTTCTTGTAAAGGCCGCGCCAGTCGATCGCCTTGGCGCCGAAGTCGAGCCGGCACTTGATCTCGACACCGTCGACGTCGAAGCCGTTGCGGGTCTCGATGTAGGCGCCCTGCTGGCCCTCGAGATAGGCGTACTCGATGGTGTCGATCTGGTTCGGGCTCGCCGCCAGGTACCACGCGGTATCGCTGTCGGCATCGAGCCGAGGCTCGGCGATGGGGCTCAGCGTGCGGATCGACTGCGGCACCACGTTCTGGGTTTCGGCCGGGACGATGTTCTGCGCCACCATCTGCTCCGCCTTGAGTTCGAGCGCCGCCGGCACGATCAGGAAAGCGGGGCGGATGTTGAGCACCGTCTTCTTGTCGAGGCCGGTCTGTTTGGCCATGGCCGTGCGGCCCTTGCCGACCGCATCGACGTTGAGCGCCGCTCCCGTGCCCTCCAGGTTCTTGTGGTCGGCATGGAACAGCGCCTTGTTGTCGGCCATCGCCGGATTGCCGGTGACGATGCCCCAGACCACATCGCTTTCGAGCTGAGCGATCGAGTTGCCGTACATGGCGGGGATGCGGGTAAAGGCATCGAGATCGTCGTTGATCAGCACCTGCCGGGTAATCCCCACGACGCGGCCGTAGGTCTCGATGCGGTAGCTCTCCTTCGATTCTCCGATGGTGCCGCGCTTGAACTCGCCACTTTCGTTGACCTTCAGCAGCTGCGGCGCCTCGCCCATCTGCACCCGGTGCATGGCCTTGAAGTCGGTGGCGAGCACCTGGCGGCAAAAGGCGAGGAAGGTACGGGGATAGGCCTCGTAGGCCTGGCGCAGGGTCTTGTTGGTGACCGCCGCCAGGATCTCCGGGAAGTCGGAGGTCGAGTGCAGGGCCCGCGTCGCCACCTCGTCCCGCGACATGCCGCGGGTATTGACGCCGGCCTCGCCGAGACTTTCCCGGGCCAACTCCATCAGCGTCATACCCCGGAACTGCCGGGCGGCGTCGGTGAGCTGGAACAGGGTCGGGCTATAGCGGTGCAAAAGCGCATTGGCGACCGCATCGCGCCGCGTCACCCGCTCGTCCTGCCCGCCGAGCGGCACCGAGACGTGGCCGAAGGTCCGGGTCCGATCCGAGGCGTCCGCAAGGGTATCCAGGATTTGCCGGCGCGCCTCGTCGAGGCCGACACCGCGTTTCACCAGATCGTCGGCGACGCTGCGTTCGAGCCCAAGACGCGACGTGAGATCAAAGATGGTCGACGCCCGCTCGCGTTCGCTGGCCCTCGCCTCGGCGACCAGCGCCTCCGCGTCAGGCTTCGGTTGCTCCTTGGGCTTCAGAGGCCTCTTCGGACTGCGGGTTTCCTCGGTCTCCGTCTCGTCAGGCGTTCCCACCTCCTCGACGGCTTCCGCGGCTTCCGCGGCATCCTCGGTTTCGATGTCTTCGTCATGCATGGTGCTGGTCCTTTCGGTCTTTGGACCCGCGCCGGCACGATGCACGACGCAGGCGTGAAGGGTTTCGGTGGAACGGAAGCCGGCGGCGGGGTCGGCGCCGACCGGCACGGCGGAAATCTCGAAAGGTGTCCAGTCGACGGCGCGCCAGAGCTCGCGGCCACCTTCGGGCTTGGACACCTCGTAGCGATGGACCTGGTAGCCGATGGATACCGCGCGGATATGGCCCGCCTGGATGTCCCGCCAGATGGCGTCGACATCCTCGCGCTCGCTGAGACGCACGGTGGCGACACCGCGACCGTTCTCAATTCGCGCCGAGTCGGGTGCGACGGAACCGATCACGGCATCGAGCTCGGTAAGCTCGTGCACCCTCAGGAAGGGCGCACCGGCATTCAGCCGCTCGAGCCGGACATGCGCCGGATCGAGGCTCAGTTCCTCGTCATAGGCGTCGCCGAAAAAAGGCACGCGACGCACCCGTGCGCCCGTCGACCAGACCACCTCGACGGTACGGGCGTCGCTGTCAACGGATCCCGGCGCGAGTTCGGCCATCCGGCGAAGCGCCGGCAGTTCGATCGTCTTGTCCATCTCGTTTCCTTGATTGTCAGTCGTTGGCGATCAGCCGCAGGTCGGGTTCATCCTCGTCCTGCTGATCGGCGGCATCCGCTGTCTCGGTGCTCTGGGCGGAGCCTGTCTTGGTGACCCGCCTGGGATCGCTGTCGAGCACGATGCCGAGCTCGTCGAGCTTGGCATTGGTCGCGGCGATCTCGGCCAGGACCGCGTCGGGATTGCGGCCCTTGCGGGCGATAGCTTCGGCAAGCGTCTCGGTGCCGGATCGAATGGCCAGAAGATCGGCCATGGCGTCCTTCTGCGGATCGACCGCCTCAAACTTGGGCGGCGACCACTCGACCCGGACGATGGGCTCGGGGATATGCCCCGCTGCCCACGCCGCCTCGGTAAACCAGTTCCAGACCCGGTCACAGAAAAGGGGCACGAACAGCTGCCACTGCACCGCGTCGATCATGCGGCGGAACTCGACGAGCCCCGCCCGGATCGACGAGTAGTTCACTTGGCTGAGATCCCCGGTGAGCAGCTCGTAGGGCACCCGGAACCCCGCCGCGATAGTGTGCAGGCTGGCCCGCTTGTAGTCGGCATAGCCGCCGGTCGCCGCCGGCTGGTTGAACCGGATCTCCTTGCCACCACGGGCGTAGGCGATGAGCCCCGGCTCGAACTGCTCGACGCGGTTGCCATCCGCGTCCACAACCGTCGGCGCGATACCCTGTTCCGCCTCGTCGGCGCCGAACACGATCGCGGTCACGCAGGCCTCGGTCTTCTTGCGCACGATCTCGGCAATCTCGTAGTCGTCGAGATCCCGCAACGCACGGATCACCGGCGCCCCCCAGGGGACGCCGCGCGCTTGGGTCCGCTGTTTTTCGTAGACGTGGGCGATCTCGGCGGCCGGCACGGCAGCGCTCTTGAAGCCACCCTGAAGCGCGCCGAAGGCATCGCCCGGATGGCGGGCAAACAACCAGTAGGCGCGCCGGCGTCCGATGGCGTCGAACTCGACCCCCTGGACCGCATGGCCGGAACCGATCTCGCCGGTCGTCGTGTTGTCGAGAAAGTCGGCCTCCAGCACCTGTACCTGTGCCGGAATTACCAGACCGTCCTCGGCGCGGCGTGGCCGGCGCCGGACCAGGACCTCGCCGGCCTCGACCATCTCCCGGCAGACCAACGTCTGCAGGCCATAGAAGTCGAGCTGCCCATCGGCATCGCAACTGCGAGCCCAGGCTTCCCAGAGTTCGTTGACCGTCCGGTCGAGCCGGTCGTCGCCCGACGCCGCACGCGGCATGATCCCGGCGCCGACGATGTTGTTGACCAGCACCGCCACCGCCTTGGCGGCATGCGGATTGTTGCGCACCAGATCGCGCATGCGATCTCGGAGCAGTGCTCCAGCCGTCGCGATCTCGCTGTCGGCAGATGTTCCAGGCGAGCGCCAGCCGTCGGTCCGCCGTCCCCGTGCCGCGCCCTCGTAGCCGCGAGAGAGGCCTTCGAAGGCCTGTCGCGCCAGCAGGCGTCGTGTCGCCGTCCGGGGCGAGACCATGGCGATCGCCCGGTCGAACCAGGTTGCATGCATCAACGGTTCCCCCGGTTGAAGCCGGCGAGCCCGGCGACAGGCAACGGTTTGCCGGCGCCCGTCATCGCGCGCTCGATGGTGCGGATTCGACCCAGCAGGTCTTCGGCCGAGCCGTACTCGACGGATTTCCCGTCGTAGCTGACCCGCAGCGTTCCGCTCGCATAGGCGCGCTTCAGCGCCGTCAGCTCGTTCTCTGTCCAGTCACTCACCCGAGCCATCCTTCATTTCGGCCGAACCACTCCGAGCGCCGCTTGCCCTTGGGCTCGGGCGACACCCGGTTCACAACGCCGGCCGTCGCCTCGTCCTCAGAAGGCATGCCCAGCTGTTCCTCCAGGTCCTGCCATTTAGCATCCGACCAACGGTCGGCGCCGGCGATCCAGGCGGCGGCGCGGGCGTAGACCCGGCAGTCGAGCGCCTCGTTCCGTTCCCTGAGCTTTTGCCATTCCAGCCGGGCGAAGCCTCGTTTGGTGCGTACCGTGACCAGCTGCTCGGCGACGAGCTGCTTAAGCCATTCGGCATCGACCCAGCCGGGCAGATGCACCGTGCCGGCCGGAAAGCGCGCACCGTTTTCCAGATCCTCGTCGGTTGGACGTTCGAGCCTGAGAAAGCGGTAGGTCTCGGCCTTGAAAGTCGAAACCGCGACCGTCCAGAGCCGTGCGCCGCGGCGCAGACGCTTGCCGGCATCGGTCGCGTCCACATAGGTCGGTCCCGAAACCGGACTCGCCCGGTTGAAACCCTCAACGCCCTTGATCGGCGCGACTTGCGCGAAGCCTTGGCGGCGCGCCCAGGCGTAGACGGCTGGCGCTTCGTATCCGGTGTCGATCGCGAGCTTGGCGATCTTCAGATGGGCGCCGCGTTCGTGTCGCCAGGTTCGGTCCAGGAGCCGGGCGAGCGCTTCCCAGGCTTGCTCGCGTTCCGGCCCGCCCTCAATCACGACATGATCGATGAGCCAACTCTCCAGTTCCCGGCCCCAGGCCCAGACATCGATCTCGATGCGGTCCTTCTGGACGTCGGCGCCGGCGGTCAGGAACAGACCGCCCGACGGAACCGCGCTCGCTTTCCAGCGTTCGCGTCGGTCATAGAGGCGTTGCCAATCCGGTGCTTCGCCTGTCTCGACCCAGGTCTCGCCCAGCACGGTGTTGCGGAAGGCCCGAATGGCCTCGTCTGACCCCTGAGCCGCTTCCCACGATCGCGCGATACGCTCCCAGGAGAGCCACCCGACAGGCGAATAGAGCGCCGACAGGTGAAACCCGATGGTCGATGGATCGACCGCCTCGGCCGTACCCCGCCACTCGCCCGCCTCGAGCATCCTCGTCTTGTGATGCTCCGCGATGGGTTCCTCACAGGCGGCGCAATAGTAGGCAGCCGTCTCCGCCTGTCCTTTCTCCCAGCGCAATCGCTCGAACTCGAGCCACTGCATGTGCCCGCAATGGGGACAGGGCACGAAGTAGCGCCGCTGATCGCTCGCCTCGTACTCCCGCTCGATGCGGGAAAGCCCACGGACCGTCGGTGTGGAAACCAGAAACACCTTGCGCCGATGGGCGAAGGTGAGGGAGCGGGCCTCGGCCAGTGTGACGGGATCCCCTTCCTCATCGGCGGAGGCCGGATAGGCATCGACCTCATCGAGAAAGATGTAGCGGGCTGGCGTCGAGCGCAGACCGACGGCCGAGTTCGCACCGGTCATGATCAGAATGCCGCCGGCGAATTCCTTCGACAGCATAGTGTTGCCCGCGTCCCTCGAACGCGCCGGCTTCACCCGATCCCTGAGCGATGTGCTTTCCTCGATCAGCGGATCGATGCGCTGCCGCGAGTTGCGTTTGGCGAGCTCCACCGTCGGCTGGACAGCCAGCGCCGGTCCCGGCGCCTGGTGGATGATGAAACCGATCCAGTTGTTGCCGGCCTCGGTAGCGCCCACCTGGGCGGCTTTCATGAACACGATCCGCTGCGCCGAATGGCCCGGCGAGAGCGCATCCATGATGTCCTTCATGTAAGGCGTGCGCTCTGTGCGGTATCGGCCCGGCTCGGCCGAAGCCCGAGCCGCCAGCATGCGATGCCGGTTCGCCCATTCGGAAACCGTCAGCCAGGGATCCGGCTCCAGGCCGGCGCCCCAGGCGCGTAGCAGGGTCTCAGCGCCGTCGAACGCGAACAGATCATCGTGTGTCTCAACGGAGGTCGAGCCGAACCTCGGCGAGTTCGTCGAGGTGGGCGCGGACATGAGCCTCCAGAACCTTCTGCATCTTGCTTGCCTCCAGACCGAGTTCGGCCGCCATCAGCGCCGCCGCGCGCGCGGGCCAATTAACCCACGCGTCTCGTTCCTCGCGCGCCAGACGGAAAACCAATGTGGTCGCGCGGGACCGATCGACGAGTTCGCCCTTCAGCTGCTGCAGTTTGATCCTGCGCTCCTGCGCTTTCAGGACCTCGTTGGCGGTCTTGGCCTGCAGGAACGTCGTCCCGCCGCCGGTCGATGGCGTGGTCAGGCCTTGTTCGCGAAGCGTGTCGCCGACGGCGGAGAGGGCCGTGTCGGGTACCGGCTTCAGTTTCTTAGTGCCGCCGCCCTTCCGTTGCTTGGAAGGGTCGGTCATCTCCGCGCGACGGCGATCCGAGGCGGCTGCGTCGATGGAGCCGTCTTCGAACAGGACGAGCCTACCGGCGGCTTTCGCCTTTTGGATTGCGCCACGCGACAGCCCGACATGGGCGGCGTACTGGCGCTCGCTCATGCCCTGCATGCCGCCTCCGAAAAAGCAATGAAATGATGCACTTATTCACTTGATGGTGTCGGCGATCGGAGCGTGTATGGCGTCACGATCAACGACGGAGCCGAACGATGACCGACGCGATTCCGACCACCCGCAACACGGATTGGGGCTTCTTCGGCACCATCGCTCACCGCGCTGACGCCGATGCCGCCTGGCCCATTGCGATGGAAGCAGTAGGGCGGGCGACCAGATGCCCCGAGACCGCGGTTCGCGACTTTCTCGACAGTCGCTACGGCCGGCATTTCGCGGACGACGTTACGAACGGCCTGCACGCCGGCTTGGCACTGCGGTCCGCGATCGACACCGCCGTCGAGCGCTGGATGGGCTGGACGATCAGCCGCCGCACCGGACGCGAAACCGGAATTCCGCGCGGACTTCCCTACCTCACCGGCTTCGTCACCCACTGCGAGATCGAGGCCGAAGCGTTCGACTGAATCACCACACTAATAGCCTCCGGCCCCGCGCCGCCAGCGGCCGGGGCTCTGGGCGGTAGGAGAGGCGCGATGGGCGCGCCTCCCGAAAACCCGGAGGTCAGTTATGAACCAGATCCAGCTTTCCGATACGCAAGCCGTCATTCTCAGCGCAGCCTGCGCCCGCGACGACGGTCTCGTGTTTCCCGTCACTGCCAAGATCAAGGGTGGTGCCGTCGGCAATTGCCTCAAGAGCCTTCTGAAACGGGGCCTGATCGAGGAGCTCCCCGCAAACGACCCAGACACCGTCTGGAGACACGACGAGGAGCGTGGCTCCATCACCTTGCGGGCAACGCCACTCGCCTATTCCGCCCTTGGCATCACCGAGGAAGAGATCCCGAACACCAACGCGTCGACTGCCGACCCGGCGCCTCAGAAAGCTCAGCGCAAAGGGAGCAAACAGGCTCTCCTCATCGAAATGCTCGAGGCACCGGAGGGTGCAACGATCCAGCAGATCGTCGACGCCACCGGTTGGCAGCCGCATACCGTCCGCGGCGCGATCGCTGGCGCGCTCAAGAAGAAGCTCGGCCTGAATGTCGTGTCCGAAAAGGTCGAAGGCCGCGGTAGGGTCTATCGCATCGACGCGTAAGCAACGCTTAGACGGAAGGCGCCGCTCCTTCGCTGGGCGGCGCTTTCACGTTCTTGCCCTTCGCACACGAAGAACCTCGAAAACGCGGCGCAGCGAGTAGCTGCGTATGATCGACGCCGCGGTAAAAATAGCGCCAATAAGCAGGTTGTCGGCCAAAGTCACTTGCAACCCAAACATCGGAAACACCAACATCTGCGCCATGACAGCGACGCCATAGCCGACGACGACGTTGGTCACGGCCTCAACCAACGACATCGTACGCGACTGCTTCATGCTGATGCCCGTGCATTCCGTAGGTCGTCGAACGTCCGGTCCTCGCCATCGAGCACCGCGGGCTGGCCAGTGAACTGCTGCCAGCGATCGATGGCGACATCGACATAGGCCGGGTTCAATTCGATCCCAAGACAAATGCGGCCGGTGGTCTCGGCCGCGATCAGCGTCGTGCCCGAGCCCATGAACGGCTCGTAGATGGCCTGCCCTGGGCTCGAGTTGTTCAGGATCGGGCGGCGCATGCATTCGACGGGCTTCTGCGTACCATGGACCGTCTCGGTGTCCTGATCGCGATGGGCGATCTGCCAGAGCGTCGTCTGCTTGCGATCCCCGGCCCAATGACCCTTGCCGGTCTTTCTGACTGCGTACCAGCAAGGTTCGTGCTGCCAATGGTAATCGCCGCGGCTCAGGACCAGGCGGTCTTTGGCCCAGATGATCTGGGAGCGAACATTGAAACCCGCGGCTTCGAGACTCTCGGCGACGACCGCCGCATGCAGGGCGCCGTGCCAGACATAGGCGACATCGCCCGGGAACAGCGCCCAGGCCTCACGCCAGTCGGCGCGATCGTCGTTCAGCACCTTGCCGGTGCGTTTGGTAGCGGCAGCGCCTGCCTTGTTCCGCCATGCCGGATCGTAGTCCACGCCATAGGGCGGATCCGTCACCATCAGCAGCGGCTTCACAGTCCCGAGCAACCGCTCGGCATCGGTCAACACCGTGGCGTCGCCGCAGAGCAATCGATGATTATCCAGGATCCAGAGATCGCCCGGTCGCGTGACGGGATCCTCCGGGGTTTCAGGGATCTCGTCCTCGCCCTCTCGGGCGGCAGAGTCGTCGTCTTCGATTCCATCAAGCAGCGCACTCAGCTCCGCCTCACTGAAGCCAATCAGCGAGAGATCGAACTCGTCCTCGGCTAAGCCCTTAAGCTCTTCCGAGAGGAACCCGTCGTTCCACTCTCCGAGCTCGGTCAGTTTGTTGTCGGCGATGCGGTAAGCGCGGCGCTGCGCTTCGCTAAGATGATCGAGCACGATCACCGGCGCATCTGACAGTCCGAGTTGTGTTGCCGCCAGGATGCGACCGTGGCCGGCAATCACCTCACCATCGCTCGACACCAGCACCGGCACGGTCCAGCCGAACTCCGCCATGCTGGCGGCGATCTTCGCCACCTGCTCCGGACCGTGTGTCTTGGCGTTGCGCGCATAGGGGCGCAAGCGGTCGAGCGGCCAGGTCTCGATCGCATCGGGTGCGAAGCTGAGGGTCATGGGTGTCCGAAGATCGATGATCGGGTGGATGCCAGCGCTTCTGGATCCGGATACCGCGGTGGACTCCGTGGGGGTCCAGCGGCAACCAATGGCGCCGGTGCGGAAGCCTTTAGTTCGTTGGGGTTTCGGGGACCAGGCGCGCGGGGCTGGACTCCGGGTGGCTTCCCAAAAAATCCGGCCTGTCGCTAGCGATCTATCGCGCCACGCCCGCCCGCATACGTTTGTTGCCGGGAAGGACCCGTGATCTTTCGGTGGCGTGGGATAAGAACCGCGACGCGCGCGCCTCTCCCGAGGATAGGCCTAAACCTACCGATTTCGGCCGTTTTCGTCTCAGCGAAAAGTGTCCGCCGCACACCTTACCCGCCGCCACTCATCGCTGCGCCGCTTGAGCCAGCGTGATCACTTTCCGCTTCGACAGGTTTCGGTTGAACCGACGCCGGTTGAGGCGGAGCGAGATCAAACACAGCCCGTAAAGCCAGTGCTGATGCGCCGCTGAGCGTTCAAGACCGACCGTCCAGCAGATCGTTTTCCATCGTTCGCCGAAGGCCCGCATCCAGACGATCTTACCGTCGACGGGCTCGAGGCCGACGGTCCAGGTGAGCGTCTCTTCCATCCGGCTGATGGCCTGCGGGGACGGAAGGATACGCATCGGCTTCGGTTCCTGCCCCACCTTGTCACCAAAGCTGTGGATGATCTCCGGCCACATGTTGAAGTAGCCCTGCACTCGGGGCTCGGGCAAACGCTTGAGCACAGACGCAGCCTCGGCCATACGTTCCTCGACGATGCTGGGTGTCCATTTGTCGCTGGTCATGACTGCACCTCCCGAAGCACGGCGGCGTAGCCGGCGATGTCGATCATGCTGTCGAGATGGTTGGGATCGAAGGCCAGGCGGGCGAGCTTCAGATCGATCAGGCAAAGCGCTACCTGCGCCGGTGTGATCGGTTGTCCGAGAGTGATTGACCAACGCTTGGCGATGGCCGTCATGGATGCGGCAGGGTCGCCGTAGATTTCGCGACGATTGGCGACGACGGCTGCTGCCTGCTTCAGCATTACCTCCCCGTTCATTCACCCTCACTCCCGATCCGGTTGGCCAGCGCCCAATCCAGGATGGCCAGCGCATCGGCCTCGTTGTCGTCGACGGGGTCGAACCCGAGCTCCCGAACCGCGGCAATCACCGCATCCTTGCCCGCGTTTCCCTTGCCGGTGATGTGACGCTTGATGGTGCCCACCGGTACGGCCTCGTAAGGGATGGCGTGGTGTTCGCACCAGGCCGTGACGTGGGCGAGAAAGCCACCATAGGCATGTGCGGCATCGACACCGGCATGCCGTCGGACCTCCTCGACGAAGACCGCTTCCAAATCGCCGGCCGCCTGCTTGATCTCGGTGAGCCAACGCTTGAAGCGCAGGAAGCGCATGCCGCCGCCCTGCCAGCGGTCATTTCTGAACTCGACCGTGCCGCTGGCAATCTGCCCGTCGCGCCCTCGAAATGCCCATCCGGATCTGGCTCCAAGATCAAGGGCGAGAACCGCGAGACGATTTTCTTCTGAATTCGTGATCGGTTCGATTGGTCCAGGTTCAGTCATCGCGGGTCTCCAGCACATCGGTCTTGGTCAGCGGCGCGGTTTGGAAACGGAGTCCTGGCAATGGCCCCGCCGATCGCCGGTGGGAGGAGTGTGTGTTGCCAAGCACACTCCTCCCCTTTAGGGGAGGTGGAAACGTGGAAATCATTGAAATCGTTGATGTTTTCGGCCGTTGGCAACGCTTGGCAGTGGCAACGGCGCCAAATCGTGATTTCCGTTTTAATTCAATCGGTTGATGGAATTTCCAGGGAGCCGATTCCTGGCAATTGCCAAATGGCAACGTGGCAAATGGCAACGCAGACCGACCCTTCCTGGTTTGGAAAGCAAAGGCTGGAAACGCTGGAAACGGAGCAGCCATGGGCATCAATCCTCCGCCTCGTCGGCGCCATGCACGAACTGCCCCACGCCGCGGGCAAAAGGCCCCGTCGAGATGTCCAGCCACTTGTCCTCCTTGGAGCCCGAGGCCATGCCCTTGACCAGCGCCGGAGGACGTCTGTTGAGCAGGTCCTGGACCATGTCCTGGAGGCGCTTGCGGCCCATCTCGTGGAACGCAGACGGCAGTCGGTGTCGTTGCTGGTAGACCCCGGAGCCACCTGTATGGGTGAAGGGATGACCGTTCTCGGCCGCCCGAGCGATGGAGGCCACCAGAGTGTCGATCAGATCCTGTTCGGGGAGACGGCTTTCACGCAGACGCGGCGTCACGTCGACGAGAAGACCGGTGGGTGCTCGGAGGAAAGTGCGAATGGTCCGGTCCGCCGGTCCATTGGCCTTGACCACCGCGCCCTGAAACACCGCGTTGCGGGCGAAGGGTTCTTCGAGCGCCTTGAAGACGAAACTCTGGTGTTCCTCGGGCGCCGGCCACAAAGCGTAGACCAGGCGCACCCCGTCGACGATAGCGCTGGTGCCGCGCACGGCGTCGCGGGCTTGCTCGACGGTCGAAATCGGGCGGTTGCCCTGGGGTTTGCGCATATGGTGGGCGACGATCACCGCCGCGCCGGTCTCAGTCGCCAGGCTCGCGAGCAGTCCCGTGGCGAAGCTGCCCGCCGCCGGGTCGGAGGTGACGTCGGCATGGATGAACGAGGCCAGTGGATCAAACACCACCAGTTTGAGATCGCGAAGCCGCAGAATTTGATCGCGCACCATGCGGAATTGGGGCGTGATCTCGGGACCGTCCTTGCCGGACACTACCAGCGGGATCGGTCCACCCGCATTGGGCAGGGGCACCACGATCAACCGTTCGGGGTTCTCAAGCCGCAGTTCCTCGGGATCAAGCCGCTGCAAACGACGATGGATCTCGCCCTGGTCGTCCTCGGCGGTGAAGATGACGGCGGTGCCGAATTCCCGCACCGGGCCGGCGAAGGCCATGGGTTCCGGGCTGACTGAGACGGAACGGGCCTTGGCGGTCGCCACCGACAGGGCCAGATCCAGGGTCATCATGCCCTTCCCGGTGTCGCCCATGGCGGCGAGGATCGATACCACACCTAAGGGAAATGCCCCCTCGACCAGAAAGTGCTGTTCGGGCGCATCACCGGCGTAACGACTGGCATCCCAATCGGAAAGATCCAGCGTCGTCTTTTCGGGCCGAACGGACTGGCGTTCGCAGGTCGCGATGAAATCGGTGACGTCCAAGCCTTCAGCCACGGCATCGGCCGCATCCCATTTTTCCGGCTTGCTGTCGGGGGGAAGTAACACTGATACGGAAGTCGCTCCGACACCCAGCACCGCCTGAGCTGCGGTCATGGCGTACCGCCACCCGGCCTCGTCCTTGTCCGGCCAGATCACCACGCGCTTGCCCTTGAGCGGCGACCAGTCGGTCTTCTCGACCGGTGCCGAGGCGCCGTTCATGGCCGTAGTAGCGCAGAGCTCCTGATCGATAAGAGCCTGGGCGGCCTTCTCGCCCTCGACCAGAATCACTTCGGACGCCAACTTGACGCCCGGCCGGTTGTAGAGCGGCCGCGGGTCGGGCGCCTTCATCTTTCGGTTCTGCACATCCCAAGGCCGGAACTGTTTTCCGCCGGGCGGATCGTAGCGATACACACAGGCGATGAGCCGGCCGTCCTCGTCCAGATAGTCCCACTTGGCGGTGACCGGCCCCAAGTCGTCGGTGGGCGGGATCTTGGACTGGGCAGCCCGGTCGTCGTGCAGGGTGCGGCTTCGGCCATCCAGCCATTCGCGGATGTCGTCCATAATGGCGGGAAATTCGGTGCGAGTGTCGCGGCCGGTGACAGCCGCCCACAGCCCGATGATGTCGCCGCCTTCCTTGGTGGCGAAATCGTGCCACATGCCGGCCTTGGGACCGACAAGCTCTACCGTCAGGCTGTCACCGCGATTGCCGTGGACGTCACCGACCAGGAACTTGGCGCCCTGGAACACTCCACCCGGCAGGAGATAGGAGAGCACGCCGCGGATGTTTACGAGCATGCGCGATTTGATGTCCTCGGTGCTCTCGGCGTCATCCCACGGCCGGGTGCCGTCGAGGCGCTGCGGCTCGGCATCGTTGAAATCACGCCAACGATCCAGGTTCACCACGTCACCGCTCATGCTCCGCTCCTCCAACAGCGGTCGGACCAGGAGCAAAAGCGGCATTCATGGAAGTCGGCGGATTGGGCGATACGGGGCAGCAGTTCTCCCGCCTCGGTCGCCTTGATGATGCGCACAGCCTTGTCGCTCGCGGCTTGAGCCAAGGCGCCGTCGAAGGGAACCAATTCGTGATGAAGTTCCGCCGTGTCCTTGTTGACGGCGGTGAACAAGGCCGGGTTCTTCGAGATACCCGGCACCGTCGCTTCCATGTAGGCCTGATATGTGGCGATCTGCGCCGCATAGACAGGCTTGGAGATCGCGACACCGCGCTTCACCGTGTCCTTCCAAGATTTGGAGTTCAGCGATTTGCATTCCCACAGCGCCGGGAAGCCAGGCAACACGGGCCCGGCATTGATTATGCCGTCCACATGGCCGCGGATACGGCCGCCGGCGACCGAGAACCCGAACTGCTCGCCATTCGGCCGATTGCCCTTGGTGGTGTAAAGATCGAGCCCGACCCGACGCAGCCAGCCGATGGCCAGATCCTCAAAGACATGTCCGGCAGCGAAAATGCGCAGCGTCTGGCCGTCAAAGTCACCGCCATCGTCCTTGGGCGCCCCGGCATACTCGTATTGCAAGGCCCGATCGCAAGGGACGCCGAGCCGAGAGCCGCCGAGATAGTCGCGGGGCGCCCGCGTGGCATTCTCAGCCACCAGAGCCTCGTCGATCAGGGTGTTGATCCTCTCGGCGAAGCTGGCCGAGTGATTGAAGTCCAACATCAGAAAGGGATCTCCCTCTCATCGCCCTTGACGGTGGCCAGCATGGCGTTCTGAAAGCCGTCAATGGCGACCTCGATCAAGGTCAGCACCTGGGTCTCAGTGAGATCTATCAGCCGGGTCTCCCAACCGATCTCCTCCATGACCTCGGCGAGCATCTTCATGGCTGACCGGATCGCCGCCTCTTCCTGTTTTGTCAGGTCAACCATGCCCAAACCCTGCTTCGCCAAACCGGACCAGAAGGCCTGGCAGGCCATCGAGCAAAACCAGACCGATTGCCGGGGCCGCTTCGAACACACCGGGTCGAACCAGCCAAAGCCACGGGCCGGACGCCGACAGACGGCACAAAGCGCACCACGCGGATGCCACAGTCGCAGACGGGCAGCAGCAGTGTCGGATAGCGCGGCCATGGATCATGCCGCCCTCCGGTCGCTCGAAACCGAGGTCCGCACCAGCTGCTGGATCGCCTGCTTGTTAAACGTGAAGGTCAACAAGGCCGAGGCCTGATACCGGGTGAGACCGAAATCTTGCCGGTAGCTCACAGGCAGGTAACGGAGCTGCTTCGCCGTCGCCGGCTGGTTCAGCCAGTTCCTGGTCTTGTGGGCGCTCTCGTCGGTCTCGTTTTCGTTTAGCCAGTCGTCGGCCGCCGCCAGGCAGACGGTGCGCTCGCCCACGGCCAGCAGCCGCGAGCGCTGCCCCTTCGCCCCGCCGATGGCGTGCCAGCGACCGTGCAGGAAGAAGATCCCGCCCCAGGCGTTGAAGCCGTTGGCGACCAGCGCCGCGTCATCGCCGAAGAGATCGCACCAACGGAAGCTGGAGCGCTTCAGGAGGTCGATCTCCGACATGACGAAGTCGGCAAGCGGCGTGGCCTCGCTCTCGCCCGCTCCGACGGACTCCCAGAGATAGCCGCAAAGGGGGCATTCGCGCACCGCCAGCGGCACCTGTGCGCCACAGTCCGGGCAGTCCTTGGTCGGGGCCTCGCCGTCGCCGGTCTTGCCGTCCAGATTGACGTCCTGCTCCAGACAACCGTGCAAAAGAGTTGAGGTGCCGAAGTCGAGCACGATGCAGTCGGTCTTGACCACGCCCGGGAACTCGTTCGGATCGACAGTTCGCAGGCCGCGCCCGACCATCTGAATCATGGTCGACTTGTAAGAACTGGGGCGTAGCAGGACGACGCAGCTGGTCGGCTGGTGGTCCCAGCCCTCGGTCAGCACTGCCACGTTGACGATGACCTGGGTGTCGCCCTTTTCGAAGGACCGCAGGACGGACCGGCGATCGGCCTCGCCCATGTCACCCCAGACCATGTCGGCTGGGATCCCATCGGCGACGAAGGCCTCGGTGACGTTGCGAGCGTGATCGACGGTGGAGCAGAAGATCACGGTTTGGCGGTCGCCGGCCTTTTCCCGCCAGTGGCGGATCACCGCCTCGGTGATGGGCGCCCGGTTCATGATCGCGTCGACCGCCTTCATGTCGAAGTCGTCGACGGTCTTGCGGACACTCTTGAGGGCTTCCTGGGTGCCGACGTCGATGACGAAGGTGCGCGGCGGCACGAGATGGCCCGAGGCAATCAGTTCGCCGATGGATATCTGGTCGGCCACGTTGGAGAAGACCGGACGCAGCCCCTTCTTGTCGCCTCGGTTGGGCGTAGCGGTGACCCCGAATACTCGAATATCCGGATTACGATCCTGGGCTCGGTCGATAATCCGCCGATAGCTGTCGGCGGCCACGTGATGGGCCTCATCGACGACCAACAGGTCGAGCGCCGGCATGGCGTCGAGATTCGTCTTGCGGGCCAGGGTCGGCACCATGGCGAAGGCCGTCCTTCCCCGCCACGACTTCGTGCGGGAATCGACGATAGAGGTGCTGATGGCAGGGTTGACCTTGGCGAACTTGAGGACGTTCTGAGCCGTCAACTCGTCGCGATGCGCCAACACGCAGGCCTTCGCATCGTTTTCCGCCAGCATTCGGCCGACCACGCCCGAAAGCATGATCGTCTTGCCGGCGCCGGTTGGCGCGACACCCAGGGTGTTGCCGTGTTCGTCGAGCGCTCGCACGCTGCGCTCGACGAAGGTCTTCTGCCGAGGGCGAAGCAACATGGATACGCCCTCCTACTGCGCCCAGGCGGGGCGGTTCGGAGTACCCGTCGGCTGCGCGTCGGGCGCAGATGTCGTGGCACCAGGGGCAGGCGCCGAGGCGGTAGCCGGGACACCGCCGGGCTTCCAGGTTCCGCCGGACTGGCTATAGGTCTCCCAGTCCTTATGATTGGGCGTGACGGCGAAGCGGATCTCGTTCTTGGCGTCGCCGTTCTGGTCCTTACCGACGTCGATCTTGGCCAGAAACTCGATGCCATCGAGATCGGCGAACCCATTAATGCGCCGCGCCGTCTGGGCCTGGGGCGAGTTGTCCTTGTCCGACAGTCCGCGAGCAGAGTTCAGGATGCCCCGCACGAAGGAGCGGCCCATGTTGCCCCACTCCGGGCCCTTGAGGCTCAGGAGACCGATCAGGCTCCAGACCTTGCGCCGGGCGTAGGCGCCTTCGAGAAGCACGAACTCGGCGTTCAGATAGACCGAGCCCGTGGTCTCGTTGCGGGTGGCATAGCCGCCGGTCCAGCCCTGGGCCGGGTCATCGTAGCCGCCCGGCTTGATGGACATCCTGACCGGCACGATGGTGCCCTTGGGGATCAGGTCGTAGGACGTCTGGGAGTCGGCGTCGTTGAAATCGTTCCAGGAACCGGTCATGGTCAGAACGCTCCTTCATCTTCTTGGGTGACGGGGGTATCGGCGGGCTGGGAGGCGGGGCGGCCAAACTCCAACCTCTCGCTCGCCGGTTTGACGGGACCGCCGATTTTCTCCATCAGACGGCCGAGATGGGGTTCCTCGATCTGGTCGAGGCGCCCGCTGCGATCCTTGGCGGGATAGCCGGAGGGATTCAGTGTCTGGCAGACGAAGGCCCGAAAGGGATCGCCGTCGCCCTGGCCAATCTCGGCCATTGCGATGACCTCATCGACGATGCCGGGAAGTTCATTGCCGGTCTTGGAACCCTCGATCTGCGGGACGAAGACCCGGCGATTGAAGTCGTCCAACTTCTCGTCGAGGATTCCCACGAACCAGACGTTCTTGCCGCGGGTGTGCTGCAGATGGGTAAGCCAGGCGATCATCTCCTGGCCGTGCAGGCCGTAGGCGCCGCGCATGTCGGGCTTGCCGGTGCGCTCCGAGATCGCCTGCGGCTGGCCCGTGCACCACTGGAAACAAAGACGCCCGGCGACGGTGATGCTGTCGATGAAGACGGTCCGGTACTTGTCGAGCGTCGCCGGATCGCCAAACCGCTCGCAGACAGCCTCGAAGTGCGCCTGGCTGTAAACCTGGTCCTCGCGCAGCGCCGGGTTCGGCCCACCGATGAAGACGGCGAAGTCGCGACATTCCTGCCACGTACGTGGCCGGATGGTGTCGCCCGACCAACCCTCGATGGCGAGATCACCGGCCTCGAGGTCGAAGAACAGGGTGGTCGATGCCTCCAGGGTCCAGAGCAGCGATGTCTTGCCGATGCCGGACTTGCCGAAGATGCAGCCCTTGATGCCGCGGCGTTCGGCGAGGCGCTGATCGGCCGAGATGATCGGGAGGGTCATTACTTGCCCCCTTGTTTCTCGGCGATGGCGTCCAGGGCGTTGTCGGCCCCGACTGCGCCATTCTTGCGCGCCATGTCGTAGATGCGGCGCAAGGCGTCGATCTCGGCGTAGAGTGCGGAGGACTTCGCTTGCAACACCAGCTGGGCGAATGCGATTTCGTCAATCGACGCCGCCTCGATGGGCTTGATCACCTCCTCCTGGCGGTCACCGAGCGGAGGGATGCGGATGCTGTCGGGAACGTCGGCGAGGAAGCAATTGTCTTCGCGCAAGCGATCCAGCTTGGTCTTGGCGGTCATTTGGACACCTCGTTGTTCAGGGTGAGTCGGAAGGAGGGTTTGCCGACCCGCACGGTGCGAGCACCCTCGAAGGCCGAACGAATGTGGCCGGGCCAGGCGGTGAACTTGCGTTCGGGAACCCTGAAGACGATGTCGACATACTCGGTGGGATCGTCGCCTTCGGTGCGGATGCGCTCGGCCAAGACGGCCAGCTGGGTCTGGTCCCAATCGACTTTCTTCGGCAGATCGGCGACCACCGTCACCGGCCCGTCATCAAAGCGAATGGTGCCGGTGTCCTTGCCGGCGTCCCGACGCACGGATTGAGCGCGATCGGCGTAGCGCTGGGCAATGGCGCCATCGAGCCAGTCCCTGGTCGCCTTGGCGGCACGCAGGGCCTCGTCCGCCTCCACCTGCAGCAGCGCCAACTGGTCGGCGGGCAGATCGGCGATCTCGCCGATCGGCATGCGGTGAAGGTCCTTGAGGGTGAGAGTGTTGGAGATCATCACCGCCTCCTCACGCCATCTTCGGCGTCGGCTGGTCGGCGGTGCTCTCGCGAAGCTGGGTCGCCTCGAACTCTTCAACGTCCTCGAGCCGATAGACGACACGGCCGCCAATCTTGATGTAGCGGGGGCCTTCCCCCGACCAGCGCCAGCGCTCAAGCGTGCGGTGGCTGATGTTCCAGCGAGCGGCGAGCTCGATCTGGTTCAAATGTCTGACCGTCATCTGCTTCTCCTTCGGTCTTGGTCGAAAACCTGCGGAGAGGATGGCGGTGCGGTGGGGAGGGCCCCGGGAGGTAAAAGGGGGGGCGTGAGGGAGGAATTGACTTTGTCAGAAAAAACAACTATATTTCTGACACTCAGAGAAGCATATGGCGGTTCAAATGACTGGTATTGCTGATAAAATCATGAAACGTGCGCGCTCCAAGGGGAGAGGAAAATGGGTATGCACCCCCAAGGATTTCCTCGACCTCGGCAGCCGAGCGGCGGTCGATCAGGCGCTGTCCCGCCTAGCGAAGAGCGGTGATCTGCGCCGTGTCGGGCGCGGACTCTATGATCTTCCGCGCATGAGCGGTGTCCTACACCGCCCGGCACCGGTCGATATGGACTCGGCCGTGGCAGCACTGGCGCGCCGTGACAGCGTTCGCATCATGCCCGACGGCATCGTTGCGGCGAACCAGCTTGGTCTGACAAATGCCGTGCCCGCGAAGGCCAGCTATGTGACCGACGGAGCGACGCGGAACGTCAAGATAGGCAATCGAACGGTGCGCCTTCGCCATGCCGGCCCGAGCGTGATGGTATGGGCAGGAAAATCCTCTGCGCCCGTTGTGCAGGCCCTGCGCTGGCTCGGACCGCAAGCATCCTCGGACATGAAGGTTTCGGCGACGCTGAAGAGCAAGCTGCCGGACGCGGTGAAGAAGGACCTTATTCGGAACAGCGCTCGCCTGCCGAGTTGGGCGGCTCCCGTCGTGCGCAGTCTTGCTGACACTCAAATCACCGCATGACGAGCGAGAGCTTCGAGCGCTTACTTGCGCTCCCCGATCAGGACCGAAAGGACGTATTCGAGGCGACGGCCGACCGACTCGACACGCTGGCGAGCTATGTCGAAAAGGACTTTTGGGTCTGCCTCGTCCTCGATGCCCTTTATAACCGATTGCCGGAGGGTCATCCGCGGCTTCTATTCAAGGGCGGCACGGCGATCTCCAAGGCGTTCGGACTCATCCGGCGCTTCTCCGAAGACATCGACCTCGTGGTCTATCGCGAGGGGCTGGGTTTCGGTGCCGATCGCGACCCCACCAGCCCCGATGGCCTCTCGAACAAGCAACGCAAGGCGCTCTTCGACGAATTGAGCGCCGCCTGCGGCGCCTACATCAGCGGAGATCTCGCCACAGCCTTGACGCCACTGCTGGACGAATGGTGTCGGATCCATCCGGACGAGGAAAGCGGCGACCAGCAAACGCTGCTGATCGAATATCCCACCCTCTACCCAAGTGCCGACATTGCGTATGTCCTGCCGCGCGTGAAACTCGAAGCCGGGGCGCGCTCCGCGCTGTATCCCAACACGACGGGCAGCGTTCGCCCGTACATCTCCGAGGAACTGGGCGACGATTGGCCATTCGATGTCGGCAACCTTCACGTCATCGAACCTTCACGCACCTACCTCGAAAAACTCCTGATCCTGCACGGTGCTCATTGCGGCTATCGGGACGCGGAACGGCTGCCGGCGGACGCAGACCGAATCTCCCGGCACTACTACGACGTCGCGATGATCACGGCGACTGAGGTTGGCGTGTCTGCCCTCGCCGACGAGGCGCTTCTCACCGCGGTGCGCGAACACAACCTGATTGCGTTCAGGCAGGCGTGGAAAAAGTTCGACGAAGCTGTGCCGGGTTCGGTCCGCGTCGTCCCGCAGGACGCTCTACGCGCCGCGATCGAGAAGGACTACGAAGCCATGCAGGGCATGATGCTCGGCGATGCTCCGGAATTCGATTGGGTGATGACGCAACTCGAGATCGCCGAAAACACGATCAATCGGCGCTAGCGCGCTGCTCCTCAAGCAGTTCCTCGACCCGCAATCGGCAAGCGCCGCCCTTTGCTTCGATCAGCGCCTTCCAATCCTTGTGCCCCTTGAAAATGTCGCGCAGTCGGCTGGTGGTCTCGAACTCAAGCTCGGCGAACATGGCCGCCGAGCTGACGCTCGGCTCACCCCTTGTCCAAGCGTTGAAGAGATATTCCACGATCTGTCGGTGCTTGTCTCCGTTGAATCTGAACTCCCTATCGCCGACCCAGACGTGGCGAAATCCGGAAGCATGTCGCACCGGATCGTCCCCGCTTGGCGCGGCGCCGGTGGTCAGCTGCGCTGCGAGGTATGACGGCTCGACAACGAGCCCAACTCCATGATCATCGACATCCCGGATCTCGATGATGTCGTGGCGGCTGAGCTCCTCACGCGGCAATCGCGTAATAGCCGACGTTGTAATGACCACGCGAAAGTCCGATGGCGGCCGCCCCGCCAAGTACGCCACGGCCTGCCTCCAGACCTCAGCGTCTCCAAGCCGACGTGCGAACCAGATCGGCACCCGGCCGTTGCGCCCGGGTAGCCGAGCGTCTCCGATTTCCCACAACACACCGCTGATCCGTTCCGTAGGGCGGGACGTGCCCGGCAGATCGAGGCGGTCCACGAGGCGCGCGATCAGGCCCCCCATGTCGACATGGAATTCCTGGAGCCGTTCGGCCGGCACGGCGACCCACCCAGCCTCCGGGCTGAAATAGCCATAGCCTCCGTGCTCCGGAGACCAGGCCAGACTCACGGGTTCGTCATCATGGTCGACAGCCGACACCGCGACCGGATCATGCGCATCTGCCGTCAGCAAGCCAGTTTCGATCAGGCTTTGCCCCGCCTGTCGGTGATAGTCGAAGAGGACGGCGGCCGAAATCCGGCAACCTGACGCCTCCAAGATATCGCGGCAGAGCGCGACGGCCTGCTCATCAATCCGTTTGAGCGATCGTGTCATCGGCCAGAATGCCCCAGCGTCGCAGATACTTCTCGCCGACAATCTGCTCCTCCTCGGTCTGGTCCTTGAGATTGCAGCCATGGGGCATCGTGATCGTCAGCGGCAGGGTCCGCCCCCGCTTTGCATCGCCCTTGGGGTGGAACTTGATGGTGAGCTTCGACTGTGTCGCGACCCATCCACCGGCGAGAGGATCACCGGCACCGAACCGCTCAGCCGCCATGCTCCAGATGGTACGGTCAGCCTTGCGAAGGCATTCGAGCGTGACCCGTTCCCCGACATTGTCGATGGGCATGAGCCGCAGCTGCTTGACCTCGACGGACTCGATCCCGTCCTCCGGGTCGGTCGGGAAATCATGGGGCTGCAGCAGAACCGCGAGGTCGTAGGTCCGGAACGGCACCTTTTCGCTCTGAAACTCGATACCGAGAAGGTCGCGGGCCATAAAGCGCACCATCTCCTCGCGGCTCTCGCGATCGTTGGCCACGACCTCGATGACCCCCGTCGCCGGTTCGTAGGTCATCGCTGCCTCGAACACCGGACGCCGGGCACGACGAACCAGGGCGCCGCCTTCGTCGAACGCCAGGAAATCGTCCAGCAGCCCCTCACGGTAGACCGCGATCTGCACCAGTTCGCAATCCTCACCGTCGAAGGTCGGTCGACATCGCTCGAAAATGTCGACGTGGACGTTGTTGGACGAAAAGCGCTCGCGCAGTGCCGCCTTGAAGGCCTCGAGGGCGGCCTCGTCGCGGCGCAGATCGAGGTTCGGGGCGCCGATGAACCCGTCCCAACTGCGACCGCGGCGCCGTTCATCGGTGTAACGGACCTCCTCGGCATGGCGGAACCGGACCGGCTCGTTGAGGAACATCCAGAGCGCGCGGGCATGACCGTTTGCAAGATCGTCGAGAACCGAACGATCATCGACCACGCTGTAGAGTGCGGTCTGGCCGGCGGCATCGGCCAGGCCGCTGACGCGATCCGAATCGTTGATGACCCGGGCCCGGGCTTCGTCACTCATTTCATCGACGGCGCCGAGCACACCCCGGACCACATCCGACTCCGCGGCATCCCAATCCACCGGCGACGGCAACTCGATTCCGGTGTGGTGGAAATAGGCCTGCAGCGACGAGGCAGGCATGTTGCGGATGAAATTCGTCACTGAGGCCATATTCAGTTCTCCTTAGCCCTTGATGTTGCGCGGGTCGTTACCGTGCGAATCGGACTGCGCGATCCGACCGTCACGATTGTGGATCTTGAACTCGGTGCCGGCGTTACGGCTGATTTCGCGCCCGCGGTCGATCGCCTCCCGCTTGGTGTCGAAATGCCCGCTCGACCTGTCTGCGCCGCCGCGGCGGACATCCCAGCCGCCGCCCGCGTTCGGGACGATGTGGTGTGTCCCTGTACCTTTGCCTTTTGCCATGATGGCCTCCGTGGTCTCGTAAAAGCGATAAGTCGTGTTCGTTCTTGCGAACTTCCGCAAAAATAAGGGTTGCCTGTATGGCATGTCAAGGACTAGATGTATTGTGATAACGAACCGCAGCGAATCAGGAGGTTACCGGTGCCAACACCCTTAGGAGAGCGCGTCCGAGAGCTCAGGCAGAAAAGAGGTCTGACACTGGAAGCGCTGGCTGACCGGGTCGATTCAAGCAAAAGCTACATGTGGGAGATCGAGAACAAGGACGTGGCGCGCCCGTCTGCCGAAAAGCTGCATCAAATTGCGGTGGCGCTCGAAACTACCACCGATTACTTGCTCGCGGCCGAGGAGGTGACCGAGGCCGACGCCGCTGACGCCGCCTTCTTCCGCAAGTACCAGAAAATGAAGCCGAGGAGCAAAGAACGTCTTCGAGAAATGCTCAAGATCCTGGACGACGTGGATGAATGAGCGATAGCGGACGGAAAACGCCGAGACGGGCAGCCAACGACCTGACGGTTCTTC
>CAYOAD010000008.1:0-41726 GCA_964401845.1 uncultured Rhodospirillaceae bacterium | reverse complement strand
CCGCAAAACGGACCTCACCGACCGATGGACAAACGTCAGCCGATCATCATCGTAATCGCCGCCGTCGTCGCCCTGTTGGCGGGCGGAGCGGGCGGCTACGGCTGGTACTGGTCGAACCTGGCCGACGGCCTCAAAGCGAACGTGGCGGTTTGGCTGGGCCAACGACGGGCGCAGGGGTACCTTGCCGAAGCGGCACCGATGATGATTTCCGGTTTCCCGTTCGAGGTGGTCGGAAGAATGGCTCACGCCGAGCTGGGCCGTGGCGATATCGAGGCGCCGGCCACCGGGCATCCAAGCCCCTGGCATTGGCGCGGCGAGACTTTGCAGATCCGCCTCGATCCCCTGAACCCCTGGCGTGCCGAGCTCGACCTTAAGGGCAAACAAAAGGTCTCGTTCGTCGATCAGCGGGGCGTTCGCCAGGACATTGACGGCAAGGCCAAGAGCGCGCGCGGCGTGGTCGAGTTCTACGCCGACGGCAAATGGTCGAGCGGTACGGCCGATATTCGAAGTCTCCAGCTCACCAGCGTCCAAGTCGAGAAACCGCTCACCATCGACAAGGTGACGTTCTCCGGTAAAAGCGGCGAGATGCTCACGCTTTCCACCCAGCTGGACGGCGTTGCGCTGCCCATCGTCGCCGATCCCGTGCTGGGCGAGGGCATTGAGCTCCTGCGACTCGATCTTTCGCTTTCCAATCCGCTGCCCACGGGCTGGACACGCTCGGATGTGAGGGGCTGGCGGGATGACGGCGGCGTCGTGGAAATCGCCCGGGCGCGGCTCAAATGGGGCACGCTCGACCTGACCGTCGCCGGCACGTTGGCGCTCGATGCCGCCCTGCGGCCGCAAGCGTCGGGCACCGCCAAACTACGCGGCCACGCCGAGGTCATCGCCGCCTACCGGGAAAACGGCATGATCACCGCCATGAATGCGGCGGCCCTGACCATCGCGCTCAACGTATTGGGCCGCGATGCCGACGGCGCCGTGAACATTCCCGTGACGGTGCAGGAGGGCCGGCTCAAGGTCGGGCCGATGGAAATCGCCAGACTCACCCCCCTCACTTTGCCCGGCGATTAATCCGGCGGCGGCATGATCTCCGCCAACCGCCGCCTGTCTTCGGCGGCTTCGGCCAAAATCCAATTCCGGAAGGTTTCGATCTTTGGCAGCTTGGCGGTCGCCTTGGGGCAGACGATCCAGTAGGCGTAGGACACCGGCAGCGTCAACGTAAAAGGGCGCACCAGGCGGCCGTTCAGGAGATCCCAGGCCGCCAATCCGGTGCGCGCCAGCGCAACGCCCTGACCGTCGACGGCGGCATCGATGATAATGCTCGCCTGATTGAGCACGGGGCCGCGCGAGAGATCGGCGCCCGTCACGCCGGCGGCATCGAGCCACTTGGACCAGTCCTGTCGATTGTCGAGATGCAGCAGCGTGTGATGGGCGAGATCGGCCGGCTCACGTATCCCCTTTGGACCCTTTAGAAGGTCTGGGCTGCAGACCGGCAGCAATTCCTCGGTATAGAGCCGGGTGATGTCCAGACCGGTATCGGAGCCGTCGCCGTGCCGGACCGCCAAATCGACGTCCTCACTGGCGAAGTCCACGTGGTGCAGGGCGGCGCTCACCCTGAGGTCGATGCCGGGGTGTTGTTCGGCAAATCGCCCGAGCCGGTGCACCAGCCACTTGGAGGCGAAATTGGGCGAGGTGCTGACGGTGAGCACGCCGGCGTTCTGGCGCTGCAGTAGCCGGTCCGTTCCGGCGGCGATGCGGTCCAGGGCATCGCGTACGACATCCAGGTATTCGCGGCCCGCCTCCGTGATTACCAGCCTCTGGGGTTCGCGCATGAACAGCTTGAGGCCCAATTCCGCCTCAAGCGCCTTCACCTGATGGCTGACGGCGCCTTGAGTCACGCTGAGTTCGTCACCCGCCCGCGTGAAGCTTTCATGCCGGGCGGCGGCCTCGAAGGCCTTCAGGGCGTTCATCGAGGGCAGGCGGCGGGACATATGAAATCCTCAATAGGCCTAATTTTTCTCATGCTGGCCCAAAAAACAATGCTTTGCCCGAAAGGAACAAACGGCACTATTTAAACGGCTTCACAAGCGATCACGCATCGACAGACCGCAAGAGGAGCCTGAAAAATGTTAATGAGACAAATATCCGCAGTCCGCCACCACGTCAAACGAAATTCCGGCGCGGGTTGGTTGGCGATACCAAGGTACTGGGCCGAACGGCGGCGTCAGCGCCGGGCTCTGGGCAATCTCGACCAGCATCTGCTCGACGACATCGGCATTTCACGCGCCGCCGCAGCGCAGGAAATCGCCAAACCGTTTTGGCGCTAATGTGCGCCCGACCCGGCGTCAGTCACGGGGCGGCCGCAAACGCCAGACCGGCACCAGAAAAACCAGGCAGGCGACGAGGAACAACAGACTGGCCGAGATGCTGATCCAGTCGCCTGCCCGCATAGCCGCCCAGGTAAAGAACACGGCCGAAACCGTAAAGAGAAGCCAGCCCGTCAGGGTAAAATGCCATTCGCGGCGCGGCGTCATCGCATCCCCTCCGAATATCTCATCGCTCCGGATCAGTGTATGCCGGCGGGCTTGGACGGCTACCCCCTTTTACGCCGTATAGGGATGGGCTAGTAATCCGGTATGACCGGGGACGACAAACACGCCTGTCCGCTGTGCGAGGGCCTCTCCATTGTCCCGTATCATCGTGACAAATTCCGATCGTATCTGAGCTGTCAGACATGTCAGCTCGTATTCGTGCCGCCGGCCTTTCACCTGTCAGCGGCGGAAGAAAAAGCCTACTACGATCTGCATGAAAACCGCCCGGACGATCCGGGTTACCGGCGTTTTCTCGAACGCCTTTTCACACCGCTCAATGAACGCCTGGCGCCGAACTCCCAAGGTCTCGATTTCGGCTGCGGGCCCGGGCCGGCGTTGGCGACAATGTTGGAGGAAGCGGGCCACGCGGTGGCGCTTTACGATCCCCACTATGCTCCGGATGACACGGTATTAACCGCCCGGTACGATTTCATCACGCTGAGCGAGGTCGTCGAACATCTGGCCGCGCCGGGTCCGGAACTGGACCGGCTTTGGGCCGCCCTAAACCTCGGCGGCGTGCTCGGGATCATGACCAAGCGGGTGCGTGACGCCCAAGCCTTCAGAACCTGGCACTACATCACCGATCCCACCCACATCTGCTATTTCTCCGACGCAACCTTCCGCTGGCTAGCTGACCGTTGGTCACGAAACGGAACAACGGCCAGCCTCACCGTTGAGGGAGACGACGTGGTGCTGATCAAGAAGGATTGACGGACTTGGCCGCTAATCTTCCGGGGGATGCGGGACTTCGGCCTGGCCGGCATCGATGACTTCGCGGCGGATGCGGCGGGTACGGGTAAAGAGGTCGAACAGGATATCGCCGTCGCCCCAGCGGATGGCCCGCTGCAGAGCCGTCAGGTCCTCGCTGAAGCGGCCGAGCATCTCCAGTACCGCCTCGCGGTTGTTGAGGAAGACGTCCCGCCACATGGTCGGATCGGAGGCTGCGATGCGGGTAAAATCATGGAAACCGCCGCCGGCGTATTTAACGACCTCGGAGCGCGTTACCTCCTCCATGTCGGCGGCGGTGCCGACGATGTTGTAGGCGATCAGGTGCGGCAGGTGCGAGGTTACGGCCAGGACCAGGTCATGGTGCTTGGCGTCCATGAAATCGACCGTGCTGCCGAGACGCTGCCAAAACTGCGCCAATCGGTCCACTGCATCCTGATCGGTGCCGGGGGGCGGCGTCAGGATGCACCAGTGCCCGTCGAACAGTTCCGCGAAACCGGATTCGGGCCCGGAGTGTTCGGTGCCCGCAACGGGGTGGCCGGGAATGAAATGAACGCCTTCAGGCACCAGCGGGCCGACGTCCCGCACGACGGCCGACTTGACGGAGCCGACGTCGGTGATGGTCGATCCCGGCTTCAACACCGGACAGATTTGTGCCGCCATTTCGCCAAACGCGCCGACCGGCGTTCCGAGGATGACCAGGTCGGCGTCCTTAGCGGCCGCGGCGGCATCGGTGCCGCCTTCGTGAATGAAACCCAATTCAAGGGCCTTGTCGACGGAGGCCTGAGTGCGTGAATAGCCGATCACCTGTTTCGCCAAACCGTGACGCAACACGGCCCGGGCGATAGAACCGTTTTCCAACCCGACGCCGATCAGGGCGATGCGCTCGTAGAGCAGCGCGTTACCGGAATCCGAGGGATCGGAAGCTGCCATCGTCTTACTCCGCGGCCTCTCTCGCCAGGAATTCGCGTACCGCGTCGACAACGGCGCGGCATTCGTCCTCCAGTCCGATGGTGATACGCAGGTAGTGACCCAAGCTGTAGGCTTTGAGATCGCGGACCAGCACGCCCCGGCTCTCCATGAACGAAAGCGCCGCATCCGCCTGGGCTTCGTCGGCGAAGCCCAGCAGCACGAAATTGGTCACGCTCGGCACGATGTTGTTACAGCCCAGTTCCCTGAATTGGGCCACCGTCCAGGCCAGCCACTCGTTGTTGTGATCAATCACCCGGTCAAGGAAATCCGTGTCGTTCAAAGCCGCGACACCGGCGGCCTGAGCCGGAACGGTGACGTTGAAGGGGCTTCTCAGCCGGTTCAACACGTCGGCAACCGAAGCCGGCGCATAGCACCAGCCGAGACGGACCGCCGCCAGACCGTAGGCCTTGGAAAAAGTGCGCGTCACCACCACGTTTTCCGCGTTGCGCGCGATCTCCAGCCCGGCATCGTAATCCGCCGCAACGACATATTCGGCATAGGCCGCGTCGATTACCATGAGAATGTCGTCGCGCAATCCTTCGTGCAGGCGGCGGACTTCACTGTCGGGGATGTAGGTTCCGGTGGCGTTGGGGTTGGTCAGAAAGACGATGCGCGTTTTATCGGTCACCGCCGCCAACAGCGCGTCCACATCCACCCGGCAATTGACCTCGGGCGCCGTGACCGGCGTCGCCCCGGCCCCGAGCGAAGCCAGGCGGTAGACGACGAAGCCATGATCGCTGAACAAGACTTCTTCGTCCAATCCGGCGTAGCCCCGCGTCAACATGTAGAGCACTTCGTCCGAGCCGTCGCCGCAGACGATGCGGTCGGCCTCGATGCCGTATTTTTCCGCCAGTGCCTGGCGCAGCTCGACCGCACCGCCGTCGGGATAGCGGTGCAGATCAGTCGAGATCGCCTGATAGGCCGCCACCGCCTTCTCGCTGGCGCCCAGGGCGCATTCGTTGGAGGACAGTTTATAGATTTTTTCGACCCCTTCGGCCTTCGACGCGCCGGCGCGATAGGCCGGGGCTTGCAGAATGCCGGGGCGAGGAATGGGTCCGCTCACATCATTTTCCAATCAGGTTTTTTGTTTCAATTATTCAAAGTCGGGAAAGCTTGGCGTCTCGGTCGTCTAGTCGTCGTGATCGACCGTATAGGGCACGGCGTAACCGCCAATGCGGATAACCCGGTCCACGGCGCCGTCGGCTTTCTTGATGAAGGCCGTAACTCGCGAATCCTTAGGCTTCACGTAGCCGTCGATTTCCACCAGATGCAACCATTCGGGCTGATCGCCGCCCTTGTCGACGACGGCGATAATTCTACCGTTGAGTTTCACGTCCGCCAGCCGTTCGTGCAGCCGGGCGCGGCTGATCTGCGGGTCCGCCGCGACAACGATCAGACTGATGTCGTCGTCGGTCGTGGCATGGTCGATGGGGGCGATCGCCATGGCGCCGAGACCCTCGAACCAGGCCTCGCGGTCCTGAACGAAGGGCAGCCGGGCGATCACCCTGGGCGCATTTTCCATTTCCGCCGCCAGGTGCGTCCACCACGGCTCGTCCTCGCCGTCGTGCGGCAGGGGAAGGATACCGACCGTTCCCTCGCCGTCCATGACTGCGCGCAATACCACGCCGTGACTGCGGTACAGAGTCATCGGGGTCGCCGAGCCGAAGTGCATCCGGGCCAAATCCCAGTACCCGACCGATTTTTCCGGGGCGCAAACGGCGACGCTCAGGGGGCTTTGCAGCGCCGTGAAGGCCGAAATGAGTTCGCGCCAGACACGAGCGACGACAACCTCGGGCAGTCGGCCGTCGTGGCGGCTCAGAATACGGCGCATGAGCTGCGCTTCCCGGTCAGGCCGCATACCGTTTGAAGCGCGGATCTCGCCGCCGTCATCCTTGGCCTTGACCGCCCTAATCCGCTCGACCACGTCGGTTCGGCCCATCAACAGGTCGAGCACCTTGTCGTCGATGGCGTCTATTTGCTGACGCAGCTTATCGAGGTTGTCGGTCTTGCGGCTCATGGTCCGATCTTCGGATCAATTTTCCTGAGGGTTCTTGAAGGCCGCTAGTAGTAGTCCCGGTTGGCCGGAAAATAAAGCCAAACATTGCAAAGACGGAGCGCTCATGAGTGTCTCCACAGCGCAGATCAGCGATCTGATCGCGTTGATACGCCACCGGGAAGGGCGCGCGCCGCGCGGGCCTTTGCCCTGTGCTTGGCCGGCAGGCGCTCTGGCGTCACGGCGTAAATCTGCTTTCCCGCCTCGACCAACAGCGCACCGGCCAAACCGAAGCCCCAGCGCCGCCCGATTTTCTCGAACAGAGGCGCAAATCGCAGCACCATGCCAATTGTGCTGGGCGGCACGAACAGGGCCGTCTCGGCGATGTCGGGCGAAAAACTCGTCTCACGCAGCAGATGGGTTAATTGGGGCGGCGAATAAGGCCGACCGTGCCCAAACGGCGTGCGCTCGAGACGGGCCCAAATCCCGCGACGGTTCGGTACCACGACCAACAGCCGGCCGGGCGGGGTCAGCACCCGCCAGATCTCCTCCAGCATGGGCCCCACTTGCTCGGAATTTTCAAGGCCATGCACCAACAGCACCCGGTCAATCGAGCTGTCCGGAAACGGCAGTTCGGTTTCGTCCGCCAGGGCCACGACGTTGTGGTCGCCGCGCGGCCAGTGAACAACGCCCTGGGGCGCGGGCATGGCCGCCAGCGTGCGCTCGGCTTCCTCGCGGAAAGGCATTAGGTAAGGCGTGGCGTATCCCAGCCCCAGCACCCGCAAACCCGTCAGTTCCGGCCATATTTCACGGATACGGCGGCGAATGGTCCGCCGCGCCAACTGGCCGAGGCGGCCCGCATAGAACTGCGAAAGATCAATGACATCCGGGCGCATGGGGCTGACCTTAGCATGGCGCGGAGCCGACATGACAGGTGTTGGTGACTTACCTTCAGGCCTGTATAAAATGGCGGCTTGTTGATTTTGAGCCGCTTTGTGGAGGTAGTCCGATGGCCCGCGTCGAAATTCATCAGGTGCCCGTCCTGAATGACAATTACGTTTATTTGCTCAACCATCGTGCCAGCGGCACGTGCGGTATCGTCGATCCCGCCGTCGCCGGCCCCGTGATCGAAGCGCTTGACGGATTGGGCTGGAAACCGAGCTGGGTGTTGAACACCCATCACCACGGCGACCACACCGGCGCCAATCTGGAATTCAAGCAGCGCTATAACTGCCAAATCGCCGGCCCCCGCGCCGAGGCCGACAACATCCCCGGCATCGACCTGGCGTTGGGTGACGGCGACACTTTCAGGCTGGGTGATGCCGAGGCGACGATTTTCGACGTTCCCGGGCATACCTCGGGCCACATCGCCTTCTGGTTCAAGGACTCCGACGCCCTGTTCTGCGGCGACGCCCTGTTCGCCCTGGGCTGTGGCCGCGTTTTCGAGGGAACGCATGAGCAAATGTGGACCTCATTGGACAAACTGCGGGCGTTGCCGGGAGAAACCCGGATCTACTGCGCCCACGAATACACCGAGGCAAATCTTCGTTTCGCGCTTGATATCGAGCCGGACAACGCCGCCCTCAACAGCCGCGGCGACATCATCTTCGAGGCGCGCAAATCCAAGAAACCAACCGTGCCTTCCAGCATGGCCGACGAATTAGCCACCAACCCGTTCCTGAGGGCGGACGATCCCGTCCTTCAGGAAGCATTGGGCATGGCGGGCGCCGAACCGTTGGCGGTGTTCTCGGAAGTCCGCACGCGCAAGGACAACTTCTAAGCCGTGGCGCTAACCGCCGCAGAAGTGATCGCCAAGCTCGGGTTGCAGCCGCATCCGGAAGGCGGTCACTACGCCGAAACCTGGCGTCACGAACCGGCGGATGGTGGACGGGGTTCAGGAACAGCGATTTATTACCTGCTGGCGACGGGAGAACGCTCGCACTGGCATCGCGTCGATGCGGCCGAGATCTGGCACTATTACGGCGGTGACACATTGGCGTTGTCGATCAGCGGAGACGGTGAGGCGAGTGAAACGTTGGTCCTCGGCCCCGATCTGGCGGCGGGACAGCGGCCTCAGGTGATCGTGCCGCCCCAAGCCTGGCAAAGCGCCGAGAGCCTCGGCGAGTGGACCCTGGTCGGCTGCACCGTCAGTCCGGCCTTCCGCTTCGAAGGCTTCGAAATGGCCCCGCAGAACTGGCGGCCCGGCCGCTAATCTCCTTAGATATCGAATATCCGCAGCACGTTGTCGCCGCGTACTTTATCGCGCTGATTCGGCGGCAGCGCGTCGATACGGCTTAGACAGCCGGCCATGTCGCCAATGTTGTGGGGATAGTCAGAGCCGTACACGACATTGTCCGCGCCGGCGACGTCGAGGCACAGGTTCAGCGCACCCTGGGTGAAAACGACGCTGTCGAAATAGAGCTGCGGGAAATAGCTGCTGGGCGGGCGTTCGATGGCCTCGCGGGCGGGCGGCATGTTCTGGTGGCAAAAATCCAGGCGTCCGACGATGTAAGGCAGATAGCCGCCGCCGTGCGAGGCGATGATTTTGAGCTTTTTATAGCGGTCGAAAAAGCCGTCGTAGATCATGCGTGATATCGCCAGCGTGGTGTCGAACATGAAGCCCACCGACGCCGTCAGATTGAAACGCTGAACGTCCATGTCGCCCACCCCCGGCGGCGCACCGGGATGAACCAGCACCGGCAGTTCCTTGGCGTCGATGGCGGCCCAGATCGGCGCCAGCGTAGGGTCCGTCAGCGACATACCGACGACATTGGCCGAAACGAACACGCCGACCGCGCCGGCGGCATGGGCGCGGTCCAGTTCCACCACCGCCAGTTCCGGGTACTGCCAGGGCAATGTGGCGAACCAGCGCAGCCGGTCGGGCCAGATCGATTGCTGTTCGGCGAAGTGGTCATTCATCATCATGGACGTTTGATTGCTCGCCTCGGCGCCGCCCCAGTAGGCGCTGGGACAGGTCAGCGAGACGATCGCCATGTCAACGCCAGCCTCATCCATTTTCCTGATGCGCATGTCGAAATCGAACATGCCCGGCATCAATGTCATGAACGGTGCGTCGTGCATATGGATGACGTCCTGGCCCTTCAGTGCCTTGACGGAATATTCCGGACCGCCGAACTCCTGAATGCGCTGCAGCCATTGATCGCTCAGCATATGGGTGTGTACATCGATTACCGGCATGTGAAACTCCCTTGAAACGAATAATAAACGTGGACTTTCAGACCTGTTCTCCAGATCGCGCGGCACGCCTGGCTTTGATAAAAGCAATGCCCAGTAAAACCACGCCGGCCGCGGCGCCGACCAGGTCGGTCAACACCGCACCGGCGAAGGCGCCGGCGGGCATCAGGGCAAGCAGGCCGGCAGCGGCGAACGCCAACCGCAGCAGCGGGCCGACCGGCTCCACCAAGAAACCCGCGACGGCGATGGACACCAGCCAAACCCCGAGGATGGCGGTGATGATGGCCATCGTGATCTCGCCGCCCTCGCCGATGAGCAACAGCGTCGGGGACATCACGAACAAAAACGGCACGACATAGGCCATCCAGCCAAACCGCACGGCGGACCAGCCGGTCTTCATGGGCTCGGATCCCGCCACCCCGGCGGCGGCGAAGGCGGCGATGGCAACGGGCGGCGTGATCATCGACATCATGCCGAAGTACATGACGTAGAGATGGGCCGCGATGGGCTCGACGCCGACCTCGATCAAGGCCGGCGCCACCAGCGCCGCCAACAGGATGTAAACCCCCACCGTCGGCAGCCCCATGCCCAAAATGATGCAGACGATGGCGGAAAGACTCAGCAACAGGAACAAACTGCCTTCGCCGATTTGCACCAGCGCCAACGTGAGGTTGAAGCCCAACCCGCTGATCCCCAGGACGCCGATCACGATACCGGCGGCGACGCACACCATGATGATGTCGAGCGTCACGAAACCCGCCTTGTAGACCCCCGCCATCAATTGCGCCAAGCCCGGCCGCTTACCCTTGTAACCGAGCCCCATCGCCAAAACGATGAGCACGGCCGCCGCCATCAACGCCGCCAGTTGCGGGGGCTGGTTGTACTTGAACAGGGCGATGATCAGAACCGCAAAGGGGATCAGGAAATAAAGGCCCGACAGGACGCCTTTCGAAGACGGGATTTCGCCCTTTTCCAATCCAGTGGCCCCGAGCTTGGCGGCCTCGAGATCGGCCTGGATGAACAGGGCAACATAGTAGAGAAGTCCAGGCAGCAGCGCCGCCAGGACGATTTCGGCATAGGAGATTTGCAAAAACTCCGCCATCAGGAAGGCCGAGGCCCCCATCACCGGCGGCATAAGCTGGCCGCCCGTCGAGGCCACGGCTTCGATGGCGGCTGCCCGGTCGGCGGGATATCCCGCCTTCTTGATCATCGGGATGGTGACGACGCCTGTCGCCGCAACATTGGCGACCGCGCTGCCGGAGATGGAGCCGAACAAGCCCGACGCCATCACTGCGATCTTGGCCGGACCGCCGCGGAACTTGCCCATCGTCAGCATGGCGATGTCGGTGAAAAAATTGGCGCCGCCGCTGGTGTTGAGCAATTGACCGAACAACAAAAAAGCGATGACGATGGTGGTCGCCACCGCCAGGGGCAGGCCGAGTATGCCGTTGACGTCGAGCGCTAAATACGCCGTCAGTTTCTGCCAGTCCGTCGGCCGCGCGGCCAACCGTCCGTCGAACTGATCGCCGAGCAGGGCATAGGCGATGAAAACGAGGGCGATGACCGGCAAGGTATTGCCGGTGGCCCGCCGCAATCCCTCCAACCCCAGCGCCATGGCGATGCCACCGGCGACGATGGCGTCAAGCGGCCTGAGCAGGATGAGGTCGGCGAGGCGCTGGTACTCCCAGGTGAGGTAGCCCACCGCGGCGAACCCAACGAGGGCCGCGAGCCAGTCGTACCAGGGAACCTGCCCGCGTGGCTCCTTTCTCTTCAGTGGCATGGTGATGAAAGTGAGCGGCAGGGCCAATGCCAGCATGGCCGCGAAGAACTGCGCCGGGTAGAGGTCAAGATCCAGATATAGCGGCACATCCAGCGCCCAGGCGATGGCCGCCAATGTCATCAGGGAAGCGACCGACTTGCCCGCAATGTCGGTAAAACCGGCGTGCGGGCTTTCGCTGACATCCTGGTCCAAACTACGCGCCCCGTATCGATTGCAAAAAAAGGTCCGGCGGACGTGTTTGCCCGCCGGACTCGGATGGTGTTGTCACGCGGCGGCTACTTGGGCGGCCAGGAGCCAATTTCCTTGTAGTACTTGACCGCACCGGCATGCCACGTCACGCCGTCCAGCTTTTTGTTCATGCGCTTGGGGCTGAAGAGGTTCAAGACCGGGAACACCGCGGCCATGGCCTTCTTGTGATCGTGCATGGACTTCGCCATGCGGTAGGCGATGTCGTCCGGCGTCTTGGTGCTGGCCACGATGGCGGCGTCGTAGGCCATCACGTGCATCGGGTTCAGCACACCGACATTGGGCTTCGCCGGTTTCACGGGCCTGAGATAGGACGGCCTGAAGTTCTTTTTCAGGATCGCCAGATTCTCGGGCGTGTTGGGAATGTCGAGCGCCCGGATGCCGCCCACCGAGGCGTTGGCTTCGCGCACCTTGGGCGAACCGATGGCGAAGAAGAAGGCGTCCGCCTTACCGGACGTAAAAGCGTTTGCTCCGGCCACCACGTTGGGTACGCGTACGCCCTTAACGTCGTCGAGCGTCAGGCCGCCGGTCTCCAATTGCGCCACCAGCATGGGCGGAATGGTTTTTTGGCTGGTGAAGCCAGTGGTTACTTTTTTGCCCTTAAGGTCGGCAATCGTCATGATGCCGCTGTCCTTGCGCACGAACCAAGCGACGCGCAGCGGATAGAGGATGGAAACGGCGCGGATATCAGCCTGCTGGCGGCCTGAAAAATGGCCGGTGCCGGTGGCGGCGAGATGCAGTTCATCCTCGTTGGTGATGCCGAAGGAATACTCCCCGGCGTTCACCGCCGGCAGATATACCGTGGCGCTGGCGAAGGGGTGGACGGTGGCCTTCAAGCCGGCCTTGTCGTTGGCCATTTTGGCGACTGCGGTTGCCGTCGTGTGATAGAGCGAACCGGGATTGGATGCGGCAATTCCGACGTTCTGGGCCTGAACGGCACCGCTGGCCAGAACGGTGGCGGCGATAAATCCGGCGGCAGTGGTGAGTACTCCCTTAAGCATGATTTCCTCCCTCTCAAAATGGTTACAATGTCACTATTCGGTTTTGTTGAATGGATCCAATTTCAAGGATCACGGATTCATGAGAATGAGTCAATCTGGGGCGGGCTGCCTCAATCAGATGTGAGCGAGGCCGCCGTCCACCAGCAACGATTGTCCGGTCATGAATTCGCTGGCGGGCGAAAGCAGGAAAAGCGTTACCCCGACGAGGTCCTCGGGCACCTGTTTGCGCGGAATCGACTGACGCTGCGCCATGGCCTGGCGCCATTCCTCGTTGACCGCCTTGTTCTCGGCCTCGGTTTCCGTGAGACCGGGAAGAACAGCGTTGACCGTAATGCCTTTGGATCCAAGTTCACGGGCCATGGTGCGGGTCATGCCGATGACGGCGGCCTTCGAGGTAACATAGTGGCTGAGGTTGGGAACGCCCATGGGTACCGTGGAGGAAGAGATATTGACGATGCGCCCCCAGCCGGTCTCCATCATTGTCGCCGTAACGGCCTTGGCGCACAGGAACGAACCCGTGACGTTGACCCGCATGACCGTTTCGAACTCCTCCAGCGGAATTTCGTAGAACGGACGGCGGCCCAACGTCGTGTAGAGACCGGCATTGTTGACCAATCCGTCGATGCGGCCGTGCTCGGCCAGGGTTCGGGAAACCATTTCCTCGACAGCGGCCTCATCCGTCACGTCGGCCTCAGCGGCGAATGCCTTGCCGCCCGCCTCGACGATTTCACCGGCGACCGCACGGGCAGCGGTACCGTTGACGTCGGCGACTATGGGAATGGCGCCGGCGGCCGACAGCCGTTTGGCCAGCGTCCGCCCGATGCCCTGCCCCGCGCCGGTGACGATCACGATGCGGTTGTCGATATTGAAACTGGAATCCATTACTGCCGTTCCCTTTGACGATCACGAAAACCTGACATTGCCTCATAAGACGAACCGAGTGTAGCGTTGTCGTCCCATTTCGTCTTGCCGAGAGAACAATGAAAAAAGTCGACATCTACAACCACATTTTTCCGCCGCAGTATTATGAAAAGATGATCGAGGTCGCCGGTGATCACAAGGACCTCGGCAAGCGGGTGCGGGGCGTGCCCATGCTGGCTGACCTCGACGAGCGTTTCCGTGTGATGGACCGCTTCGAGGACTACGTGCAAATTCTTTCGGTTCCCGCGCCACCGCCCGAAGTGCTGGCCGGCCCGGAGATCGCGCCCGAACTGGCCACCCGGGCCAACGACGGCATGGCGGAGTTGTGCCAAAAGTACCCCGACCGCTTTCCCGGATTCACGGCCACCCTGGCGATGAACAACATCGATGCCGTGATGGCTGAAATCCACCGCGCCATCGAGGACCTCGGCGCCAACGGCATCGAGTTCTACACCAACGTCAAAGGCAAGCCGCTGGACCTGCCGGAGTTCGAGCCCATCTTCGACGCCATGGCGGAATACGACCTGCCGATCTGGGTCCATCCCGTCCGGCCCGCGCATTTTCCCGACTACCTGACGGAGGAGAAATCAAAGTACGAGATCTGGTGGACATTCGGCTGGCCTTACGAGACCAGCGCCTTCATGGCCCGCATGGTCTTTTCCGGCCTGTTCGACAAGCACCCGAACCTCCGCATCATCACCCACCACATGGGCGGCATGGTGCCCTATTTCGAAGGCCGCGTCGGCCCCGGTTGGGACCAGTTGGGCAGCCGCACGACGGACGAGGATTACTCTCTCATCCTCGATAAACTGGAAAAGCGCCCGCTCGATTATTTCAAGCTCTTCTATGCCGACACCGCCGTGTTCGGTTCGAAATCGGCGACCGTCTGCGGTCTGGATTTCTTCGGCGCCGACAACGTAGTGTTCGCCTCGGATGCGCCCTTCGATCCCGAAAAGGGGCCGATGTACATCCGCGAGACGATCAAGATCCTGGACGAGTTGGAGATTTCGGACGAGGACCGGAGGAAGATCTATCAGGGCAACGCGGAGCGACTGCTGAAGATCAAGGTGGGCTAGTTTGACAGTCGTCACTCCCGCGAAAGCGGGAGTCCATGTTGTCATTAACCGAAACCGGTAAAAGATGAAAAATGGATTCCCGCTTTCGCGGGAATGACGCTGGTTATTATTTGTTAATCTGCCCGTAATTTCGCCTTCAAGATTTTACCTGTTGGCCCCTTGGGAAGCTCATCCAGAATGTGAATTTCCCTCGGGCACTTGAAGTCCGCCAAATGCTCCGCGCAAAATTCAGCGATGGCCTTCCCTGTCACGCCTGCGCCCTCATGCAGTGAAACATAGGCCGCGATTTCCTCTCCGAGGTCCCGGTGCGGCACGCCGATGACGGCGGCTTCGGCGACGTCCGCGTGCGATAAAAGAACGTTCTCCACGCTTGCCGGCGCGATGGTGTAGCCGCCCCGCAAAATGATGTCCTTGATGCGGCCTTCGATGCGCACGAAGCCGTCGCCGTCGATGGTCGCGAGATCACCGGTTTTGAACCAGTCGCCCTCCAGGACGTCGGCGGTTTGGTCCGGATCATCCAGATAGCGGGAAAGGTGCGCGGGCGAGTTGATCCAAAGTTCGCCCGTCCCACCCGGCGGCAGATCCTCACCCGCCGTACCGACGATGCGGAGTTCGACGTCCGCCACCGCGCGGCCGATGGCGTCGGGTTCGTCGCGCCCGTCCAGGGGGCTGTAGGAAATCGGTCGGAACAGTTCCGTCATGCCGTAGCCCCGGATGATCCGCGTGCCCGTCGCCTCGCGCCAACGCTCGGCAAGTTCCCAGGGGCAAGGAGCGGCACCCGAGGCGGCAAAGCGAAGACTGGATAGATCGGTCTCGTCCAATGCCGGACAATCGACGATGCGCTGGAACATGGTGGCCACGCCGGGATAGACCGTCACGCCGCGCCGGCTGATAGCCGTTAAGGCGTCTTCGGGCGAGAAGCGGTTGAGAAACACCACGGCCGCGCCGGCCAGCAGCGGCGCCAGAATGGTGCCGAAAATTCCCAGCGAATGGGCCGGCGGCAGGGTCGACAGCACGACGTCACTGGGCGAAAGATCAAGGATCGGTCCCCGCCAGTGCTCCAGCGCCTTGAGCGTCGCCCGATGGGAGAGTTCCACGCCTTTGGGCTGGCCGGTACTGCCGGAGGTGAAAAGGATGAAGGCCGCCTCGTCATCGTCGACGGGTTCGGCCTCCATTACTCCTGTGCCCACCGCCAGTTCGCGCAGGAGCAGTTTCGGCGCAAGGGCTGCAACGACGGCCGACTTCTCCTCGTCACTAAGTCTCGGGTTGAGCGGCGTAACGGCGGCGCCGGCTTTCAAAGCGCCGAACATCGCCACCGTCAGGTCGGCCGGATCTTCAATTTCCAGCGCAATGCGATTGCCGGCCAAAACCCCCCGGGAAGCCAAATCCACGGCGAAAGCGCCCGCCCGGCCGTCGAGCTCGGCCCAGCTCAAAACCCTGTCCTCCAGGAAGATGATGAATTTGTCGGGTGCCCTGCGGGCCTCGGCCTCGAGCGCGGCGGCGAGATTGCCCGGCATGTTCCCAGTCCAGCCTACGAGTTGAGGATTTCGTCCATGTCGACTCCGTCCCAAACGCCGTCGGGGAAGCTGTGCCGCGGCGTGAATTCGGCCAGCGTCGGTTTGGCCGTGGCGTCGACGCCCCATTTCGAGGTGAAACCGTCGTTGCCCGCCGTCGAAGGATCGAGGTCAGAACCGCGGGCGTTGCTGATGATGGTGATGTCGCGGTCGGGCTGGCAGCGCGTGGCGATGGCCCAGTTCACCTTACGGTCATCGAACACGTCGACGTCGTGATCGACGACGACGACGCGTTTCATGTAGAGGTCGGCGCCCAGCACGGCAAGCATGGCGTTTTTGGCCTGGCCGGGCAGTCGCTGTTCGATGGAAACGTAGCAGGTAAAAGGGCTGGGCACGCGCACCTGCGTGACCGACGGGATCATGGCCCGGACGGCGCGGTAGAGATTGGCCTCCATCGGCACGGTGGACAACAGCATGTGATCGAGGTGGCCAACCGAGATGTCCTGGTAATAGGCGCCCTTGCGGTGTGTCACGGCGTTGACCTTGACGACCTCGCGGTTTCGCGCGCCCAGGCTGTAACCGGTGAATTCGCCGAACGGCCCTTCCAGCACCGTGTCGTGCGGCATGATCTCGGTCTCCAGGATCATCTCGGCGTGGGCCGGAGCTAAAAGGTCGGAAGTCTTGCACTTGACCAGTTCGAGGGGTTCGCCCAGCAGCGCGCCCATGATGCCGCGTTCGTCCTCGTCGATGGAGCCGATGGCAAGACAGCCGAGCGCAATGGCCGGATGTACGCCCACCGCTACCACGACGGGCAGCGATTCGCCGCGCGCGGCGGCGATCTGATGGTATTCCCAAAGGTGCTTGCCCAGGGTGAGGTGGATGGAGGTGGTGTTTTTGCCTGTGATCATCATGCGGTTGTAGGCGCAGTTCCACATGTCGCTGTCGGGATCCTTGGCGAAGGTGATGCCGGCCGTGATATAGGCGCCGGCATCGCCGTTGTGGTGCTCGACCTGGGGCAGCCGGCTGAGATCGACATCGTCGCCGGTCATGACGACCTGCTGGCAGGGAGCATCATCAATCACTGTCGGCGCGATGGGATTTTCCATCGCATGGAGATACTTCCGCAGCATTTCCCCAGGCTCGGCGTTCATCGCCAGGGCGAGACGAGAGCGGCTGGCATGCAGGTTGGTGAGCACCGGAAAATCGGATCCCGTGACGTTTTCGAAGGTCAAGACGGGCCGTTTGCGCGCGACTTGCTCCAGTTTGGCGACGGTGGCGGTGATCTCGAACGAGGGATTGAACTCACGCTCGACCTGGATCAGGTCTTCGCTGTTCCGGGTGCGGATCATTTCGAGATAGCTGGGCAGGTCCTGGGGCATCGCTTCGTCCATCCGGCAGGTCAAAGAATGGTGGAAAGTCACGGTAGTCAATATCTCAACAGGGGGCAAGTTCCCGACACCACGCTGGTGCGAAAGCGGAATTTCGCCCTATTCTATCCTTGGGGTTCATGAATTTGGGGAACTTGAGGCATGGCGCAGGGCGCTCCAGCTTTTGAAACCGCCGCCGAGGCGTTTCTCGCCCGCCTCGGCGAACACGGCGTCGATTACCTGTTCGGCAACGCCGGAACCGACTTCCCGTCCATCATCGAAGCCTACTGCAAGGCGGCCGAAACCGGCCTTAAGGTCCCGACGCCGGTCGCCGTGCCGCACGAGAACCTCGCCGTTGCCATGGCGCATGGATACTACCAGTCCACCGGCCGGCCCCAGGCGGTGATGCTGCATGTCAACGTCGGCACGGCAAATGCCGTTTGCGGCCTGCTGAACGCCTCGCGCGACAACGTGCCGGTGCTGCTGTTCGCCGGCCGTTCTCCGTTGACCGAGGACGAAAGCTTCGGCGCCCGTACGGTCTTCATCCATTGGGGACAGGAAATGTTCGATCAGGCCGGCATGGTGCGCGAGGCGGTCAAGTGGGACTACGAACTGCGCACCCCCGGACAGGCCGGACAGGTCGTCGACCGCGCCGTCGCCCTTGCCATGAGTGAGCCGCGCGGGCCGACTTACGTGTCGCTACCCCGCGAAATTCTGGCGCAGGCGCCCGACGGACCAACACCGGAAATCCGCAGTGCAACGCCGGCCTCACCGCCAGCGCCTGATGCCTCGGCGGTCGCTGAACTCGCCGATTGGGTCGCCGAGGCGGAAAACCCCCTGATCATTACCTCGGGTCTGGGCCGCCGTGAGGAAGATGTGAGCGTGTTGTCGGCGCTGGCAGAAGCCCACGCCATCCCGGTCATCCCCTACCGTCCGCGCTATGTCGCCCTGCCCACCAATCATCCCATGCATTTGGGGTTTGAGCCCGCCGTCCACATCAAATCGGCGGACCTGATCATGGTGGTGGACTGCGACGTGCCCTGGCTGCCCAAGCTGCACACTCCCAATCCCGACGCCAGGGTCGTGCAGATCGGCCCTGACCCCATATACGGCGGCTACGTCATGCGGAACTTCCCCTGCCACATGGGCATAACCGGACGGCCGGACTTGGTCCTGGCTGAGCTTGACCGCAGGCTTGGTGAAAATGGCGGCTTGCGCGACATCGATGCCCGGCGGGACCGGGTCGCGGAAATCAGAAATACCGCGGCCGATGTTCGCACCGAGGCGATTGAGGCGGCAGCCGTCAAGCCGCTGTCGACGACGCCCTGGGTCGCCGCCTGTCTCAACGACATCAAGCGGAACGACGATATCGTGATCACTGAGATGGTCTTCCCGCTGCATCTGCTGGACTTCGACCGGCCGGGGAGCCACTTCGGCATGAGCCCGGCCGGCGGCCTGGGCTGGGGTCTGGGCGCAAGCATTGGCCAAAAACTCGGCCGGCCGGAGCGGCGGGTCATCGCCCTGGTCGGCGACGGCGGCTACATGTTCGGCAATCCCACGCCGGCGCACTACATTTGCGAAGCCATGGACCTTCCGATCCTCACCATCATCCTGAACAACGAAATGTGGGGCGCCGTGCGCCGCGCGACCCTGAGCATGTACCCCGACGGCGCTGCCTCGCGTTCGAACGATGCGCCGCTGACGCACCTCAAACCCTCGCCCCGCTTCGAACACGTGGTCGAGGCTTCGGGCGGTTACGCCGAACGGGTTGAAAGTGCGGCGGATTTGCCCGCCGCGCTGGCACGCGCCTGCCATGCAATCGATGTTGAAAAACGCCAAGCTGTGCTTAATGTCATATGCGAGTACTCCGACGGCGCAGCCGCACAGGACGCGCGGCGCTGAAGCGATACGATTTAGGGATGCGAGAAAGATCATGAGTGACGCTGAAATCGCCCGCGCGTTCGATTTAAACGCCATCGATCAGGATTTCATCGACGATCCGTTTCCGACCCTGCGCCTGCTCAGGGAACACGATCCGGTGCACCGCAATCCCGACGGTTCGCTGTACCTCACGCGTTACGAAGATGTGCTCACGGCCTACCGCAATCCGGCCATGAGCTCCGACAAGAAGGTTGCCTTCAAGGAGAAGTTCGGCGAAGGGCCGCTCTATACCCACCACACCACCAGCCTGATCTTCAACGACCCGCCCTATCACACGACGGTCCGCAAACTGCTGTCGGTCGCCTTCACGCCGCGCAAGCTCAAGGAAATGGAGCCGCTGATCGCCCAGGTCGTGGACGGGCTGTTGGACCGGCTGGAGGACGAGAAGGAATTCGATTTCATCCCCAACTACGCCATGGCGCTGCCCACCGAAATCATCTCCTTCATGCTGGGCATCCCGGAAGAGCACCGCCACCTGCTCAGGCCCTATTCCCTGAAAATTCTCGGCGCGCTCGATCCGGTGGTGCCGGAAGACAGGCTGAAGGCCGGGCATGATGCCGTCGCCGAGTTCGGCGAATTGTTGACCGAACTGATCGCACAGCGCCGCGCCAAAGGAGATCAGACGGGCGCGCAGGGAGAGGTGTTGGCGGCCCTTATATTCGGGGAAGCCGAGGGCCGCACGCTGACCGATCTGGAACTGGTGCAGAACTGCATTTTCCTGCTCAACGCCGGGCACGAGACGACGACCAGCATGGTCGGCAACGGCGTCGGCATGCTGCTGGACCATCCGGACCAACTACACCGCCTGCAAACCGATCCCTCATTGATTGCCAGCGCCATCGAGGAAATTCTGCGTTACCAAAGTCCGCTGCAGATCGGTAACCGCATGGCGACGGACGACATCGAGTTCGGTGGCGAAACCTATCCCGCCGGCACTTACGTTCATCTTTCCATCGCCGGCGCCAACCGCGACCCGGCGGAATTCGACGATCCCGAAAACGTTGATATCTCACGCCGGCCCAACCGACACCTGGCCTTCGCCATGGGCCACCATATCTGCCTTGGCGCCACCCTGGCTCGCCTGGAGGGTAAGATCGCCATCGGCCGACTGGTTGAAAGGTTCCCGAACATCAGGCGCAACGGCCCGGCAGAGCACCTGGGCCTCGCCCGTTTCCGCGGCTTCAATCACCTGCCGGTGGCGATCTAACCGGCCGCCGGCTCTAAGGTCGAGGCCCAGCGATAGAACGATCGCGGAAACTTGTAACCCTTCCCTTCATAGCGCGCTATTACGCCGACCAATGCCGGATCGTGCCGGGCCAATTCAGTGGCGAACATGAGACGGAAGGTTTCCGGCCACAAATCAAAGACTTCGGCATCCGACAGCGAACCGGTCGCGGCGTGCGCGTTTTCCTTCGTGGACATGCGCTCGGCTAGAGCTTGTTCCAGAAATTCCGCTTCCCCGCCCAATAAATCGGCTAGGTGATGCAAGGCGTAGTCCCGGTCGGATACCATTTTCTCAAATTTCAAACACTCGTCATCAGCGCTCGAATCGAGATTTTCGATGTCAGTCCGGACGACTTCATTGCACAATGTCTGAAACTTGGCTTCGGCCGGCGTGAATTCGCGGGTCTCGGTTTGAGTTCCCTCAATAACGTGACCCCGATCAGCGGCCAGCGCATAAACGTTCTGGCCAGCTTCAACGCTGTGACCGAGGAGATCTCGGTACTGATGCGTGAACAAGCTGTGCAACCGGGTGAAGGGATTACGGATCATGAACTTGTGCGACCCGCCCGCTTCCATGACAAGCTCTCTGCCATCAGGTCCATAGAACGAGTGGATCGCGCCAAAGCTCATCGTATTCCCGGTCAGACGGCGCAATTCCAACAAGCCGGGAAAGAACTTGCCGCCAACCAGAGACGTTCCCTCGTCCAGAAATAGATTTTCGCGCAATCCGTGAAAGCAGACGATATTGGGATGGCTGTTGAGGAGCTTGCTAAGCCACAGGGTCGCCGTTCCCCCAGCCGACGAGATATTGAATATCTTGCGCAATGCCTACCCCCATGCGTCGCTCCATAATGCCATTACCTTCGATATGCTGCAAAAAAATGTCACGCGGCACTTCCGTCCGAAATCATTCGCTATTGAAATAACAACTTCTGCTTGCCCACATCAGTGTCTGCGGTTCGCACCGCTGAACGAACGGAAATACAATTTGACGGCCGGGCGCCGTCATTCGATGCTCTACCGTCGGCTAGTTAGGGCAAGCGGCGGAGGATTTCGGAATGAACGACAATGCCTATGAAAGCGGCCGGTTGAATTTGCCGTTTACCGGTCACGCTACGTTCGCTAAATCCGCACCCTGCATCGACTGGACCGACATTTCGGCCGACGTCGCCGTGCTGGGCGTGCCCAACGACATGGGCACGCAGTACCGCTCGGGCGCTCGCTTCGGCCCGCGCGCCATCCGCGAAGCCTCCACCCTTTTCTGCTTCGGCCACGCAGGCGCTTACGATTTCGAAGACGACGTCACCTACCTCGCCGCCGATCAGCTGACGATGGTGGACGTCGGCGACGCCGATATCGTCCACACCGACATGACCAAGAGCCACGCCAACACCGAAGCCGCCGTGCGGCAGATTCTAGGGGCCGGCGCCCTGCCGCTCATCCTGGGCGGTGATCATTCCATTACGGCGCCCTGTTTGGCCGCCTATTCGGATCAGCCTCCCCTACACGTCGTACACTTTGACGCCCACCTCGACTTCGTCGACGAACGCCACGGCGTGCGCTACGGCCACGGCAATCCCTTGCGCCGCGCCTCCGAGATGGACTGGGTGACGGGCATGACCCAGATGGGCATCCGCAACGTCTCCTCCTCGAACCGCGACGATTATGCAGCCGCCCGCGAGTCGGGCTCCAACATCCTTTCCGTGCGCGACGTTCGCAGGCTGGGCCCGGAGGGAACGCTTGACCTCATCCCGACCGAAGCCCGCTACTACGTCACCATCGACATCGACGGCTTCGACCCCTCCATCGCGCCGGGAACCGGCACCCCGAGCCACGGCGGTTTCCTCTATTACGAGGTGGTGGAGATCCTGAAGGGTCTGGCGGCGCGCGGCGAGGTCGCGGGCGTCGATCTGGTGGAGGTCGCCCCCGATTACGATCATGCCGGCATCACATCGTTTCTGGCGGCTCAGGTACTGATGAATTTCGTCGGCTATATTTTCCACGAGCGCAGCAGGCGTTAGCCTGGCGGCTCCGCCGCCCGCTTCCCGCCGAACAGCAACTCCTTGGCAGCCAGAACCGCACCGCCGGTAATCAGCAGGCAGGCGACGGCAATGGCGCCGGTTAGCGGCGCCAGACCGAAAGCGATCAGCAGCAGGGTCGACAGCAACGGCGCCGCGTAGGAGGCCGCCCCCAGAACCCGGATATCGCCCCTTTTGACGCCGATGTCCCAAAGGAAAAATGCCGCCCCGACCGGCCCGAGACCCAAACCCAGGATTGCCAGCCATTCCGTTGTCCCGGCCGGCCAGACCGTTTCCTCGAAGGCCAGGTGCGCACAGGTGGCGAGAACCGCAGTGGCGCCGCAAAAACCGCCGACGGCGTCGGTCGGCACGTGACCCAGGCGGCTGGAAATCACCGAATAGGCCGACCAGGTGAGCGCACAGACCGCCGCTGCCGAATAGCCCAAGGTGTACTCGGCCTTGAACGTCACCGTGCCGCCGTCGGTGACCAACAGGACGGTGCCGACCAGCCCCGCCAGCACGCCGGTTAGATGCCACCACCTGAGCCCGCCGCCCGGCAACAGACCGGAGAAAACGACGATCAGCAGCGGCCAGAGGTAGGCGATCAGCCCGGCCTCCACCAGCGGCGCGTTACGCAAGGCCAGAAAATAGAAGAAGTGGTAGCCGAACAGGCCGCCGACGCCGACGGCCCAGGCCAAAGCGGGCTGTTTCAGATGCTGGAAAGGCGATTGCCCTCGCACCAGCCAGACGACATTGGCCGCGACGAATGCAATGGCGAAGGAGAGAGCCGCGAGTTGAAACGGCGGGACCGAACCGCTTAATCCCGTGAGCAGGGCCAGCATGGCCCACAACAGAACCGCCCCGCCGCCGACGGCCGTCGCTACGCCTTTGGACAGGGGCGCTTGGATGTCAGCCGCCGAAGTTCGTTTTGAAAAGGGCATGAATCATGCCAGAATCTAAATCGAAACATGCCCGATTTGAAACTTGAAAATGCCGCCGGGGGCGTCGTCACCGGTATCGACGAGGCCGGACGTGGGCCCTGGGCGGGGCCGGTCGTGGCTGCCGCGGTGGTGCTGGACCGGGAAAACCTGCCGGCGGGAATCGATGACAGCAAAAATCTCAGCCGCATCCGGCGGGAAGCGCTTTTCGATCCCATCATGGCAAGTGCCCGGGTCGGAATAGGTCAGGCCAGCGTCGGAGAAATCGATGAATTCAATATCCTGGCCGCCACGATGCTGGCCATGCGGCGCGCCGTCGAGGCCCTGCCGGTCCGGCCCGACCTGGCCCTGATCGACGGCAACAAGGTGCCGCCGAATCTGCCCTGCCCCGGCCGCGCCATCGTCAAGGGCGATGCGATTTCGTTATCCGTCGCCGCCGCCTCAATCGTCGCCAAGGTCAGCCGTGACCGGCTGATGGGCGACCTCGACGCGTTGCATCCGGGTTACGGTTGGGCAAAAAACGCGGGCTACGGCACAGCGGAGCATCAGGCCGGATTGGCACATCTTGGTGTCACGCCGCATCACAGAACATCATATGCGCCTATCCGCCGTCTCATGGAATCCTCGTAAACCATTGATTAACCTATAAACTCTTGACGGTGAGTCCCGCTTGAATCATGGTACGCGGCCATGAGCAAGAAACACGCGCAGCGAGACGCAACCGCATTGCCGCTGGACAAGGTCATCCAGGGCGACTGCATCGAGGTGATGAACGGACTGCCGGAAAACTCGGTGGACGTGATCTTCGCCGACCCGCCCTACTTCCTGCAACTCGCCGGCGATCTCCTCAGGCCCAACAACACCAAGGTCGATGCCGTCGACGACGCCTGGGACCGCTTCGATGGCTTCGCCGAATACGACCGTTTCACCAAGGACTGGCTGAGCGCCGCCAAACGGGTGCTGAAGGACAGCGGCACGCTTTGGGTAATCGGCTCCTATCACAATATATTTCGGGTCGGCGCGACACTGCAGGATCTGGGCTATTGGCTGCTGAACGACGTGGTCTGGCTCAAGACCAATCCTATGCCTAATTTCCGCGGCCGGCGCTTCACCAATGCGCACGAAACCATGATCTGGTGCTCCAAGGGCGAGGAACACAAGGGCTATACCTTCAATTACGACGCCATGAAGGCGCTCAACGACGACCTGCAGATGCGCTCGGACTGGCTTTTGCCGATCTGCACTGGCGGCGAGCGCCTGAAGGACGAGAACGGCGACAAGGCCCACGCCACGCAGAAGCCGGAAGCACTGCTCTACCGCGTGCTGTTGGCGGCGAGCGACCCGGGCGACGTGGTGCTGGACCCCTTCTTTGGTACCGGTACGACGGGCGCCGTGGCGCGCGGTCTCGGTCGGCGCTACATCGGCATCGAACGCGAGGCCAAATACGTCAAGATCGCCAGGAAACGCATCAGCCGCGTCGTCGCGGGATCGGTCGAAGGTTTGGGCGTCACGCCCTCCAAACGCAAGCTGCCGCGCGTGCCGTTCGGCCGGGTCGTGGAAACCGGTCTCCTCAGCCCGGGCGACCGGCTCTATGATCTGAAGCGCCGTCACTCGGCAATGGTGCGGGCCGACGGTTCGCTGTCATCGAAGCAAATCTCCGGCTCGATCCACCAGGTCGGCGCCCACCTCCAGGGCGCGGCGGCCTGCAACGGCTGGGACTTTTGGCATTTCGAGGTCGAAGGCGGCGATCTCCGCCCCATCGCCCTGCTGCGCGAAAAACTTCGCTCTGAACTGAATTAAGCTTTCTGCGCGTGCCGTTCGATCTTGCGCGTCAAGGTCGGTACGGCGTGGACGTCGAAATCGGCGGGCTGGATCCACAGACCGTCCGGCGGCTCCGTTGTTTCCGCCACCCACACCGTTGTTTCCAGATGGAAGTGCGTGAAGGTGTGCCCGACGCTTCCTTGCCGCCGCCGCCAGGCCATAGGCACGGGCGCATGGCCCTCGGCCTCAGCCAATCGCCAGCGGTTGCTTCGCCACGGCGTTGACGGAACTTCCAGCATGCCGCCGAGGAGACCCTCCTCCGGCCGCCGGCGCATGAGAACGGCGCCGTCCGCCCGCGTCAGCCAAAACGCGACGGCGCGCCGCGTAGGGCGGGATTTCTTGGGTGATTTCTTGGGCAACTGTCCGGCGACGCCCGCCCTGTATCCGGCGCAGGCATCTGACCACGGACAGTCGGTGCAGGCCGGATCGCGCGGCTTGCACACCGTGGCGCCCAAATCCATCAGGGCCTGCGCGACGTCGCCCGGCCGTGTGGCTTGGGCAAAACCGGCAGCCAACATTCTTAATTCGGCCTTGGCGGCGGGCAGCGGCGTGGTCACGGCGAACATGCGGGCGGTAACCCGTTCGATGTTGCCATCCACGGGGACGACGGGCCGGTCGAAGGCGATGGCAGCCACCGCCGAAGCCGTGTAGGGACCGATGCCCGGCAACCGTGCCAGACCCTCGACCGTATCCGGAAATCCGCCACCGGCATCCACGACGGCCTGAGCGCATTTATGAAGATTTCGCGCCCGGGCGTAGTAACCGAGGCCCGCCCATTCGGTCAGCACCTCGTCGAGCGCGGCGCCGGCAAGATCGGCGACCGTCGGCCAACGTGACAGGAATTTGCTGAAATACGGCCCAACCGTGGCGACCGTGGTCTGCTGCAGCATGATCTCCGACAGCCAGACGCAGTAGGGATCCTGAGGTTTCCCGGACTTGTCCCGCCACGGCAGCGACCTTCCCGCACGGTCGTACCAGTCCAGCAGCCGGGCGGTCAGGTCATCCGTTTGGCTGTCGGGGCGATGATCCATTTCCTCTCTCTTCGTTCCGTGGAGCGGCATGCTAACATGTCCCGTAAAATAGCAGGATCAATCACGGCGATAGCATGCCCGAAGAAGACCAGGCCAAGAGAGAACCTGAGAAGAAAACGACGCGCCGGTGGGGCAAGACCCGCGGTTTGGGCGCGATCATGCCGTCTGTCACCAAGGATGCCCTGGCCCGGCGAGGCTTCGTCCAGGGTGAAATTATCGCGCGCTGGCGGGAAATCGTCGGGCCGCGCCTGGCCGATCACACGGCGCCGGAAAAGCTCGCCTTCCCCCGCGGCGAGCGCATGAGCGCCACGCTCCTGGTGCGCGTCTCGCCCGGCCTGGCGCCCGAGCTCCAGCACAATTCACCGCGCGTCATCGAACGCATGAACACCTATTTCGGCTACCGCGCCATCGCCGCCCTGAAACTCATTCAAGCGCCCTTGCAGCCGCGGCCGGCGATCGCCCGCCGGACGAGGCGCAAACTGACGGAGGCGGAAGTCTCCGACATCAAATCCGAAGTCGCAGGCACCCGCGATCCGGAGTTGCGCGAGGCGCTGGAGCGCTTCGGCCGCAGTTTGCGGGCCACCTCCGACGAGACCCAATGACCCCCAATTCAGCTGACCAGTTAGAGGATTTAGGAAATGGATTTTGCTTATTCTGACAAGACCGAGGAAATGCGCCGCCGCGTCACGGATTTTTTCGAAGACCACATATTGCCGCGCAACGGCCAATGGCATGAGGAGGTTGAGCAGGGACATTTTCCCGTCTCCTTCATGGCGGACCTCAAGGCGCTGGCTAAATCGGAGGGACTTTGGAACCTGTTCCTGCCGGGCTTGCGGGAAGACGAGCCTGGCACGCGGCTGACCAACATGGAATATGCGCCGCTGGCGGAGATCATGGGCCGGCTGATGTGGGCCTCAGAGGTTTTCAATTGCAACGCCCCCGATACCGGCAACATGGAACTTTTGCACATGTTCGCGTCGCCGGAGCAGTACGACGAATGGCTCAAACCCCTGCTGGCGGGTGACATCCGCTCCGCCTTCGCCATGACGGAGCCCGACGTCGCCTCATCGGACGCCACAAACGTGCAAACCCTCATCCGCATGGACGGCAACGAATACGTCATCAACGGCCGCAAGTGGTTCATCACCAACGCCGCCCACCCCAACTGCAAACTGATGATCGTGATGGGCAAGACCGATCCGGACGCCGAAACCCACAAACAGCAGAGCATGATCCTGGTGCCCACCGACACGGAGGGTGTCGAGGTCGTGCGCAACATCAAGACATTGAGCCACACGGCGCCCGAAGGCCATTGCGAGGTCGTTTTCCGCGACGTCCGCGTGCCCGCCAGCAACCTGCTGGGTGAAGAGGGCGAGGGTTTCAAGCTGGCGCAGGCGCGTCTGGGACCGGGACGCATCCATCATTGCATGCGCTCAATCGGACAGGCAGAGGTGGCGCTGGAACTGATGACCGAGCGGGCCATGGAGCGCAAGACCTTCGGCTCCTACTTGTATGAGCGCAGCAACGTGGCAGATTGGATCGCCGAATCGCGCATCGAGATCGACCAGGCGCGCCTGCTCGTGCTGAAAGCCGCCTGGATGATCGACCAGGTCGGTGCCAAAGAGGCGCGCAAGGAAATCGCCATGATCAAGGCGCTGATTCCGCGCATGCAGTGCCGCATTACCGACCGGGCGATGCAGGTTTTCGGCGCCATGGGCTTCAGTCCGGATACGCCGCTGGGCGATCTATACACCTGGGCCCGCGCCCTGCGTTACGCCGACGGGCCGGACGAGGTTCATTTGCGCAGCATTGCCCGCATGGAAATCAAATCGGCCAAGGAGCACATGGGCCGGGCGGCCGCCTACATGACGCTGCCGGAACGGTTGTGAGCGCGGAGCCGGGTTATTTCGGCGGCAACGTATCGACAAAATCGACGGCCAGCCGGCAATAGCGCCTGAAATCGTCGTCGTCGGCGAGGCCGTCGGGTTCGATCGTCGCCCAGCCTTTCATGACCTTGCCGGTCAGGTCCATGGGCCGGACGTTTGGTTCCCGGATAAGAGCTTCCGACGCCTCCAATCCAACGCGGACGATGAGCTCGCTTTTGTGGATGCCGACGCACATGTTGCCGTTGAGCAAATAGCCGAAGCCGCCGAACATGCGGGTTTCCTCCCGGCCCGGATGCTCCGGCATCAACTCGACCAGCCGTTCGGCCAGTCCCGGATCGTAAGGCATCGCGCATCCTCCCTCAGGCCAAATCCCGTAACCAGCCGTAAAGCGGCAAAAGGCGCTCGAACGACGAAAGGGCGGCCGCCTCGCCGTCCTTCGCCTGCACGAATTTCTCCGGGTCCGATTCCAGCCAGGCCGCCAGGCTCTTTCGCCTGAGCAACGCCGCGCGGGGGTGGTCGGCGTCGTATCCCCGGGGCACGCGCTTGAGTTCAGCGTCATGGAGGCTGGCGCCGCCCTTCCCAAGCTTGGACAGCAGGCCGACAACCGCCGCCCCTTTGGTTTCGTCGACGATCGCCTCGCGATAAATTTCGAGTCCCTGCTTGCCGAAATCCATCGAGCCCGCGCCGAACACCGTCTTGTCGGTCTCCAGCGAGAAGAAGAAACCGCGTTTAATAGTGCCGGCCCCTTCCGCGAACCAGCCGATCCGCACATGCGTGTTATATGGGGTCTTGTCCTTGGAAAACCGGACGTCGCGGTAGATGCGGAAGACCTTGTGCGCGATGCCATCGCCGGTCATGGCGGAAAGACCGGCCGCCACGAACGCCGCAAACTGTTTGGCCGGCGCTTCCACTTGGGCTTTGTAGTCAGCCTTGTGAGCGTTGAACCAATCGCGGTCGTTATTGGCGGCCAGCGACCTTAGAAAGCCCAGTCCCTCACTTGAAAATCCAACGGTCGCGTTCATGTGCCTCCCCCGGTCCAATAGAGCGACAGGCGGCCAGATTAGAACAAAATAAGAACATTTTGCAAGCGGAGAACCTACTTTTCGATCACCTGGGCCCGTCCGAGGGTGTTTTCATCGGTGCCGAACCAGACCGCGCCTGTGGGCGCATGGTAATCCATGTGACGCACCGAGCCCGCACCCGAGGGTATGGGGGTAACCGAAATTATCCGCTCGCTTTCGGTGTCGAAACCGACGAACTGATTGGGGGAAACGCCGGTCTCCACCAGCCAGACGCGCCCCAATTCGTCCGACGCCATGCCGTAAGGACGAGCGGAGTCTCCCGACGGCAGCGGCCACTCCCCGAACGATTTCCCCCGCGGGTCAAAGAGACCGACGAAACCCCGCCGATAGTCGGAATACCAGACGCGACCGTCGGCGGTGATCTCAAGCCGGCGCGGCCGGGCCGCGAGCGCTGGCATCTCATATTCGGTAGGCACCAGGGTCGAGGCATCGACCGACGCCAGCTTGTTGGTTCCCAGCAAAACGCACCAGACCGTGCCGTCGGGCGCAACCTTGATGCCGTAAGGCCTGGCGTTATCGGTGGGCACGGGGATGAGGTCGACCTTGCGGCTGGCAACGGTCAACCGCCCGATGAAGTTACCCCATTGGACGCTAAACCAGATCTCGCGCTGACCGGGTCCGAATACCAAAGTGTGCGGATCGCTGGCTTCGGGATCCGGCATTTCGATTTTTTCGATGACATCGGCGACGGGATCGTAGCGCCCGATGTAGCCTTCGGTATTTCCGGCGTACCAGACGATGCCGTCGGATCCGACGATCAGGTTATGGGGACCGGGCGAATCCTCGAGATCTCGTTTGACGACGGTGCCATTGGAGGGGGTAAATTGGGCTAGGTAGTCGCCAGCCTGGCCGACAAACCAAATTTCGTCGGCACCAGCCGCATAGGGATCGCGGACCCGCCCGCCATACGAAATTGGCCACTCCTTGATAACCACCGGATTCAGCGTTTCCGCAGCCTCTGGGCTGTCGTGGACAGGCGGAAGCGCGATCAAACCAGCAAGCAAGATTAGCGAAAGAACTCCCCTCGTCTGCTTTGGATTCATGGCCCCATACCCGGAAAAAATGACGGCTAAGGCTGACAGACTAGCATAATCGCCCTACCTTACGGTGGTAACGGGGGCGTGTTCGATTGACATGGAATGTCGGTAGTGACGGATAAGTCGAAGAGACGCGCATATCACGCCAAAAAAACCAAAGCCCAACTGGTGGACGAACTGACGGCGCTGGAGGAAGCGCTGCATGCCCTCGACGACGGTTTTATTTTGTTCGATGCCGAGGACCGCATCGTTCTCCACAATACCAAGCATCAGTCCATGTTTCCCTCCGTCGCGGAATACCTGGCGGTCGGCGTTTCCTATCGTGAACTATTGACCGCCCAGGCGGCCAGCGGCCAGATTGATGCCGCCATCGGCCGGGAAAAGGAGTGGGTGGATGAGCGAATTGAGCGCCATGCTAATCCCGGCGAACCTTTCATCCAGCATTTTGCCGATGGACGTACTTTTCGCCTGTCGGAGCGCAAGACGCCCTCCGGCGGTTTGGTGGCAATCCGATCGGACATTACGGATTTGCACAACGCCCAGACGGACCTCCTTCACCAAAACGAGTTCTTTCAAGTCCTGATCGACGCCATACCCGCGCCGATATTTTATAAAGACCGGCAAAGCGTCATGCTTGGCTGCAACACCGCATTCCAGGAATACCTGGGCCGCGACCGCGCCGAGATTCTAGGTTCGACACCTCACGATATTGCAGACCGGGATCTGGCGGACATCTATACCAGAGCCGATGAGGAGCTTTTTTCGCGTGGCGGCAAGCAGGTTTACGAAACCCAGGTCAACTATGCCGATGGAACGCGACACGAGGTCATGTTTCACAAAGCGACGTTCGGTCCGGATGGGAATCCCGAAGGCATAATCGGCGTCCTCTTGGACATCAGCGACCGCAAACGCGCAGAGGAAGCAAGCCAGCGATTCCTCGCGGCCATCGAGGCATTTTCCGGCGGTTTCGTCTATTACGATGCAGACGATTGCCTGGTTGTTTGCAACGAGGAATACCGCGTGCTTCATGGCACGGATGCCTTCAAAGTCGTGCCGGGAATCAAGTTCGAGGACCTGCTGCGGGCGGAAATCGAGGGCGGCGCGATCAAGGAGGCGATAGGCCGCGAAGAAGGATGGATCGCGCAGCGCATGGCTTACTTCCGCAATCCGACAGGCCCATTCGAGATCGAACGAGGCGACAATTTCTGGGTGCAGGTGAGCGAGGAGCGGCTGCCGGACGGCGGCCTCTTGGGCGTCGGGATCGACATCACCGAGCGCAAACGGGCGGAGGAGGCATTGCGCGACAGCGAACAGGGCTATCACGCATTGTTCAATAATGCTCAGGTCGGACTTGCCTGGACGGACGTCAACACCGGCCGGGTCATCGAAGCCAACGGACAATGGGTCGAAATGTTCGGCTATGCCGATAAACCCTCCCTGATTGAGGGATTCCGGGCGGCCGATCACTACGCCGATCCAAATGACCGAGTCCGCGCGGTCTCGCTTCTGAAATCAAACGGCTTCATCAGAAACTTTGAGACCAGGCTAAAAAGGGTTGACGGTTCGTTTGATTGGGTGCGCTTCGACGCCGTCTACGACGAGGCAAATCAAATCATCCAATCCGTGGTAACGGACATTTCGGAGCATAAGAAACTCGAGCGCGATGTCATCAAGGCGAAGGACGAGGCGGAGTTGGCCAACCGGGCCAAGTCGGAGTTCCTAGCCAACATGAGCCACGAACTGCGTACGCCGCTCAATGCCATCATGGGCTTTTCCCAGTTGATGAAGAACCAGACCTTTGGTCCGATCGGCGATGTACGATACAGAACCTACGCGGGTGACGTATACGAAAGCGGTGAGCATCTGCTTTCGCTGATCAACGATATCCTTGATCTTTCAAAGATCGAGGCCGGCAGCGCGGAGATCCGGGAAGCCGATATCGACATCGAGGCCACTGTTGAAAAGTGCCTGACACTGGTCAAGGACCGGACGACGGAGGCCGGATTGAAACTGGTGACCAAACCTGCGCCGGACATTCTGCGGCTTCGGGCCGACGAGCGCATGCTCAAGCAGATGCTGATCAATCTGTTGACCAACGCCATCAAGTTCACCGCAAGAGGCGGCACGATTACCGTGAGCTGGGAGGTCGCGGACGACGGTCGCCTCAAGATCGCCGTCAGCGATACCGGCATCGGCATTGCCGCCGAAGATCTACCCAAGGCCATGGAGGTATTCGGCCAGGTCGAGGGTTCATTCGAGCGTCATTTTGAAGGCACCGGCCTCGGCCTGCCTCTGGTTCAGTCGCTGGCGGCGTTGCACGGCGGCGGCATCGAGATCGACAGCGCCGTGGATGTCGGCACCGCCGTGGCGATATGGTTTCCGCCGGAACGGGCTGTGCAAGGCCACGTCTGAAGGCACGACGCCGACTTGCCTCAGCGCAGACGCGCCTGGACCAGAAGCCCCTTAATGGTGTCTTCGCCCAGCGCCCGGCAAGCTTCCAGGCGATGGATGCCTTTCACCAGGACGTGACCCTTTTTGTCATCCTTGCGGACGAGGATGGGGCTCAATTCCTCACCGTCCATTAGGCTTTCGGCAAACTTCTCCACACCTGCCTGGTCGAAGGTTTTTTTCAACTTGATCGGCACGTAGATGTCTTCGACCGAAAAATCCTGGGCCTCCATGGCCATAAGGCGGGCCTCCCGTTACTGCTTTAGTTCGTCAAAACGACACGGCCGACCACCTTACCGTCGCGCAATTCATCCAGCGTTTCGCCGACGTCGGCCAGCGGACGCGTCGTCGTGGGCAACGGTTTGACTTTGCCGCCCTTCACCAGTTCGATCAATTCTTTCAGCTCCCGCAGGTTACCCGTGTAGGAGCCGACCACCGAAATGGCACGGAGCGGGATCGTGGGCAGCGGCAGTGTCAATGCGCCGCCGAACAGGCCGACAATCACGTATCGGCCACCCTTGGGCAGTGAGGCGATGCCGAGACCCGAAGTCGCCTCTGCCCCGACGGTATCGAGCACGGCGCGCGGCCCGCCGCCCGTCAGCGCCTGCAGTTGGGACAAGGCGCCGTCCCGGCCGGAGTTCAAGGTCTCGTCCACGCCCATGTCACGTGCCGCCGCGAGCTTTGCGTCGTTGATGTCGACCGAGAGTACGCGTTCGGCGCCCATGGCCTTGGCGATGGCGACGGCGTTGAGACCGAGGCCGCCGGCTCCCATGATGACCAGCCATTCGCCGTCACCGACGGGCATGGCCTTGGTCAGGGCGCTGTAGACCGTTACGCCGGAACAGGCGTAGGGCGTCGCCACGGCGGGATCGAGGTCGCCGATGTCGACCAGGTAACGGGGGTGCGGGATGAGGCAATAGTCCGCATACGCCCCGTCCGTGAAAACGCCGATGGACCGCGGCGCAGCGCAGTGGTTCTCCAAACCGGCCTTGCAGACGGCACACTCGCCACAGCCGATCCAGGGGTGGATCAGCCGGCCTTCGCCGACCGGCAGATCGCCGGCGTCGGGACCGCCGGCGACGACCTCGCCGTAAAGCTCGTGACCCATGGTGCGCGGCAGTTCGATGCCGCGCTCACCGAGTTCGAGCCGGCCGCCGCCGCCCAAGTCGTAGTAGCCGTCCCAGATATGCAGATCGCTGTGGCAGACGCCTGCGCAGCGCACCTTGATCAAAACTTCCGATCCAGCCGGTTCCGGCGTTGCCGTTTCGACCGCTTCGATGGGTTTGGCGAACCCCGTTACCTGGTAAGCTCTCATCTCTGTGCCCCTCGTGTTTTTCAGTGAATATCTTACGGGGCAAAAGGGCCCGAGTTCAAACGATCACGACATTGTGGCGTCGGCACCCTTGACCCGGTGACGTCAAATTTGGAAGCTTGGGGCGTCATGACGCCGGCCACCCATATGTTCGCAGCGCTGTTCGCGCCCTTGTTCCTGCTGGCGGCCTGCGCACCCATCGGTCCGGTCACCGCGAAAGAGATGCCGGGTCCGGTGACGCTGCCACCCGGTTTCCAAATCGAGACTATTGCCAGGGTGCCGGCGGCGCGGTCGCTGCTGGTGATGGAAGATTGGGGCGTCATTCTGGTCGGCACGCGCGGCTCAACCATCTACGCCATTATTGACGAGGACCGCGACGGCAAGACGGACAAGGTCGAGGTCGCCGTCCAGTATCTCAACGGCGCCAACGGCATCGCCTGGAAGGGTGGCTATCTCTACGTCGGCGAGCAAAACCAGATCGTGCGTTATGCCGCGCCCGACCTCAAGACGCTGCAAAAGGCCAAGCCGGAATTGCTGTTCGACAAGCTGCCCGACAACAGTTGGCACGGTTGGCGCTACAACCGCTTTGGCCCCGACGGCAAGCTTTATGTCGCGGTGGGATCGCCCTGCAACGTCTGCCGCACCTTCGGCCTGCAAGGCACCATCATCCGGCTCAACACCGATGGCAGCGGGCTTGAGATCTTCGCCAGCGGCGTGCGCAATTCAGTGGGTTTCGACTTCCAGCCCGCCACCGGTCATCTCTACTTCACCGACAACGGCGCGGACCAGATGGGCGACGACAGCCCGCCGGACGAGCTCAACCTGGCCGACCGCAAGGGCCTTTGGTTCGGCTTCCCCTTCTATGGCGGCGGCCGCGACCGCACCCCTGATTTCAGTTCCAAGAAAATCCTCAAGAAGGCGACCTTCCCCGTCATCAATTTCGGCGCCCACGTGGCGGCCCTGGGCGTCAGTTTCTATTCGGGCCGGCAGTTTCCGTCAGCATACCGGGGCGATGCTTTCGTCGCCCAGCACGGCTCGTGGAACCGCTCTGTACCCGACGGCTACCGCGTCATGCGCATCCGCTTCGACAAAAAAACGCACAAGGCGGTGTCCAAGGAGGTTTTCGCCTCCGGCTTCATGCGGCCCAACTTTAGCGTCTGGGGCCGCCCCGTCGACGTCAAACAAACCCGCGACGGCAGCCTGCTGGTCTCCGACGACAAAGCCGGCGCCGTCTACCGCATCACCTACAAAAATTAATTGGTGAATTAATTGGTGTCAGGCACTTAATTATTCAGGCACTTAATTATTAATTGGTGTCAGGCACTTAATTATTGTTAACGGTCAGGTCGTCAGGCCGCCGTCGACGACAATCTCGGTGCCGGTGACGTAGCGCGATTCGTCCGATGCCAGGAACAGGGCGGCGTAGGCCACGTCCCAGGCATTGCCCATCTTTCCCGTGGGACACTGGGCGTCGCGCCGGGCGATGGTCTCGGCGAGATCGCCGCCGCCGTACTGATCGGCAATGCGGTCGGTCACCAGCGGGGTGTGCATCAGGCCCGGCACCACCGTATTCACCCGGATGCCGCGGGCGGCATACTGCCGCGCCACGGATTTGGAAAACTGGATCAGCCCCGCCTTGGCGGTGGCGTACGAGACCATATCGCGGCCCAAATAGCGCATGCCCGCCACCGACGAGACGTTGATGATGGACCCGCCGCCCTGCCCTTCCATCACCGGCAAAACGTGCTTGCAGCCGAGGAAGGCGCTCTTGAGGTTGAAGTCGAGGTTGCTGTCCCAGACTTCTTCGCTCATTTCGACCGGACCGCCCGGAACCGAGCCGCCGACATTGTTCTGCAGGATGTCGATGCGGCCGAAGCGCCCGACGCAGGCGTCCACCGCCGATTTCACCTCATCGCTGTTCTTGGCGTCGGCTACCGCCGCCTCGCAAGCCCCGCCCTCGCGGGCGATCACGGCGGCGGTATCCGCCACGGCGTCGTGTCGGATGTCGACGGCAAATACCTGAGCGCCCTCACGGGCGTAAAGGACCGCCGACGCCTTGCCGTTGCCCCATCCGGCCAGGGGATCGTCGCCGGCCGGCGTGTCCCCGACCGAGCCCGCGCCGATGACCAGCGCCACCTTTCCGTCCAATCTTCCTGACATCGTCCTCTCCGCTTTCGTTGCCATGGGCGTCCAGTCGGCCTATAAGATGCGGCCTCCAACGGTCCAGCCCCGAATTTGGCCCGCAATGGGGCGAAGACGCAAGAAGCTCCCCCAAAGTACGTCCTACGAAGTCATATGAACCGACATAATCACCTCACCGCGCCGCGGCGAAGTTTCGCCATCATTTCGCACCCGGATGCCGGCAAGACAACGCTGACCGAGAAGATGCTGCTGTTCGGCGGCGCCATCCAGCTGGCGGGCGAGGTCAAGGCCAAGGCCAACCGCCGCCAGACGCGCTCGGACTGGATGAAGATCGAAGCCGACCGCGGCATCTCCGTCATGACGTCGGTGATGACGTTCAACTACGGCGGCTGCGTTTTCAATCTGCTGGACACGCCGGGCCACGAGGATTTTTCCGAGGACACCTACCGCACCCTCAGCGCCGTCGATTCTGCGGTCATGGTGATCGACGCCGCCAAGGGCATCGAGGCGCGGACGCAGAAACTGTTCGAGATCTGCACCTTCATCAACAAGCTCGACCGCGAGGGCCGCGACCCGTTCGAACTGCTGGACGAGATCGAAACCACCTTGGCGCTGGACACCTCGCCGGTGAACTGGCCGATCGGCCAGGGCCGGTCCTTCGCCGGCGTTTACGATCTCAAGAAAAACCGGGTCCGCCAGCTCGATTCAGAGGAAGACGGGATCGAGGTCGCCGCACCCGACGACGAGGCCGTCGTTGAACTGCTGCCCACAACCGACGCCGATGCCGCCATCGAGAGCGTCATGCTGGCCCAGGAGGCCTGCCGTGAATTCGACCTCGAGAGCTACCGCGAGGGCCATCTGTCGCCGGTGCTGTTCGGCAGCGCGCTTCGCGATTTCGGCATTCGCGATCTGATCGATACCCTGGTCGACATCGCGCCCGCGCCCCAAGCCCAGGTCGCCGACACCCGCACCGTCGAGCCCGACGAGGACGGCATGACGGGCTTCGTCTTCAAGATCCAGGCCAACATGGATCCCAACCACCGCGACCGCATCGCCTTCATGCGGGTCTGTTCGGGCAAGCTCACACGCGGCATGCGGGCCAAGCTGATGCGCACCAGCAAGTCCATCAGCATCAATACGCCGCAGTTCTTCTTCGCCCAGGACCGGGCTTTGGCCGAGGAAGCCGTGGCCGGCGACGTCGTCGGCATCCCCAACCACGGCACGCTGAGGATCGGCGACACCCTGACCGACGGCGAGGATATCAATTTCCGCGGCGTCCCCAGCTTCGCCCCCGAAATCCTGCGCCGCGTCCGCCTGGAAGACGCCATGAAGGCCAAGAAAATGCGTGAGGCCATGCAGCAACTGGCTGAGGAAGGCGTCGTCCAGGTCTTCGCCCCCATCGACGGCTCGCCGCCCATCATCGGCGTCGTCGGCGCCCTGCAGCTGGATGTCTTGGTCGAGCGCATGAAGAACGAGTACAACCTGCCGGTCGGCTTCGAGCCCTCGCGCTTTTCCGCCGGCCGCTGGGTCAGCTCCGACAACAAGGCCGAGCTCGACAAGTTCGTCGCCCGCAAGCGCGCCGACATGGCCGAGGACCTCGACGGCGCGCCGGTCTTCATGGCCGAATCGGCTTTCATGCTGAACTACGAAATCGACCGCAACCCCGACATCACGTTCTCCGACGTGAAGGACTACCAGCGCTAATCCTTACTCCCCGAACAGCTTCACCATTTCAACATAACCGCGCCGCTTTGCCAGTTCCAAGGGCGTCAGACCCTCGCGGTCTGTGAGGCTGACGTCGGCGCCGGCCTCGATCAGGGCGCGGGCGACGGCGACGTGGGCCGGACCGCCGTCGCCAAGAACGACCGATTCGATCAATGCCGTCCAGTGCAGGTTGTTGACGTGGTCAAGCGGCGCGCCGGCGGAGATCAGGATTTTCACCACCTCAACATGGCCAAGGTGGGCGGCGGCGATCAGGGCGGTGCCCTCGTAGGGACTGGTGATGTTGCCGGGCCGATTACCCAAGGCCAAAGCCTGTTTCAGCATCGGCACGTCATCGGCCACCGCGGCAATGGTGACGATGTCGTAGTCCTGGTGCTCGAGCGCATTGGCGTCGGCGCCCGCCTTGACCAGTGCCGCCGCCGCCGCTTCATGGGATTGGAAAGCCGCCACATGCAGCGGCGTGCGGCCCGAACCGTCGCGTGCTTCCAGGTTGGCGCCCGACGCGGCGAGACGGCGTATGGCGTCGAGGTCGTTTAGATAAGCCGCCCGGTGCAGTCCGTCATAAGCGGCTATTTGAACCGGACTCGGCGGCGATTGCGCCACTGCCTGACCAAAAAACAAAGTAAGGCAGCCCGTCACTGTCAGAACCAAGTACTTCACCATGGTTTTCCCAATCCCGTCGTTGCGCCCAAATTAGTTTTAGTCTAAAACTAATTTTATTGGACTAATACTAATTCCGATTATCCTATTATCGGTCAGGCAGCCGGGCGGAGTAAGACACGAAATGTTGAGCGCGGAACAAAACAGACTTCTCACCCAAAGCGGGCCGGAAACGCCGGGCGGCAAGGTGCTGCGGCGGTATTGGCAGCCGGCCGCCCTGACCGAGGAACTGGCGGGCGAGCGCCCCGTCAAATCGGTGCGTTTACTGGGCGAGGATTTGGTTCTGTTTCGCGACGATCAGGGGCGCTACGGCCTGGTGGGGCGGCACTGCCCCCACCGTGGCGCCGACATGTGCTTCGGCCGGGTTGAGGACGGCGGCCTGCGCTGCCCCTTCCACGGCTGGCTGTTCGATGTCCACGGCAAGTGCATGGTGCAGCCGGCCGAACCCGAGGACAGCACCTTTCATCTCAAAGTGCGCTACACGGCTTATCCCTGCGAGGAACGCAACGGCATCGTTTTCGCCTATATGGGCGAAGGCGACCCGCCGCCTTTCCCCGATCTCGATTGTTTCACCGCACCCGACGCCTACACCTTCGCCTTCAAGGGATTTCTTGAATGCAACTGGCTGCAGGTGCTGGAGGTCGGCATCGATCCGGCGCACGCTTCATTCCTGCACCGCTTCTTTGAGGACGAGAAACCCTCGGAGGGCTATGGCCGGCAGTTCCGCGACGATACCGATGGCGCCGATATTCCGGTGACCCAGGTGCTGCGCGACTTCCCGCGCCCAATCATAGACGTGGAGGACACGGACTATGGCCTGCGCATCCTGTCGCGCCGGGAGATCGACGCTGCGCGCACCCACATCCGCATTACCAACCTGCTGTTTCCTCAGGCCATCGTCATCCCCATGAGCAACAACATGGTCATCACCCAGTGGCACGTGCCGGTCGACGACGAGCACAGCTATTGGTACGCCATCTTCACCGATTTCAACGAGACGGTGGACAAGGCCAAAATGCGGGAGCAGCGGCTGGAGCTCTACGAGCTCCCCGACTACATGCCGCGCCTCAACAAGTCCAACAACTACGGCTTCGATCCTCAGGAGCAAAAAGACCGGACCTACACCGGCATGGGCATGGACATCAACGTGCACGACCAGTGGGCGGTCGAATCGCTGGGACCGATCCAGGACCGCACGGTCGAGCAGTTGGGCACCTCCGACAAGGCCATCACCGCCAATCGCCGGCTGCTGATCCAGGCGGTCAACGCCATGCAGAACGGCGGCGACATGCCGGCCGAAATTCCCAGCCCTGAAGTTAACGGCGTCAAGGGTCCGCCCGCCGTCGACACCATTGGGGAGCCCGCGACCTGGTCGGAATACTGGCCGACGGTCGACGCGGCGCGGCGCGAACGCTCTGCCTGGGCGAACAAGGCATGAGTTTGTTGTCGGACGACGGCGGCCGCACCGGGTTCGTCGAGCAGCACGGCCTGTGGAGCGACGTCGAACGCGCCGCCGCCGAACGCTTGATCAAACAGCTCGAAAAGCAGGGCGTCGAGACCGTTCGGCTCTCGTTCGCCGACCAACACGGGCTGTTGCGGGGCAAATCAATCGAGGCCGCCGATCTGGCCGCCGCCATGCGCAACGGCTGCACCATGACGTCGAGCCTCCTGGCCAAGGACACCTCGCACCGGTCGGTCTTTCCGGTGTTTTCGGCCGGGGGGGGGGTTGACATCGATGAACTAAGCGGCGCCGGCGATATCATCATGGTGCCCGATCCCACCAGCTTCCGCCGGCTGCCCTGGTCACCCGGCACCGGTTGGCTGTTGTGCGACGTCTACCTCAGCAGCGGCAAGGCCGTGCCCTTCTCCACCCGCGCCATTTTACGCAAGGCCTTGGCTGATCTGGAGGCGGCGGGCTACGACTATCTCGCCGGGCTGGAGATCGAGTTCTCGCTCTTTACCCTGGATGACGCCAAGACGGCCGCGGAGGACGCCGGCCAACCGGGAACGCCGCCGGACGTCAGTTTTGTCAATCACGGTTTCCAGTATCTGACGGAGCAGCGCTTCGACGAGGCCGAAGACATCCTTTCGACCATCCGGCGCAACCTGATCGATCTCGGCCTGCCACTGCGCACCATGGAGGTCGAGTTCGGACCGAGCCAGTTCGAAATCACCCTGCATCCCATGGCGGGACTGGACGCCGCCGACACTATGGTATTGCTGCGTAGCGCCGTGAAACAAGTTTGCCGCCGCGAGGGCTACCACGCCAGTTTCATGTGCCGGCCCGGCCTGCCCAACATGTTTTCCAACGGTTGGCACCTGCACCAGTCGCTCTGGACCCGCGCGGATAAGACCAACGCGCTGATGAGGGGTGAGCGCGAAGCCGTCTTGTCGGATACGGGACGCTGGTTCGTCGGCGGGCTGCTGGAACATGCCGCCGCCGCTTCCGTATTCACGACGCCGACCATCAACGGGTACAAGCGGTTTCAGCCCTACGCCCTGGCGCCCGACCGCCTGACCTGGGGGCGCGACAACAAGGGCGCCATGATCCGTGCGGTGGCCGAGGCGGACGATCCGGCGACGCGCATCGAGAACCGGGTCGGCGAACCGGCAGCCAATCCCTACCTCTACTTGGCGTCCCAGATATACGCCGGCCTCGACGGCATCCGGCAGCAAAGTGATCCCGGCGCGCCCACGGACACGCCCTATGAAGACGACGCCACCCATCTGCCGCAAAGTCTGATGCAGGCTATAACGGCGCTGCGCGGCAGCGACATGTACCGCGCCGCCATGGGTGATCAGTTCATCGACTACCTGCTGACCATCAAGGAGGCGGAAGTATCACGCTTCCTTTCATCCGTTACTGATTGGGAACACCGGGAGTACTTTAATCTTTTCTAATATACGAGTTCAGACCAATTCGCCCGCAAATAGCGCTCGAATATTGTTTGGCTGTTTACTGAAAAGGTATAGAGTTGCCCGACAAATGGATCGTGTCATCCAATAGGTTTTATTGTAGCTACATGAACCGGTCGTAACCCCAACATAAGTGGCGGCGTTTTCCTGCCTTAGGCAGAGGCGA
>CAYOAD010000007.1:29160-41978 GCA_964401845.1 uncultured Rhodospirillaceae bacterium | reverse complement strand
GTACGAACTTGGGCCTTACAATTTGATGATCATGGGTCGGCCCAGTCGCTGGAAAGGCGAACTCAGCTCATTCGTCAATGCCGGTGTCGTCCAAAAGGTCGCCATGCTGTCGCCCTGCTCGGTCATGATCGTTCGGCCGCATCACGGCGACAAAGGACATCTGATCTGCGCCGACGGATCTGACCACTCCATGGAAGCTGTCCGCCGCGACGCGGTTATGGCGAAACACTGCGGTATGCCGATTACCTTGTTGTCCGTCGCCCTGGACATGGAGGAACGGCCTCAGGCCGAGGATACCGTCCAGCTGGCCAAGCACACGCTAGAGCAAATGAATATCGAGGTTGCCGAAACCCTGGTCAGTGTCGGACGCCCGATGGAGACGATCCTGGAAGCCGGCAAGGATCACGATCTCATCGTCGTCTCGGATTCCGGCAAGGGTCGGTTGAAACGGTTTTTGACCGGCAGCATCGCATTTGGCGTGATGGGAAAATCGGAAACGTCCGTCCTCAACGTTCGCTGAATCCCGGCAATTGCTTCGCGGGCGCGTCCGGATTACCGTTAGTTGGTTTTCGCGTCGGCCCCTCCCGAGCCTTTGGGTGACATGGTGACGCTGATGGATGTTGACCCCGCCGGCGATTTGCCGATTTGGATAATCGCGATGCGGTCTTCGCGGGCATAGGTCAGAACGCTTGTCGCGGCTCTGATCGCCGTCACTTCCTCCCAACCATACCCCTGCATCTCCTGCCGGTAGAACTCGAAAACGCCAGCCGGGACGTCGCTGCTTTCCAGCAACACGCGGCCCGTCCATGAATCGCCCCCCCCCAGAATTATTGAGTTATCCGTATCCACCTCAGCGCCGCCAGGTACCGGAATATCCGAAAACGTCACCATCTGCGCGGTCGGGGTCGAGGCTTCCTCAAGTGTGCCCGTGGCAGCTTTCGTATCGGAACTCCCGGCGTTCATGGCATCGACACACCCGGTAATGGAGAGAATTGCCGATAGTGCGGCGGCCTGGAATATTTTTTGCTGTCGCATTCGATATTTCCTGGATATCACCCGATGGAACGGTGGCTATCTTGGCATGAGTTGCAGCATTACCCAAGACCGGCCCGATATGTTTTACCTCCGACGCGGACAATGATATTCATTTGCTTGGATGCGCGGGCTGGGGTGCCGGCGCGATGTGAAAGTGGAGACGGACAATGGCAGCTGCTGAGACACCGATATGTGAATTTGGCTGGCAAGCAGTGGACTTCGACCTTGAAGGGGTTGACGGCCGCCGCTACACGCTGGCTGACGTGCGTGGTGAGAACGGTACGCTGGTCATGTTCATTTGCAACCATTGTCCTTACGTCAAGTCGGTGATCGACCGCATCATAAGAGATGTGTCGGAGCTGAAAGCCCACGGCATCGGGGCCATCGCGATCATGGTCAACGACACTGCGGAATATCCTGACGATTCGTTTGAGAATATGAAGCGCTGGTCGGACGAGAAGGATTTCCCCTTTCCCTATGTAATCGATCCGACGCAACGGATCGGCCGGGACTATGACGCCGTATGCACGCCCGATTTTTTCGGCTTCAACGCCGAGGACGAATTGCAGTACCGGGGCCGATTGGACGAATCCCGGACGACCGCCGTGCCCGATGCCCGGAGGGATCTTTTCGAGGCCATGATCGAGGTCGCAAGGACCGGTTCCGGACCACGCGACCAGATCGCAAGTATGGGCTGTTCCATCAAATGGCGTGCCGAAAACGCAGCCTAGGAATTACATTGATACGGCCCCTACAAATGGGCCAAATTTTCGCCCTCAACGCGGCATCCGTGAATTTGCTAATACCGGCGTCAGGCTATAAGGTAGCGCCCGATTTTGAAGCGGCTAGAACGCGGCGCGCTTGCAGCGCAGGACGCGGAAAACCCGCTGAACTCGAGTGATTCTTTTCGGAGGAATTAGTGGCAGACATCTTCCAAGAGGTCGATGAAGACCTACGGCGCGATAAACACGAGGAATTGTGGGCGAAATACGGCAAATACGTGATCGCCGTGGCTTTGGCCATCGTGCTGGCAACCGCCGCCAACGTAGGATGGCGCGAGTATTCCAAAAGCCAGAGACTGGCCGACGGGGAACGTTTTGCCGCCGCCAAGGCACTGGTTGGCGAGGGCAGGGAGGCTGAGGCGGTGGCCGCATTTGCCACGCTTGCTGCTGACGCCGGCGGCGGGTATGCCGTGATCGCCAAATTCGAACAAGCGACCGCGCAGGCCAGATCGGGCGACATCACGGCAGCCGTATCGACCTACGACCAGATTGCCTCAGACGGGAGTGATGAGGTTTATCGGGAGCTGGCATCCCTGCTGGCTGCTGGCGTTCTACTCGACGAGGGCGACGTGTCTGGTGCCCGGCAGCGTTTGGAACCCCTGACGGGTAGCGGCAAAGTTTGGCGCCATTCGGCGCTTGAACTTGTTGCGGTCGCGGCCCTGGCGGATGGTGATACGGCGTCCGCAATCAAGACCTTCAAGGCGGTTTCGGACGACGCGTCGGCGCCGCAGGGCGTGCGGGCGAGAGCGGCCGAAATGCTGGCTGCCGTGGGCGGCTCGGAATAAATATGAAATTGCCGGCCCGATATCTGGTTACGGCGCTTGCGACGCTCGCCCTCGGGGCGTGCGATTCAATGTTGCCCGACTGGATGGGTGATGTCGAACCGCCGCCCTTGCCGGGAGAGCGTATCTCCGTCTTGAGCCTTGAGACCTCGATCACGCCGGACCCGGCGATTGCCGACCTTGTTGTGCGGTTGCCCCGGCCATACCTAAACGCGGAATGGCCTCAACTCGGGGGTCACCCGACGCATGCCATGCATCATCTCGCCATGGCTGAAGCGCCCAGGTTAATTTGGAGCGCCAGCGCCGGCGCCGGTTCAGATGATCTGGAGCGCCTTTTGGCTGCGCCGATTTATGCCCAAGGCATGGTTTTCGTGCTTGACGCCAGAGGCAATCTTTCGGCCCACCGGGCTGACAACGGCGAACGTATTTGGCGCTACAGCATGACGCCGCCGGGCGAAGACCCCGGCGCCCTGGGTGGTGGTCTGGCCTATGCCGAGGAAACACTGTATGTCGCAACGGGATACGGTTATGTCCATGCCTTGGAGCCCGCCACCGGTGAGGTCCTTTGGGGACAACGTCTGGGTGTCCCGCTGCGCGGCGCACCGACCATCGAACAGGGCCGGGTGCTCGTCATTTCCAACGACAACCGCCTGCATGCCCTCGACACCGCGGAGGGCAATGTCCAATGGACCCATGTCGGCATCGCCGAGAAGGCCGGCTTGATGGGATCGGCCAGCCCAGCGGCAACCGGAGGCCTGGTCATTGCGCCCTATTCGTCGGGGGAGTTGTTTGCCCTGCGTGCCGCGAACGGACGCGTCGCCTGGGTTGACTCGCTGACACGGGCGGGTCGCTTGACTGCACTTTCCGAGCTGAGCGATATCAACGGCGCGCCAGTAATCGACCGCGGCGTGGTTTACGCCGTCAGCCATGCCGGCCGCATGGTGGCGATAGACTTGCGCTCCGGTAACCGGATCTGGGATCAGGATATCGGCAGCGTGCAAACCCCCTGGATCGCAGGGGATTTCCTGTTTGTTCTTACCATTGACGCCCAGGTCATTGCGCTATCGCGCAAGAGCGGCCGAATTCGCTGGGTGCGGCAGCTCGCTCGTTTCGAAGACCCGGAAGACCGTACCGATCCTGTCGACTGGGCTGGTCCCTTGCTCGTGGGCGATCGTATCATTGCCGTATCGTCGCAAGGCGTCGCCATCGCCATTTCGCCCTACGACGGTCACGTGATCGGGCAAATCGAGCTGCCCGAAACCGTCTCGATCTCTCCAATCGTTGCCAATGGCACCTTGTTCTTTCTGACCGACGACGCCGAATTGCTCGCCTACCGCTAAGACCGGTTTTGAAAACATGCTTCCTACCGTCGCCATCATCGGCCGACCGAACGTCGGCAAGTCCACCCTGTTCAACCGGCTGGTCGGCAAACGGCTGGCTCTGGTCGACGACACACCGGGCGTAACCCGAGACCGCCGCGAAGGTGAGGGCCGTCTCGTCGACCTGAAATTCCGCGTGATCGATACCGCGGGATTGGAGGAAGGGCCGGCGGCGAGCCTGGAAGACCGCATGTGGCGCCAGACCGAAACGGCGTTGGACGAGGCTGATGTCGGGCTCATGCTGGTCGATGCCCGGGCCGGTATAACCGCCTCCGACGAGCATTTTGCCGAGATCCTGCGGCGGCGGCATACCCCCGTTATCGTATTGGCCAATAAATGCGAAGGCCGTCAGGGCGAAAGCGGTTTTCTCGAAGCCTACCGGCTTGGTCTCGGTGATCCTGTCCGCATATCGGCTGAACACGGGGAGGGCATCGACGAGCTTTACGATGTTCTATCCCCTTTGCTCGACCAGGCGGCCTCCTCGCTGCTCGATTCCGAGGAAGAGGAGGAAGGAGAAGAGGAGGAGGGAGGCCCGATCCACATGGCCATTGTCGGCCGTCCCAATGTTGGAAAATCAACCCTCATCAACCGCCTGCTCGAGGACGACCGGCTCATTACCGGCCCGGAAGCCGGTCTCACCCGCGATTCCATCGCCGTGGAATGGCAGTGGCGGGGCGAACTGATCCGTCTGATCGACACCGCCGGCTTGCGCCGCAAGGCGAGGGTGCGGGAGCGGCTGGAACGCATGTCGACCGCCGACACCACCCGTGCCATCCGCTACGCCCAGGTTGTCGTTCTGGTCATCGACGGCCAGGCACCGCTCGAGAAGCAAGACCTCACGATCGCCAGCCTGGTGATATCGGAGGGACGAACCCTTGTCATTGCGGTCAACAAGTGGGATGTCATCGAGGACCGCAAGGCCGTGATGCAGGATTTGAACGACCGTTTGGAGATCTCGCTGCCCCAGGTTCGCGGCGTACCGATCGTCAAGATTTCGGCTCTAACCGGTGCCCGGCTCGACACCCTGATGCCGACCGTGTTCGAAGCCTATGGCGTATGGAATACCCGCATTCCCACAGGTCAGCTCAACCGTTGGCTGGCCGATGTGACGGAACGCCATCCGCCGCCCGCCGTCAACGGCAAACGCGTCAGGCTGCGCTACATCACCCAGGCGAAATCGCGCCCGCCGACCTTCATCGTGTTCGCCGGCCGGCCGGAAAGTTTGCCCGCTTCCTACAGCCGCTACCTGGTAAACGATTTGCGCCAGAGCTTCAACCTGCCGGGCACGCCCATCCGGCTCGTCATGCGCAAGGGCGAAAACCCCTACGCCGGAAAAAAATAGGCGGTTAGCCCGCGACGACGGTCTCGCCGTTGCGGCTGCAAGAAGTTTCGGCCAGCTCCACGAAAATACCGGTAATGGACGCAGGCTCAGGCAGCGTCATCGGGTCTTCGCCGGGGAAGGCTTGGGCCCGCATGGCGGTGCGGATGATGCCGGGGATGATCAGGTTGGTTCGCACGGACGTTTTGTCCATTTCAGCGGCGTAGGTCCGAACCATGGTTTCCAATGCGGCCTTGCTCGCCGCATAGGCGCTCCAATAGGGCACGAAGGCGTGGGCGGCGCCGGAGGTGACGAACATCGCGCGTCCCGCATCCGAAGCCCGCAACAGCGCATCAAAGGATCGAATGAGCCGCCAATTGGCCGTCACGTTGAGGGCAAAAACACGTTCCCAGTCCTCCGGCGAGAAATGCCCGACCGGGCTCAACGCCCCCAGCGTCGCGGCGTTACCCACCAGGACGTCCAGACGGCCCCAGCGTTCTGCGACGGCACCGCCCAGCCGGTCAATGCCGGGGTAATCCAAAAGGTCCAGGGGCACCAGGGTGGCGCTGCCGCCGGCTTCCTGGATGACATCGTCGAGTTCCTCCAGACCGCCAACCGTGCGGGCCACGGCGATGACGTGCGCACCCTCGCGGGCCAAGCGCTCTGCCACCGCGAAACCGATACCCCTGGAAGCCCCCGTTACCAAGGCCACGCGTCCTTCGAGCCGTTTTGTCATTTTGGAATGTTACCGTTCCGCCAGCAGAGACAATTGTGCGGGAGCTTCGCCATCCACGTGATCGGTTAGGGCGACCGGATAGTCGCCAGAGAAACAGGCGTCGCAGTAATGCGGGGCGTTGGGATCGCGGTTTTCCTGGCCCATGGCCCGGTAAAGCCCATCCATCGAGATATATGCCAGGCTGTCGACGCCGACATAGGCGCGCAGCGTTTCCAGATCGAGTCGCGCCGCGATCAGTTTGTCACGCGACGGCGTATCGACCCCGTAATAGCAGGAGTGGGTTGTCGGCGGGCTGGCGATCCGCATATGCACCTCAGTGGCGCCGGCTTCCCGTACCATCTCGACGATCTTGGTAGAAGTCGTGCCGCGAACAATGGAATCGTCGACCAGTACGACACGCTTGCCGTCGATGTAGGAGCGATTGGCGTTGTGCTTCAATTTGACGCCCAGGTGACGGATCGAGTCCGTGGGTTCGATGAATGTGCGGCCGACGTAGTGATTGCGGATGATGCCCAGTTCAAAGGGAATGCCAGCCTCCGCCGCGTATCCCATCGCCGCAGGATTGCCGGAATCGGGCACGGGCACGACGATGTCGGCCTCGACGCCCGCCTCGCGGGCCAGCTGTGCGCCGATGCTCTTGCGGACTTCGTAAACGCTGGAGCCCTCCACCATGCTGTCGGGCCGGGCAAAATAGATGTACTCGAAAATGCAAAAGCGCGGCTGCGTCGGGGCAAACGGCTTGAGGCTTTGCATGCCGCGGTCGTCAACGATGATCAGCTCGCCCGGTTCGACGTCGCGCACGAATTCAGCGCCGATGATATCGAGTGCGCAGGTCTCGGACGCCAGGATCGTGGCGCCGTCGATCGTCCCGATTACCAGCGGCCGCACCCCCATCGGGTCGCGCACGCCGTACATGGCGTCGTTGGTCAGCGCGACCAGCGAGTAGGCGCCGTCAACCCCCGAGAGGGCGTCAACCATGCGGTCAGAAACAGTGTTGAAATTGCTGGTCGCGATGAGGTGGACCAACACTTCGCTGTCGGTCGTGGTGTGGAATATGGAGCCCTTGTCCACGAGGTCCCGGCGGACGGAGTAGGCGTTTGTCAGGTTGCCGTTGTGCGCGATGGCGAGGCCGCCGAAGGCGAACTCCGCGAACAGCGGCTGGACATTGCGGAACAACGTCTCACCGGTCGTGGAGTAGCGGTTGTGACCGATCGCCCGGTCGCCCTCGAGACTGTCGATGACCTTCTGGGAGCTGAAGATATCGCCCACCAGGCCGAGGTTGCGGTGTGTGTTGAAACGGATGCCGTCGTAGGCGCAAATGCCGGCCGATTCCTGCCCCCGATGCTGCAGGGCATGCAGACCCAACGCGGTGTGGGCGGCTGCGTCGTGGTGACCGTAGATGCCGAAAACACCGCACTCTTCGTGCAGTTTGTCGTCGTCTAAGGGATGGCTCGAAGCGTTCAAATAACCAGTCGTTCGAAGGGTCGGGGTCGAGGTTCTGTTCCGATTTTCCATTACTCATCCTGGTTGGATTTGATCAACTGGTCCATCTGATTCAGCTGGTTCGGCTTGTAGCCCAATTTCGCCCCGGTGTCTTCAATTGATTGCTTGATCGCGCGTTCCAATTGGCCGCCGGTCTGATCGTTGAGCCTGCCGGCTTCGTCCAACGCCCCCTCGACAGCTTCGCGGGCTTGAGAGGTTTCAGGAACAAGCTTGGCCATGAGTTCCGCACCCCGCTGCACCCAGGGCGTCACGCGGGCGTCAGTCACCAGTTTGGGATGGTCCTGCGGCGGAATGAGCCAGGTCAGCAGCATGTAAGCCACGATGACCACAACCGCGCCCCGCGCCAAACCGAACAAAAACCCGAGGGAGCGGTCGAGCGGTCCGATGGCGCTTTCCCTCACCCTGGTGGAAATCTGGTGGCTGACGATGGAAATCACGACAAGAGTTACGACGAAGATGGCGATGACGGTGGCTGCATCGGCGGCGATCGTGATGGGAATGTACTTCCGTGAGTACGGTGCGGCGAAGGGATAAAGATAGAGCGTCACGAAGGCGGCTCCGACCCAGCCGGCAACCGCCAGGGATTCTTTCACGAGACCCCGGCTGAAAGCCAAGAGCGCGGACAGGATAAGGACAACGGCGACGCCGGCATCGACGATGTTGACCGAACCGTCAGGCATCGTCGGCTCCCGAGACGGCGCGCAGGGGCTGCGGTTCACCGAACAGCGTCACCAATTCGTGTACCGCCGAGATTTCGTCCATCGTTAGAAGCGGCTTGCGTTTGGCCGCACCCGCGGGGATCAAAGCGCGCTCGAAGCCGAGCTTCGCCGCTTCCTTCATGCGGACATCCGTCTGACTGACGGGACGGACCTCGCCGGACAGGCCGATTTCGCCGAAGGCGACGGCGCCGCCCGGCACCGGTACGTTGGTGATGGAGGAGATCAGCGCCGCCGCTACGGCGAGGTCGGCCCCAGGTTCCTGCACCCTCAAGCCGCCGGCGACGTTCAGGTAGACGTCGTTGCCGGCAAGATGAAGGCCGCATCGGGCGTCGAGGACCGCCATGACCATGGCCAAACGCGAAGAATCCCAGCCGACCACCGCGCGCCGCGGCGTGGCCAGTGGTGAGGGTGACACCAGAGCCTGAATTTCGACCAGGACGGGCCGCGTGCCTTCGATGCCGGCAAACACGCAACTGCCGCTGACGCGGCTGCCTTCCTCCGGCAGAAACAGGGCGGAGGGATTGGCGACTTCGGCCAATCCGGCGTCGGTCATCTCGAATACGCCGATTTCGTCGCCCGGACCGAAACGGTTCTTGACGGCGCGCAAAATACGGAACTGGTGGCCGCGTTCGCCTTCGAAGTAAAGCACCGTGTCGACCATGTGTTCCAGCACGCGGGGGCCGGCGATCTGACCTTCCTTGGTGACATGACCGACCAGAAGGACGCTGATCCCCCGGTTCTTCGCCATGCGGATGAACTCCTGGGCGCTGGCGCGCACCTGGGCGACGCTGCCGGGGGCGGATTCGAGATTGTCGACGAACATGGTCTGGATCGAATCGATGACCACGCAGCGGGGCGCCTCCCGACTTTCCAGGGTGGTGAGAATATCACGCACACTGGTAGCGGCCGCGAGTTCGACGGGCGCGTCCCCAAGACCAAGGCGCCGCGCCCTCATGCGCACCTGCTCGACGGCTTCCTCCCCGGAAATGTAAACGCAGGGCGCACCTGATTTAGCCAGCGCCGCCGTGGCCTGAAGCAACAAGGTGGATTTTCCGATGCCCGGATCGCCGCCGATCAGGATGGCCGAGCCGGCAACCAGGCCACCGCCCAGGGCGCGGTCGAACTCCGCGATGCGGGTTGTCAGCCGGGGGCTCTCGGCCGTCTCGCCGTCCAGCGGTACGAAATCGACGCGACGGCCCTTGCCGGGACTCAAGCCTTTGGGCGCGCTGGCGGTACCGGCTTCCTCGACGATCGAGTTCCATTCGTTACAGGAATCGCACTGGCCGGACCACTTGGCGCTCACAGCGCCGCAGGATTGGCAGACGTATTGCCGGGCGCCCCGGGCCATCAGATAAGCGTCTCCGAATTACGTGCGGTCATGGCCGAAGAATTTCCATCTCGATTGGGCCGTCGGCGCGGCCGTGAATAAACTGGTCGACGTGGGCGTTGCCGGAATCGTCAACTTCGTCGACCGAACCGGTCCAGATGATCTTGCCGTGATAGATCATGGCGATCCGGTCGGCAATTTTACGCACACTCGCCATGTCATGGGTAATCGAAAGTGCCGTCGCGCCCAGTTCGCGCACGCATTTGACGATCAGGTCGTTGATCACGTCGCCCATGATGGGATCGAGCCCCGTGGTGGGCTCGTCGAAAAAAATGATTTCCGGTTCCGTCGCGATGGCGCGGGCAAGACCCACGCGTTTCTGCATGCCGCCGGAAAGCTCGGCCGGGCCGAGTTCGCCGACTTCGGCACCAAGGCCGACCTGAGCCATCTTTTCCAGGGCCACTTCCCTGGCCTGGTCACGGTCCATGTTCTGGCCTTGGATCAGGCCGAATGCCACGTTCTCCCAAACCTTCAGGCTGTCAAACAGGGCGGATCCCTGAAACAGCATGCCGAACTTGTGCAGCACCCGCTCGCGATCCGAGCCGCGCATGCCGACGACCTCCTCACCATCGACTTCGATGCTGCCCCGCTCGGGCTTCAAGAGACCGAGCACGCATTTCAACAAAACCGATTTACCTGTACCGGAACCGCCGATCACAACCACGGATTCGCCCTTGCCGACCGTCAAGTCGAGACCGTCTAGAACGATCTTCGGTCCGAACGACTTGTGGACGTTGCTAATGCTGATTTTCGGCGCGTCGTCGCTCATATCGAAAAAAACAACTCCGTAGTGACGTAGTTGGCCGCCAGTATCAGGATGGATGCGGAGACCACTGCGTTGGTTGTGGCTGCGCCGACGCCCTGCGCGCCGCCGCGGCTGTGGTAGCCGTGGTAGCAACCCATCAGCGAAACGATAAAACCGAACACCGAGGCTTTCACAAGACCGGAAATGACGTCGATCTGCTCGAGGAACTCGAAGGTATTTTCGAGGTATGTCGCCGCGTTGAAGCCCAGTTTTTCAGTGCCTACCAGATATCCGCCCATGACCCCGATAATGTCGGCGACCAGCACCAGCAACGGCAGCATCAGGGCGCCGGCGATCAGGCGGGGCACGACGAGGTACTTGAAGGGATTGGTGCTCAACGTCGTCAGGGCGTCGATTTGCTCGGTTACCCGCATGGTGCCGATTTCGGCGGCCATGGCAGCGCCGACGCGGCCTGCGACCATCAATCCTGTCAGCACGGGACCCAGCTCTCGCGTGATACCGATGACGACGATGGTGGCGACCGCGCCCTCGGCGTTGAAACGCGAGGAACCGGAATAGATCTGCAGCGCCAGCACCATGCCCGTGAAGACCGCTGTCATGCCGACGACCGGCAGCGAATAATAGCCGATGGACATCATTTGCCGCAGCAGCAGCCGGACATATATCGGCGGTTGGACGCAATGGCTCACGGCAGTGCCGGTAAAGACGGAAAGCCGCCCGGAGGCGCCCAGGAAGTTTAGGAATATGCGGCCAATCGTGGCGAGAAAGGTATTCGCCATGGTCACGGCGTCAGCCTTTCCCGAGGTAGATGCGATTATAACGCCTTCCCAGTCGTGTGAAGAGATCGTAATCGACGGTATCGGCGGCAGCCGCCAGTTCGGCCGAAGGAACCGCTCCGCCCAAGAGTTCGACATCGCATCCCGGCGCCGCCTTTTCGGGCGCAACGGCCGTGACGTCGAGGGTAATCAAATCCATCGAAACGCGTCCTACGACTGGAACACGCGTGCCGTCGACGACAGCAAACCCGCGGTTACCGAGAGATCGGGGATAACCATCCGCATAGCCCACCGGAACGGTGGCGATACGGGTCGGTCCGGACGCCCGGTGCGTCGCACCATAGCCAACGGCCTGGGGGCTGTCAATCTCACGCACCTGGACGATTTTTGCTTTTAAATGAACGACTTCCGTCATCGGATTGGGCCGATCCGTGACCGGATTTCCGCCATAGAGGGCAAGACCGGCGCGGGCCACGTCGAAGTGGTAATCGGGTCCCAAAATGATCCCCGCACCGTTGGCGAAACTACCCTCGATTTCCGGAAACAGCGATTTCAGGTGCCTGAATTTTTCCAGCTGCTCGACGTTGATGGGATTGTCCGGCTCGTCGCCGCAGGCGAGGTGGCTCATCACCAGGGTCGGTTCGATCCCCTCCAGCAGAGAAGGATCTTCCACCAGTTTATTGACCTCATAGTCGGGCAGACCGAGTCGGGCCATGCCGGTGTCGAAATGGAGCGCCCCTTTGCCGATTTGTTCTTTCGCTCGTCCGTGCGCCGACCAGTCGGCGATTTGTGCGAGATCGTTCAGAACGGGACGAAGGTCGTGACGCGCGAATACCTCCGCCTGTCCAACCATCTGGCCGCAGAGTATGTAGATTTCTGCGTCGGCCGCGAGGATCTCCCGCAATTGCAGGCCTTCATCCAGGGTGGCGACGAAATAGCAGCGGCACCCGGCGCCGTAGAGCGCGGGTGCTGCGTATTCGATGCCGATGCCATAGGCGTTCGCTTTGACGGCGGCGCCGACATGGCGTCCGGTGAACCAACCGGCGAGCCTGCGGTAGTTTTCGGCCAGCGCCCCGAGATCGATCGTCAGGGTTGCGCCGGCGAGCGGTCGGGGCGGGAAGCTGTCCTCATAGTCCGACATCGTCAGGCAGGTGATCGTCGGTTTCGAGATTGTCGAACTTGGTGAACTGATTGCTGAAATAGACGCGGACGGTATCCGTCGGGCCATGGCGCTGCTTAGCGACGATGATTTCGGCCTCCCCGGCGCGTCCTTCGCGCTGGTAGTCTTCGGCCCATTGTTGTTGGCGCAGTATGAACTCCGCCTCGGTTTCCTCCTTGCGGGCGCGGCTGGGCCGGGGATTGCTCCGGGTCCAGTAGTATTCCTCCCGGAACACGAACATCACGACGTCGGCGTCCTGCTCGATCGAACCCGATTCACGGAGGTCCGAGAGCTGCGGCCGCTTGTCGTCGCGTTGTTCGACCGCGCGGCTCAGCTGGCTCAGTGCCAAGACCGGGATGTCGAGATCCTTGGCCAGCGCTTTCAGGCCCTGCGTAATCTCGGATACTTCCTGGACGCGGTTGTCGTTCCGTCCGGTACCGGAGGGACGGATGAGTTGGAGGTAATCGACCACGATC
>CAYOAD010000007.1:0-29150 GCA_964401845.1 uncultured Rhodospirillaceae bacterium | reverse complement strand
TTCAGCCGTCGCGCCCGAGTTCTGAGGGCCGCGATGGACAGCGCGGGCGTGTCGTCGATGAAAAACGGCAGTTCCTCAAGTTCATGAGCAACACGGACGACCCTGTGGAAATCGTCGCTCGAAACCTGGCCGCGGCGGATTTTGTGTGATGATATCTCGGCCTGCTCGGAAAGGATGCGGGTGGCCAATTGTTCGCCCGACATTTCCAGCGAAAAGAAGCCGACCACGGAGCCGTCATCCTTCCCCTTCTGATGCCGTGCTTTGGCGGCGTTGAAGGCGATGTTTGTCGCCAGGGCCGTCTTACCCATGCTCGGCCGTCCGGCGAGGATGATGAGGTCGGAACGGTGCATGCCGCCCAGCAGTTCGTCGAGATCGACCAGACCCGACGGCACGCCGGTCAGTTGGGCGTCGCGCTTGAAGGCGGCTTCGGCGGCGTTGATCGCCGCCGTCATGGAATCCTTAAAGGCCGCAAAACCGCCTTCGTGGGCGCCTTTTTCAGCCAGGTCGAAAAGGAATTTTTCGGCGTCCTCGATCTGCCGGCCGGCCGGTTCGTCAATATCGGCATCATAGGCCGTATTGACCATTCCTTCCCCAATATCAATGAGTTCGCGACGGAGATAGAGGTCGTAAATGGCCTTGCCGTAGTCCTCCGCGTTGATCACCGTCGTGGCGGCGGCAGCCAGGCGGGCGAGGTATTCCGCACCGCCCACGTCAGCCAAACCTTCGTCGCGCTCGAAGTAGGTCTTCAGCGTCGTCGGCGTGGCGATTTGGCCGCGATCGATGAGTTTTCCGGCGGCTTCATAGATGCGTCCGTGCACCGGCCAGAAAAAATGCTGCGGCAGCAAGAAACCCGCAACGCGATGGGCCGCCTCGTTGTTGATCAGGATGGCGCCCAACAGCGCCTGCTCGGCATCCGCGTTACTGGGCTGTTCGCGATAGCCCAGCCCGGCGTCCAAGCCGGTCGGATCGCCCAGATCGTCGACCGGCGTCAGGTGCGGTGTGCTGTTCGCGCTTTCCATGGGACGACACTATACCCATTGACCCTTATCGGGTGGAGAACGTATTCGATCGTTTCCCAAGAAACCGGTGGATAAGGCTGACGCACAGGCTGTGAACTTCGGGGATAACTATTCGGCGGCGCTTCTTGCCTGATCCCGCAGTCCGGACTCCCACTCCCCGATGTAATCCCGCGTCAGCGGCACGGTGTCCTGCTTCCTGGCGAATTGGATTTGGAATACCACGTGCCCGCCACAGCGGAAAGCCGCTTCCGAACCGGCCAGGTAAAATTCCCACATGCGGCAAAACCGCTCGTCATAGATCTCTTCCACCTTGTGCTTGTTGGCGAGGAAGCGCCGCCGCCAGGCCTTCAGTGTTTCGGCATAGTGCAGGCGCAGGACTTCGATGTCGGTGGTATACATGCCGGTGCGTTCGAGCGGAGGCGTGATTTCGGAAAGGGCCGGGCAGTATCCCCCTGGGAATATGTATTTTCTGATCCACGGATTGGTGTAACCGGGACCGTCGGCGCGTCCGATGGTATGCAGCAGGGCCACACCCTCATCCTTCAGAAGGTCGCGGGCTTTTTCGAAGAACTCCGGATAATGTGTGATGCCGACATGCTCGAACATGCCGACCGACACAATGCGGTCGAATTCCTCTTCCAGTAGCCGGTAATCCAGCAGGCGAAAATCAACCCGGTCTACGACACCCATGTCGATGGCCCGTCGGCACGATACTTTGTGCTGCTCCTCCGACAGCGTAACGCCGACGACCTGAGCGTCGGTCGCCTGGGCCAAGAAAATACCAAGGCCGCCCCAGCCGGAACCGATATCCAGAACCTTCATGCCGGGTTCGATCAGGAGCTTGGCGGCGATGTGCCTTTTCTTGTTTTCCTGTGCCTCTTCCAGAGGTTGTGAATCGGCCGAATAGTAGGCGCAGGAGTATTGCCGGTCGGCGTCAAGAAACAAGTCGTAGAGCGCGTCGGACAGGTCGTAGTGATGGGCGACGTTACGTTGTGCCCGCCCGATGGGGTTGTACTGCATGACGCTACGCCCCAGGCGGTGGAACCAGGCGAGGACCGCGTACCAGGCGCCGGAATCGATGGAGTGCGAATTCCTCATGCAGAGCGAGACGAGGTCATACAAATCGCCCTTTTCGATGGAGTAGAGGCCATTCATATAGCCCTCGCCGAGGGCCAACTGAGGATTTAGGAGAAGTTTACGGCGAAACGAGGGATCGTGGATCCGCATGGCGGAGGACGGTCCCGGTTTCTTGCCTTCGAGGACCGTAGTGCGACCGTCCACGTCTGTTATTTCCAGACGACCGAACGAATAATACCGATTACACAGCGTGCCCAGAATATCCATGGCAACGCCCCTCCATCTTTGACAAAACGTCCTTCGACACAAGCCTAGATGGGTCCCCATTGGGAGCAGCAGACGCCCTAAAACGGGCGCGGTATTCAGACAGCCATTATAACGGATTTTCTCCCCATGGTAAATTCAACAGTAGGGTATTTGCGACGCCGCAAATGAAAACGGCGCGAACCCCGGTTCGCGCCGTCTCGGCTAATTCCATATCTCGGAAGCTAGGCTTCTTCGGGTTTTTCCTCGGCAGCTTCGTCTTCGCCCTCAGCAGCGTCTTGCGAACCCTCTTCGGCCTCGTTTTCGGTTTCAGCAGCAGCTTCCTCTTCAGCCTGTTCCTCAGCGCTAGCCTCTTCGATTTCAGCCTCCGCCTCGGCCAGGGCCTCCTCCTCGAAGAATTCCTCGACGTGGACTTCCTCAGTTGCCGCCGCGGCACCTTCGGCCGTGATATCTTCACCGCGTTCGGATGCGGCCTGCTGCTGCTCGGCTTCGGCATCGGACCGGGCCGCGTTGACCTTAACGGTTACCGAAACTTCCGGGTGAAGGTTGACCTTGACGTCGTGAACACCCAGCGTCTTGATCGGGTGACCCAGGACGACTTGATTCTTGTTAACTGCGAATCCGCCTTCCGTGGCCGACTCCGCGATGTCGCGGGCGGTTACCGAACCGAACAACTGCCCGCCCTCGCTGGCTTGGCGCAACAAGGTGCAGTAAATGCCGTCCATCTTGGAGGCCACACTCTCGGCTTCGGTGCGGGCCGTTAGGTTGCGGGCTTCCAGATCGACCTTTTGCGATTCAAACTTGGCCAAATTGTCGGCATTGGCGCGAAGCGCTTTCTTTCGGGGCAGCAGAAAATTCCGGGCATAGCCGTCCTTCACCTTCACCACATCGCCCATCTGGCCGAGCTTCTCGACCCGCTCCAACAGAATAACTTCCATCACTTTACCTCCTGGCCATCATCTGGGCCGTTGTCCGGACCGTTGCGCGTGCCGCTGAAACGGCCGCGCAAATCAGCCCATTGATCGATTAGTCCGAGCCCGGCTACCAGCAAGAAAGGCCAACCGAGCATGAAAAGAAGAAAATAGAATACGACCAGCACGATATTGCGCGCTGCCAGCCGAGCCGCCAAGGCGTGGACCACGCCCAAACCTGCAAACAGGAAAGGATAGGCGGCAAACACCGCCAGTGTTCCAGCGATCAGGCCGATGGTTCCCGGAATAAACGACGCCGCGGTCAATGCCGCCAACGCATAGACAAGAGGTCCGGGCGCACGAAAATCCGCGAGGCTCGGCGACGGCCTCAGATTGCGTTTGAAGCGAACTGCCAATCCCTGTGCCAGGGTTCCATTTACGACCTGCATGGTCATCCAGGAAATACCGACCATGGCCGGCATGAACTGAGCGAAATTGGCGATGACCTCTTGCGTCTCCGGCGTCAAATTTCGGCCGTCGGGACTGGTGAACTGTTCGGCCATCGAGCGCATGTAAGCTTCCAAGCCCGACCACAGTCCTCCGTCCAGCATGGATGTCAGCGCGAGCGCGATCAAAAAATAGACCCCTGCGCCGGTCGATAGCCAGGTCACCAGGCGCTCCGCCGGGTACCATTCCATCTTGCCGCTCTGATCGGCGCGGGCGAGCAGCGCAAGACGCGATATCCACATTGCCGGCACCGCGTTCAGCAGGGCAAATGACAGCCCGTCCGGCCAATACCCCACGGCAAAGGCTAACATCGTTCCGGTCAGTCCCGCGACGACGACGGGGGTGAGCCCGAGGGCCAGACCCGCCAGGTAGAGCGGTAACGGTGACAGATAGGCGAGGATGAACGTTCCGGGCGACGCCTGCTGTATCGCAAGATACAAAAGCGCGCTCAGTGCACCCGCGCCTAAGCCGGTGAGGGTGTCCTTCGACATATGCGGAAACGGCTTGCACGCCTAATTGACGACGTACGGCAGCAGAGCGAGAAAACGCGCGCGTTTGATGGCGCGGGCCAATTCACGCTGCTTCTTGGCCGACACGGCCGTAATGCGGCTGGGGACAATCTTGCCGCGTTCCGAAACGAAACGCTGCAGAAGTTTGACGTCCTTGTAGTCGATTTTCGGCGCATTCGAGCCCGAGAAAGGGCAGGACTTGCGACGGCGGAAGAAAGGGCGGCGGCCGCCTGATCCGGTGGTGCTCATTTGTCGTCTCCCTTCGCTTCGGTTGCCTCGGCCGCATCGGATGCAGCGGCTTCGGGCGCTTTGTCTTCCTGCGGACGGTCGCTCCGGGGGCGGTCGCCCCGCGGGCGGTCGTCGCGGGGACGTTCGTCGCGGCGGCTGCGGCGCTCGTCGCGGGCGGCCTTGCTCTGCATGACGGCGGACGGGCCTTCCTCCAGCTCGTCGACGCGGATCGTCATGTGCCGCATGACATCGTCATGCAGTCCCATGTTGCGCTCCATTTCATGTACCGCCTCATGCGGGGAATCGATGTTGAACATGACGTAGTGGGCCTTCCGGTTCTTCTTGATCCGGTAGGCGAGGTTCTTCAAACCCCAATGCTCAACTTTTTTGATTTCGCCTCCGCCGGCGCTAATGATGGCGGAGAATTCATCGGCCATTGCTTCGACCTGTGCGGACGAAACGTCAGGCCGCACGAGAAATATGTTTTCGTACAGCGACATGCGCATGCACCCCTTCTGGCTAATTCGGCCCGGCGCACCGGGCATAGCCGGCAAAGACCGGCAAGGAGTTATGTAAGGCGCGCGACTATACAGATTTTGCACCGGCTTGCAAGTGCAAGTAACGCGGCCCGCACATGGGCGCTTGACAGTGGATATTCGGGCGCTATCACTGGGGATGCGATCCTCTATGTGGTTCGCCCAACGGATTTCCATAAAGAGGTTTAGACAACGACATGACACGCGCTTTTGTATTTCCCGGCCAGGGCTCCCAGGCCGTCGGTATGGGCAAGGAACTCAGTGAGGCGTTCGGCGTCGCCCGGTTGGTTTTTGAAGAGGTTGACGATGCCCTCGAACAAAAGCTGTCGACGTTGATGTTCGAGGGTCCTGAGGACGAATTGACGTTGACCCAAAACGCGCAGCCGGCCTTGATGGCATCGAGCCTCGCCGTCCTGCGCACGATGGAAGCCGAGGGCGATACAAAACTTCCCGACCTCGTCTCCTATGTTGCCGGCCATTCGCTGGGGGAGTATTCGGCGCTGGCAGCCGCCGGCGCCATCCCGCTTGCCGAAACCGCGAAGCTGTTGCGGCTGCGCGGCTTAGCCATGCAGAGGGCCGTTCCGGTCGGCGAGGGCGCCATGGCGGCGATGCTGGGCTTGGAATTGGCGGATGCCGAAGCCGTCGTCGTTGATGCCGCCGCCGGTGATCCCGAAAATGGCGTCGAACCGGGGGTGTGCGCGGCGGCGAATGACAATGCACCGGGTCAAGTCGTCATCAGCGGCCATAAGCATTCGGTCGAACGGGCCATCGAACTGGCGCCGGAGCGGGGCGCCAAACGCGCCATCCTGTTGCCCGTCAGCGCACCGTTCCATTGTGAACTGATGGCGCCGGCGGCAGAGGAAATGGCGGAGGCCCTGGACAACTGCGATATCTCGCCCCCCCTGGTGCCCCTGGTCGCCAACGTCACCGCGCAGGAAGTCAGCGACCCGGCGACCATTTCACGGCAGCTTGTGGCGCAGGTCACCGCCCGTGTGCGCTGGCGTGAATGCGTCGAGACGCTGGCCGAACAAGGGGCCGAGACGCTGGTCGAATTGGGTACCGGCAAGGTTTTGACCGGCCTGACGCGGCGCATCAACAGGGACCTGTCCGGCGTATCCGTTCAAGGTCCCGCCGACATCGATACCTTTCTCAATAATCTGTAGGAGCTGGCGATGTTCGATCTTTCCGGTAAATGTGCCCTGGTGACCGGTGCTTCCGGCGGAATTGGCGGTGCCATCGCAACGGCGCTTCATGCCCAGGGTGCCACCGTCGCCATATCCGGTACGCGGCGCGAGGCGCTTGACGAATGCGCCGCCGGCCTGGGCGGAAAGGTTCATGTCGTGCCTTGCAATTTGGGTGATCCGGAGGCCGTCGGGGGGCTCGTGGCTGAAGCGGACGCCGCCATGGGCGGCCTCGACATTCTGGTCAACAACGCCGGAATCACGCGTGACAACCTCGCCATGCGGATGAAGGACGAAGAATGGCAGGGTGTGCTAGACGTTAATCTGACCGCCGCATTTCGCCTGGCCCGAGGGTCCTTACGCGGCATGATGAAACGTCGCTGGGGCCGCATCGTTAACATCACCTCCGTCGTCGGCACCATGGGCAACCCCGGTCAGGCGAACTATGCCGCCGCCAAGGCCGGCCTCGTCGGGATGTCGAAATCTCTGGCCCAGGAGGTCGCTTCCAGAGGCATCACCGTCAACTGTGTGGCGCCCGGTTTTATCGAAACGGCCATGACGGATGCTCTGCCGCAGGCACAACGCGAAAAGCTGGCGGAGGCCATACCGGTGGGCAGGTTCGGGGATGTTGCCGACATCGCGTCGGCGGTAACCTATCTCGCCAGCGACGAAGCGGCCTACATCACCGGCCAAACGCTGCACGTCAATGGCGGAATGGCCATGATTTAGCCTTAGATCGGCTGTAATTTGGGAGGTTCAACCGCCGTCTTTCCATGGATGGGAAAGTGTGTTACCAAACCGCCAAATTTCATGACAATGAACGCCGAAGGTGGAAGGTCGTTCGATTGCCCGCCCTCGTGTATTGTCCATTCCACGGTGCCCGCCGGATATTCCCGGCCGGCGCCACATACTGAAGATCAAGCCAAGTCAGGGAAGAATCATATGAGTGACATTGCCGACCGCGTAAAGAAAATCGTAATTGAACACCTCGGCGTCGAGGCCGACAAAGTGACCGACGAAGCCAGCTTTATCGATGACCTTGGTGCGGACAGCCTGGACACGGTTGAACTCGTGATGGCTTTCGAAGAGGAATTTGGGGTCGAAATTCCCGACGATGTCGCCGAAAAAATTCTTACCGTTAAAGACGCTATCGGGCATCTCGAAAGCGCTGCAGCCTAAGGCGAATTTTGACAACGCCGGACGCGCGCGGGAAACGAGCCACTCGTTGAACCCGGCGTCGAACTGTTGGTAGAAAGCCTGAAATTGGGGAAGTGATGCCCATGAGACGAGTTGTGGTTACCGGTTTAGGTCTCGTTACGCCGTTGGCCAACGGTGTCGAGGAAACGTGGACACGTCTCATTGCCGGTGACTCCGGCGCAGGCCCTATTACAAAATTCGAAACGGACGACCTGGCTTGCCGAATCGCCTGCGAAGTCCCACACGGGGACCAGCCCGGGCAATTCAATGCCGACGACGTGATGCCGGCAAAGGACCAGCGCAAGGTCGATGAATTCATTGTATTCGGCATGGCTGCCGCCGATGAAGCGATCGGTGATTCCGGCTGGCAGCCTGAGGATGAAGAGGCCCTGTGCCGCACCGGAGTGCTAATGGGATCCGGCATCGGCGGACTTGAGTCTATCGCCAAGACCGCCGTGACGCTGCATGAACGGGGCCCGCGCAAGGTAAGTCCGTTCTTCATTCCGTCCGCGTTGATCAACTTGCTGTCCGGTCAGATCCAAATTCGTCATGGTTTCAAAGGACCCAACCACGCCGTGGTAACGGCCTGCTCGACGGGGGCTCATGCCATCGGTGACGCCGGCCGGCTGATCCAGCTGGGCGATGCCGACGTTATGATCGCGGGCGGCGCCGAAGCGGCGATTTGCCGCATCGGTATCGCCGGGTTTGCGGCATCGCGCGCGCTTTCCACGTCATTCAACGACCAGCCCGAGAAGGGATCCCGACCCTGGGATCAGGACCGTGACGGATTTGTCATGGGCGAAGGGGCCGGCGCGGTCGTGCTCGAAGAGTACGAACATGCCAAAAAACGCGGGGCAAAAATTTATGCCGAGTTGGTTGGCTACGGCTTGTCCGGCGACGCCCATCACATCACGGCGCCGGCATCGGACGGCGACGGCGGCTTCCGCGCCATGAAGGCGGCGTTGCAGAGGGCGGAAATGAACGCCGACGATATCGACTACATTAACGCTCACGGCACGTCAACGCCCCTGGGCGACGAGATCGAACTCGGTGCGATCAAGCGCCTGTTCGGGGATGCCGCCGACCGGTTGTCGATGTCTTCGACGAAATCCTCGATCGGCCATTTGTTGGGCGCCGCGGGTGCTGTTGAAGCGATCTTCTCCATCCTGGCGCTTGGCCGGGGCGTCGTGCCGCCGACCTTGAACCTTGATAATCCTTCAGAGGGTTGCGATATCGATTTGGTTCCGCACAATGCGAAGGAACGGGTGGTCCGGGCGGTCTTGTCGAATTCGTTCGGCTTTGGCGGTACTAACGCTTCGGTCATCTTGAAAAAGGCTACATAGGTTTAGTCGGTGCTGACCGGCCCGCCGAAAAAAAAGCCCCCCCGAGCGGATTCGGGTTCAGCCGAACCCCACCTCAGCCATTCCAGAGCGCCCAAGAAAATTGGCGCATTGCGCCGTATATTTCGTCTCGTCTCGCTGTTGCTCTCGGTCGGCGTCATTTGCGTCGCGGTATTGTTGGCCTGGTCAATCTCCGAATTCAACGCCCCGGGGCCCTCGACGGAAGTTATGCGCGTGGTCTTGCCTAAAGGGACCGGTCTGCGCGCAATCGCACAGCGCCTCAGCCAAACCGGCGTAATTAGGCGATCTGATGTTTTTGTCGCCAGTGTGAGACTGAGCGGCCATGCCCAGGATCTTCAGGCCGGTGAGTATGATTTCGAGCCGGGCATTACGCCGCGCGCCGCAATGGAGCGCCTGGTGCGCGGCGAGACGGTGGTTCGTCGCTTGACGGTTCCTGAAGGACTTGTCGTCCCACAGGTTCTGGCCCTGATCGAAAAGACCGAAGGGCTTGATGGCTCCGTTTTGGATGGCCGAGTGGAGCCGCCAAGCGAAGGATCGCTGCTGCCTGAAACATACCACTACGCCTGGGGCGACGACCGGCGTGACCTGCTTGCCAGGATGCAGCGGGACCTGCGGCACGAACTTGATCGAGTCTGGGCCAAGAGAGCACCCGATTTGCCGCTGCGAAATGCCGCGGAAGCTCTAGTTTTGGCCTCGATCGTTGAACGGGAAACAGGTTTGGCGGCGGAACGGCCCCACATCGCCGGCGTATTTATCAATCGTTTGCGCCGCGGCATGAGGTTGCAATCAGACCCCACCGTCGCCTATGGATTGAAGCAGGATGGACCGCTGGAACGCCCCTTGACCCGGGCGGATTTGAAGTCACCCCACCCTTTCAACACATACCTGCACAAGGGCCTGCCGCCCGGTCCAATTGCCAATCCGGGGCGGGCTTCGCTCGAGGCGGTGCTGCACCCGCTAGACACCAAAGATCTCTATTTCGTCGCGGACGGCAGTGGCGGGCATGTGTTCGCGAAATCCCTCCTGCAGCACAACCGCAATGTTGCGAAGTGGCGAAAGATCCTGCGCGAGCGAAAATCCCAGTAGAGCTGTTCAATCTTTTTCGGGCAGCCGACGGAATATTCGGTCGGAGACCACCACTGGCAAAGCCTGTACCACCCGGACCGCCCAATAAAGGGGCCAGGGAAACGCGATGCGGGCTTTATTCCGTCGCAGTCCTTTGTCGATGATTGCTGCCGCTTTCGCGGCGCTCATGAGAAATGGCATGCGGAACCTGTTTTTATCGGTGATGCGGCTGACGACGAATCCCGGACAGGCCACCGATACGGCTATGCCGTCAGCCGAACAGCGTCCGCGCAGGGCTTCGCCATACGAGCGGACGGCAGCTTTGCTGGCGCCGTAGGCCGGCGCACCAGGCATGCCGACGAAGCCAGCCAGGGAGCTCATGATGGCAATTTGACCGCGCCCGCGTTCCACCATGCGCGCCAGCGCCGGGTGCACTGTATTCAAAACGCCGCCCAGATTGACGTCGAATATCGCCTTTGCGCTTTCCGTCACGTTTGTGCCGCCGCCGCCCGAAATTCCGGCGTTGGCAATTACCAGATCAAGCGGTGCTTGCCGATCCATTTCCTCGATCCAGGCGGCGGTGGACGAGGCGTCGCGAACATCAATGACGGCCGCCGTGACCTGGCTCCCCAAGGCACGGCACTGTTCGGCAACCTCATCGAGACGCTGGCGATCGCGGCCACATAGGGCGAGGGTGGAGGAGTTGCCGGCATAGCGCAGAGCGAGCGCCTCGCCGATGCCGGAAGAAGCGCCGGTTATCAATATCGATTTGGTCGGATCCAAAATGTTTCCCCATTTCACAGCCCGCATGGCTGGACGGCCTTGTTGCGCCCCGCCTCAATCCATATAGTAGCGCCGCGTTCGACGCAGCACATGCGTCATCATTTTCGGAGATTGTTTTGCCTCTGGCCAGCATGACAGGTTTTGCCCGCGCCGATGGCGGTGACGAGATGCAATCCTGGGTTTGGGAGTTGAAGAGCGTCAACGGACGGGGATTGGACATCCGTTGCCGGGTGCCGTCGGGGATGGATGCTCTCGATGCATTGGCGCGCAGCGCTGCCGCCAAATTGTTCGCGCGGGGGAACATCACCATGAATCTCCAGACCGCGCGCGGTGAGGCCGGTGCCGAGTACGTCGTAAACCGTGAACTGTTGGATAATTTTGTTGAAATCGCCGCCGAGTTTGCCGACCGGCCGGGAGTCGAGAAAGCCCGCATCGACGGCTTGATGGGATTGCGCGGCGTGATCGAAGGCGTCGAAGCCCCGGAGGACGAAGCCGCGGGTAAACAGCGGCAATCGGCCATGCTTGAGTCACTTGAAGCGGCGCTATCCGCCTTGGCGGAATCCCGGCGGGACGAGGGCGCGCGCATCACCGCGGTGCTGACCGAACAAATCGATGAAATCGAGAAGTTGACGGAGGCCGCCCGCAGCTTGGCGTCGGCTCAGCCGGAAGCAATCAAAGCGCGCTTGGCCGAGCAAGTCGCCGCCGTCGTCGAAGCCGGTTCGGATGCCGACCCCGATCGGATCGCCCAAGAGGCCGCGATCCTCGCGGTCAAGAGCGACATCCGCGAGGAAATCGACCGCCTGGATGCGCACGTCGCCTCAGCCCGGGAATTGTTGTCTGAAGGCGGGGTCGTGGGGCGCAGGCTTGATTTTTTGGCGCAGGAGTTCAATCGCGAGGCCAACACCCTGTGTTCCAAGGCGCCAGACAACGAAATGACCCGCATCGGTCTTGATCTAAAAACCGTTATCGACCGTTTGCGGGAACAGGTGCAAAATATTGAATAATTCATTCGGCACGGATTTTTCTGCATGATTAACGACCAAATAGGACGCCGTGGTTTGATGTTGGTGCTGTCGTCTCCATCGGGGGCCGGAAAGACGACTATTGCCAGACACATTCTTGAGCAGGACGACGGTCTCGTGATGTCGGTTTCAGCGACGACGCGGCCGCCCCGGCCCGGCGAGACCGACAGCATCGACTATTTTTTCACCGACAAGATCGAATTCAATTTGATGGTCAATCGTGGCGAAATGCTTGAGCACGCCAAGGTATTCGACCACTACTACGGTACGCCCGCCGGACCCGTGAAGGAAGCGCTGGCGGATGGCCGGGATGTTCTGTTCGATATCGATTGGCAGGGCACGCAACAACTCGCCCAATCCGCCAGGGACGACCTGGTCAGCGTCTTTATTCTGCCGCCCTCGACGTCGGAATTGGAGCGGCGCCTGCGGGCGCGGGCCCAAGATGAGGAAGTCGTGGTGGCTCAGCGGATGTCGAAGGCAGCCGATGAAATGAGTCACTGGGCGGAGTACGATTACGTCATCGTCAACGACGACATGGACCGCAGCATCGGTAAGGTCCGGTCGATCCTCGAAGCCGAGCGTCTTCGGCGGGAACGCAGCACGGGATTGGTCGATTTCGTCAAACGGCTTCGTTCGGAGGCTTAACCTCCCGAAGCTTCGAGTTCTCTGGCCAAGGCGCAAAATTCTTCGACCGATACCGTTTCCGCTCTGGCCGTCGGATCAAGTGCGGCTGCCCGGCATAGTGCCTCGCCGTCGACGCCCAGGGATTTCAGCGAGGCCCTAAGCATTTTGCGTCGCTGCCCGAATGCGGCGGCGGTCACGGTTTCCAAAATCTTTTGGTTGGCGGGCGCCAAAGGTTCGGGCCGGGGCCGAAAATTGACCACGGTCGACGTTACCTTGGGCGGTGGAACGAAGGCGGAGGGCGCTACGTCAAAGGCTGGGGAAACCTGGCACAGCCATTGGGCCAGCACGGACAAACGTCCGTATGTTCGGCTACCGGGTGGGGCGGTTATCCTGTCCGCGACCTCTTTCTGGAACATCAAAGTCAAGTTCTCAAAACGCTGGATTTCACCCAACCACTTGATGAGCAGTGGAGTGGCAACGTTGTAGGGCAGGTTGGCGACGATCTTGGCGGGACCGGCTGGGAGACGGTCGATTTCGAACGCGAGGGCGTCTCCCTCAATAACGGTCAGCCGGTCCGGGAATGCGTCGCCGATTTCGGCCAAGGCTTCGATGCATCTGGTATCGCGCTCTATGGCAATGATCCGTTTGGCGCCCTCGGCGAGCAGGGCCCGCGTCAGGCCACCGGGACCCGGACCGACTTCCACGACCGTGACGTCCGCAAGGTTTCCGGCGGCTCTGGCAATCTTTCCCGTGAGGTTGAGGTCGAGCAGGAAATTCTGGCCCAGTTTTCGGCGTGCGGCCAGGCCATGGCGGGCGATCACGTCGCGAAGCGGTGGCAGTTCAGTCACCGGCGTTGCGCATCCGCGCTGCCTGCCGGTTGGCCGCCATTTCAGCTGCCATGTTCAACGCCGCCGCCAGACTGGACGGGTCGGCCCGGCCCGTTCCTGCCAATCCGAACGCCGTCCCGTGATCAGGCGAGGTACGGACAAACGGCAAGCCCAAAGTAACGTTTACCCCCTGCATGAAGTCGATGGTCTTCAGCGGTATCAGGGCCTGGTCGTGATACATGCATAGTGCGGCATCGTAATTTTGCCGGGCAGCGGCATGGAAAAGCGTGTCCGCCGGCGCTGGTCCCCGAACATCAACGCCATCCTCCGACAACAGCGCCACGGCCGGGGCAATAATATCGGTTTCCTCGACGCCCATCGACGCATCCTCTCCGGCATGCGGATTGAGCGCGGCAACGGCAAGCCTCGGTTTAGGAATTCCGAAATCCTCAATCAAGGCCCGGTGAACGATCCTACCGTTGGTCACAATCTTGTCGGCCGTCAGACCCTCGATCGCCTGGCGCAGCGACATGTGGATCGTTACCGGCACCACGCGCAAATCGGGGCATACCAGCATCATGACGGGATGCTGTTCAGTGGCCACCAAATTGGCCAGATATTCAGTGTGACCCGGATGAGTAAACCCGGCATCGTAAAGGATCGCTTTGTGTATGGGGTTGGTCACCAATCCGCCCGCGCTGCCGGCAGTGACGAATTCAACGCCGCGGACTATGGAATCCAGGATGGCGTTCGCATTGCCGGCATCCGCTTTTCCCGGTGTCGCATCAACATTTGCACCAAATGACAGGACAGGCAATCCAGTTTGAAATGCTTCGAACGTTTGTGACGGATCGTCAATTTCGATAACGGGCGTTCTTATCTCAAGCAGCGAGGCCAGGCTGGTTAGGCGCCGGGGATCGTCGATAACGAAAAATTCCGGTACCGGATGCGCGGAAAGGTTCTGACGGCAAGTGAGTGCGATTTCTCCGCCAATGCCGGCGGGATCACCCATCGTCAGCGCGATGGGAAGCGTATGTTGGGAAGAGCCCATTTTGCGTCAGCCAGTTCGCCCTTAGCGCAACTCGATGACGGCGTTCCGTCGCAGGTTACGCATATAACGGCGTGCCATCATACCGAGACGCTGCTGACCCAGGCTTTCCCTGACCACGTCGCGGTTTGGCCGCACAATCTCAGCTTCCTTCCTGGCGCAGACCATCAGGACATGATAGCCCTGCTCTGTCCGGAGGGGTTTACTGGCCTGCCCAATGGGCAGAGACGCGACCACGCTTCGAAATCGGACCGGCAGGTCACCGACCCTCATTTTCCCGAGATTTGCGGAATCTCCGTAGCCCAGGTCTTTTGCCCGTTGTTCGATGGCGCCGCAATCATTGACAGTTCCAGCGATGGACCTGGCCAAACTAAGCCGCTCATTTATCACCGTTTGGGATGCGCCCGACGCAATGGGGAGGGCAACCTGCTTCAATTCGACGATGGCGGCTTGGGGATCCGCCGCACCCACCCTGCGTAAATTTCGAAGAAGGATGATGTAAAAGCCCTCCGGCGTCTCGATCGGATGACTTATCGTTCCGACCCTCATCTGACGCAATGCGTCCTCGACTTCTGCGGACAACTGACCTTCCGTCACCCAGCCGACGTCGCCGCCCTGATTCGAACTGACACCCTGGCTGAACTGGCGGGAAATTGCGCCAAATGGAGCGCCTTGGCGAATTTGCTTGACCAGGCGCTCGGCGGTGCGACGAACTTCACCACTCTTGTTGGAGCGGTCAACCGCCAAAAAAATTTCAGCGAGCAAACGTTCCTGCAGGCCCTCGGTTTTTTGATACCTGGCCAGCATCTCGTCGATGTCTTCGTCGCTGATTTGCACCCGGGGCCGAAGCCGCCTTCCCAGTACTTTGCTCCACGAAATTTCCGCGGTCATCTGCAATTTTACGGCCGCCGCTCCGACGCCTCGGGCCTTAAGAAAATCCTCAAATCCCCCGCTCGGAATTTTGCTGCGTTTTTCGACATGCCGCTTCGCCCTGACCAGATCGTCGCTGGTGACCTTGAGGTTGAGACGGTTGGCTTCCTGAATTCGGAGGCGATCATCGATGAGCGAGCGTAACGCCTGGCGCCGCATCCGATCCCGCGTTTCCTTGGTATCCCGCATGCCGGATGTCGAAATGATCAACTGTAAACGCTGGTCCACATCGTAAGCAGACACGATTTCATCGTTGACCACGGCGGCAATTCCGACGACCTGGGCAAGTGGCCGGGCGCTGCCGAGTACTGACGCTCCGGCCACGATCATTGCAGTCAGTACACAGACCAATTCGGCTGAGCGTTTCCCGGTTGGTATCAAGTTGGTTTGCTCCCGTTGCGCGGCCATATGGTTGCCGCTCTCCCTACCCCTCAAGAACTAGAATTTACGCAAGTGCTTCCGGCGGGGCAAGGACGTCTCGGGTCAGACTTCGTTGCACTATCCGAGATTCTTCAGTTTGACGCGGAAAGAAATCGAGCTGGAAGGCCTAACGTCTCGATCTTCGGTAAAAGTCCGTTCGAACCGCGTCGTGAATTCGATGCATTCGTCACTGTAAATCAAGCCCAATCCGTGAGATAGCGCTCCGCCGTTTTCAGTTAGATCACGTCGCATATTCGCGTCGGCGGTCCAAAGCTTGGTGATCTTTGCGCGCGCGGACGCTCTGACTTCCTCACGGCTTTCGAAGGCTTCGGCGGTTAATTCCTTGTCCAGCGACAAATAGCCGATATCGAAGTGCAATTTCTGTGGGCCGATTGCCAGATCGATTTCATTGCGGCGGATTGAAAACGTGTCCCTGTCGAGGCGGAAGCGGTGAATGTAGTCTATGAAACTGGAGGGCGACACGATCAACCGTCCGACGTAGTCCGATCGTTTGTCCTCAAGCCCGGTTTTGTCTGCGAACGTGGAATCCGCTTTCAGGCGATAGGATTGTCCCACCATTGCCGTTACGTAGCCGCCTTTAACGGCATAGGCACCGTATTTGACACCAAAGTTCAGGCGTGGGCCGCCTTCCCAGCGATCCAAGCCCGGGAAGCGGTCAACACTGAACAGGTTGGTGTCGTCGAATTCGAAGCTTTGAGAATCTTCGTTCGGAATGCCCGTCGGGTTGCCCCCGTAAGGCGCCACGATAGCCGCGACGATGGGTTCGATGACTTGTCGCGTCGTCTTAGTGCTGCGCACCATCGGAAGACGCCAGTCCAGTGCCGCGGAGGGCAGCAACCGACCGCGAAAGCCGGTATCCGTGACGCCGGGGTTGGCAGGATCAGGTTTGTCTTTCACGTGGTATCCGTCGGCCCTCAATCTGGTCGCTAAGGTATAAACCGAACCGCCCGACGACACGTAGGGCAACCGCCAGGTTCCTCCAACAGACAGCCGGCGCGTATCCTGTCCGTCGCTGCGATAGAGGGAGAGTGCGCTGGCATCCAGCCTAATGCTGTCACCCAGCTTACCGGGTTCGCCGACAAAGGCGTATTCCAGCTGCGGCAGGACGACAGGCGTCGTTCCCGGATCGTCGTCCTCGCGCTGGCCTTGGAACAGGTAGGCGTTGGCCGCTGCATATTGCCGACCCCGAAAACCCTCAAGATAGATATTACTGGTTTGGGTGTCGTCGGAGGAGATGTTGTAGCGCCGAAGGTAAGTGTCGTCGGTGGAGCGGCTGCCGACAAAGCCCCACCGCCAGGTCTCATCAAGGTTAAAGTTCCCGTTCGCCTCGACGTGGCCGCGAACCGTCGATTCCCCGGTTTTGATGTTGTCGGCGTCCCGTTTGTCGACGCTCGTGACACTTCCTTGAAATGTATAGGCGCCCTTCAGGGTCCGTTCGCGATATTCGCCCCCGAGCACAACACCCTCCTTGCTCGTGAATATCGGCGTGATGGTGGCGTCGCGATTGGGCGCGATCCGTATGTAGTAGGGAGTTTCCAGCCTTAAACCCAGTTCGCTTGTCGAGCCGTATCGCGGTGCCAAAAACCCCGATTTAGCCTCCACCGAAGGGTCGGGGTGCGAGAAATAGGGCGTATACGCGATAGGGATGCCGTAGACCTCTAGGAAGGCGTCTTTGTAATCTATGCGTTGCGCCTTTTGATTGTGGATGACTTTCACCGCCTTGATTTGCCACAGCGGCGGGCGCTTGGGGTTCTTCGGACAGAGTTGGCAAGCGGAGTAAACCGCTCGGGTCATTTCTGTGGTGTTTCCATCCCTCCGCTTGGCGCTTGAAGCGGCAAATCTGGATTTGTCCGAGAGCATCAATCTGATGCTGCGTACGAATCCGGCGCGCAGTCCGTCGGTCAATTCGACATAGTCGGCGAATAGAACTTCGCCGGTCGGTTCCAGTATGGCGACGTTTCCGGTGGCAACCACCGTGTCGAGCCTCTGGTTGTAGGCGACGGAATCGGCGCGCAAGATGCGCAAATCAGTAGATATTTCGACATTTCCCGCAGCCCTGACGACCCCGAGTTGCTGATCGTGGCTCATGGTATCGGCGCTGAACAAAACGTCATCTCGGCTCAAGCCGGCTTGAGCGAGCAGGGTACGGCCGTAGCCAACCGAAAGCACTGACAGCACCGCCAGGAACAGGAAAACGCGCTGGGTAAGGGACATCAAATCAGCCGTCTTCCAGGTGCAGCAAGAGCGCGAATCCCAACAGCGTGCTTGCCACGGCCGGCGCCCAGGCGGCAAGGACAACCGGAATTCCCCCGGAAATTCCCAAGGCGAGCGATACGTCGGTCAGGAAATAGAGCACGAAACCCGACGCCACACCGCCCGCCATAAGCAATCCGGTGCCGCCGGTGCGCGTTAACTTCAGCGAAAAGCTCGCCGCCAACAGGACCATGGCGAAGAGGAGCAGGGGACCGGAAAGGAGCGAGTGCCAGTGCAGCCGGTGGCGCAGCGCCGAGAATCCTGCATCTTCGAGCGTTCTGATGAAGCCGGGCAACGCCCAAAACGACATCGTATCGGGCGAGGCGAAGCTGTCCTGGATTTGGCTCAGTGTCAGGGTGGTTTCCAGTTCATAGTTTTTGTGAAAGGCGGCCGGATTGTCGGGGGCCGTTATGAGCGCGTCGGTCAACTGCCAATAGCCCGGCACCAACTTCGCGGTCTTTGCGTCAATGCGCCCGATGAACCTATCCGTGCCGGCATAAAGGAAAATAATGACCTCCTCCAGTTCGGTCCCCTCCTGGGTCACCCTCATGGCGTGGATAACCGACTGGCCACCCGCATCGGATTGGCGGAGCCACAGTCCGGAGGATGATACCGCCAGCAGGCTGGCGCGGCCTCTCAGGTGTTTCGCCTCGATTTGTTCGTATCTGGAAGTCATTGCCGAAACGAGGGGATTGAACACCGTCACGACCAGACTGCCGCCGATGATCGATATGACAAGGGCCGGCAACATGAACTGCCAGACCGACACGCCGGCCGACCTGGCGACCACCAGCTGGTGGGTGCGGGTCAACCGGACAAATGCCAGCATGCCGCCGAACAACGTCGCAAACGGCAGGATTTTTTGCGCCATGAACGGCAATTTCAGAATGGCCAGCTCGGCGATGATGAAAAGCGTAACGCCTTCCCTGTTCCACGCCCGGCGAAGCAGTTCGACAAGATCTCCGAGTAGTGTGATCCCGAGCAATACGGCCAACACCAGGGAAATGTCCATCAGGAAGCGCCTGCCGATGTACATCGATAATGTCGGGGATATGCGCATCAGGCGGCTCCGTGACGCCGGGACGCGCTTTGCCGGGATTTGGGTGAGGACGAAAGCCACCAGAAAGCCGCCCCACCGATTGCAATCAAATTGAGATACATCGCGGGCGCTAGCGCCGGGGACTTGCCGACAAGTGGAACGAGGGCAAAGGCAATGATCTCGAACGCCAGCGCAATCATCGACGCGCCGGCTATGCGTCGCCAGTCACCACGCCTGTCCAATTCGCCGGAAAGCAACCCGGCCACCGCAATCAGCGCCAAAATGAGGGCATGGAGTGGGGTTGTCAGGCGTTTATGCGCTTCGGCAATCATCCGTTTGGCGTTGTTTTTGTCGTCCAGCGAAGTTCCCGGTGAAAAAAGTTCGTCCAAATATCGCTCACCCGGCTCACGCCAACGCTCCTCGGCATCCTTGGTGATCAAGCCCAGTTCGAGGGTGTATTCATCAAAATAAAGCAGGGAAAGTTGGCGGTTCTCCTGCCCGACTTCCTGGCGGTTGCCGTTTTCCATGACAAATCGGGGTCCCTCCGCCGAATCGATGAGAAAACCGCGTTCCGCCATCACGGTCACCGGTTTTGCCTGAACCCGGTTGTCATGCACAAGGATGCCCAGCAGTTCACCACTGGCGCCGCGCGAGCGGACATAGACTGTGATGCCCCGCATGAGCTGGTTGAAGACGCCTTCCTGGATCAGAACTGACGCGTAATTACTGCGGATGGTGAACTGGCGGTCCTTGAAAGTGCGGAACCCCAGCGGCATCAGGTAGAGCGTGAGGACATACAGACAAACGGCGACAAACCCGGCCAACACCAATGCCGGATTTGCCAGTGAACGCTGACTCAAGCCGGCGGCGCGCATGACCACCAGTTCGCTGTCATAGCTCAGTCGGTGATAGGCGTAGAGGATTGCGCAAAACAAGGAAATCGGCAGGATCAGAACCAGGATCCCCGGCATCAGCAGAAACGTTATGTAGAGGAATTCAGCCGCGGAAAGTCCCCGGTTGACGATCATGTCGACAAATCGAAGGCTTTGCGTGAGCCATACGACACCCGTCAGCGCCAAGGTTATGAACACCATCGGCACGGCGAGTTGGCGCAAGATATAGCGGTTCATGCCCTTCATGGGTGGCGAGTATAGCGTTTGCCCGATTCAGGTCATAGGTATTCCTGCAAGCTTGAACAGGGGTTTTCAAATCGGTTTCAAGTTGTCTGATCCCGCTCTAAGATGTGCGCTCTTTTCCGGCCTCACGGGCCGAATCAACGTCATCACCGAATCTGTAAGGTCTGGACAACGAAGATGAAAATTAGCTTCTCCGAAATTTCGATGCCGCGCTCCGGCGCGCTGGCCGTAGCCGTTTTCGCGGACGGGGATTTGAGTCGCACTGCTGCCGCCGTCGACAAGAAGACCGGCGGCGCCGTCACGCGGGCCATGAAGAACAGCCGGTTCAAGGGCAAGAAGGGACAGCTGTTGGGCGTCAATGCGCCTCACGGTTTGTCCGCCGGACGCGTGTTGCTGTTTGGTTTGGGAAAAAAGGATGAGATCGACGCTTTGGGAGTACAGGCTGCCGGCGGTCGCGTGGCCAAGCATATGAATGGAACCGGTGTGACTAACCTCGCCATCGCCGTCGATGCCGAACGGGGAAAACTAGGCAAGCTCAAGGCGTCGGATGCGGCTGCTGAATTTGCCTATGGCGTGCGCCTCGGAACCTACCGGTTCGACAAGTACCGGACCACCGAGAAGGCGGAAAAGAAACCCAGCCTGAAAGCCGTCGCGGTGATGGCCAAGGACCCCACGGCGTGCCGCAAAGCCTATGGCGTGAAGGACAAAATTGCCGCCGGCGTTATTGCGACGCGCGACCTGGTGTCCGAACCCGCCAACGTGCTCTACCCCGAAACACTGGCCGCCGAAGCGCGCAAGCTGACGAAGCTCGGGGTCAAGGTCGAGGTCATGGGCCGGGCCCGGCTGGCAAAACTCGGCATGGGCGCGTTGCTCGGCGTCGCACAGGGCAGCGCAAGGGAAGCTCAGCTCGTCGTGATGCGCTGGAATGGCGCCCCCAAAGGCAAGAACCAGAAGCCGATCGCCTTCGTCGGCAAGGGCGTGACGTTCGATACCGGCGGCATTTCGATCAAGCCGTCGGCCGGCATGGAGGACATGAAATGGGACATGGGCGGCGCAGGGGTCGTCACCGGCCTGATGAGGGCGCTCGCCGGGCGTAAGGCCAAGGCCAACGTGGTTGGCGTCATCGGACTGGTGGAGAACATGCCGTCCGGAACGGCCCAGCGCCCCGGCGACGTGGTGACCTCGATGTCCGGACAAACCATCGAAGTGGCGAACACCGATGCTGAGGGACGGCTGGTGCTGGCCGACGCGCTCTGGTACACGCAGAAGCGCTTCAAGCCCTCGGCGATGATCGATCTCGCCACATTGACCGGCGCCATCATCGTCTCACTCGGACACGTTCATGCCGGGTTGTTTTCATCGGATGACGAACTGGCTGAGGCGATTTCGGAAGCAGGCAAGGCGGAAGGCGAACTGGTCTGGCGCCTGCCGTTGCATGAGGAATACGACGGCAACATCAACTCGGACATCGCGGATGTGAAAAACATCGGTCGCGATGGCGGCGGTTCGATCACGGCAGCCCAGTTCCTGAAACGCTTCACCAACAAGACCAAGTGGGCCCACCTCGACATCGCCGGCATGACCTGGTCGAAGAAAGACAAGCCGACCGTCCCCAAGGGCGGTACGGGATTTGGCGTCCGCATGCTGGACCGACTGGTTTCGGACAAATATGAAAGCTGAATGAAGGTGACCGGGTCCGGACGATGACCGAAGTCAGTTTCTATCATCTGGAACGAACGGCCTTGGAGCAGGCTTTGCCTCGGATACTGGATAAGGCGTTGGCGGCCGGCCTTAGAGCCGTCGTCGTCGCCGGCTCCGACGAACGGGTATCGGCGCTGAACTCGGCCCTGTGGACTTATGATGCAAACAGCTTCCTGCCGCACGGCAGTGCGGAAGACGGCCGCGCCGGCGATCAACCCGTCTATCTCACCACGGAAGACGAAAACCCCAACAACGCCACAGTGCTGGCTCTGGTCGATGGCGTGGAAAGTGGGATTCTCGGCTCTTTCGACCGTGTCCTCGATCTCTTTGACGGCCATGACGATGCCGCCGTTCAGGCGGCCCGGCAACGCTGGAAGAAACTCAAGGATGCGGGCCACGACCTAACCTACTGGCAGCAGACCGAACGCGGAGGCTGGGAGCAAAAAGCCTAGCTGCTACTCCCGCCACCAGGTCTGCGGCGCCCGGCGTTCGCCGAATTTCAGCCAGTCATCCAGCTTCAGCATAAAGCCGCGCATGCTCGTTCCCATCAGGCGTTGCCAAAGCCGCATCGTCCATTTCGAATAGTCCTTGTTGTAGGGGCAAACCCGCATGCAGATGGCGCAATCGGTACGCATGCGGGTCCAAAACGAAAAACACTTCTCGCAGTCCGCGGTCCATTTCTTTACGCCGGATATCGCCGAGCGGTTAGCGCCGCCTTCCTCCGGGGCCCCAAATGGCAGGGCTTTGGGCGGACAGGCGTCGGCGCATTTAGTGCATTGGTTGCAGAACTCGGTAACGCCGAACCGCCTTGGCCGGTCGCGGGCCAGGGGCAGGTCTGTGAAGACTTTGGAAAACCGCACGCGCGGGCCGTATTCCGGCGTGATGACCATCTGATTGCGGCCGTATTCGCCCAAGCCTGCCTTGACGGCATAGGGAATGGTGAGCGCCGTATCGTTTGAGGATGCGACGGCGCGATACCCCAGACCTTGAATGAAACTCGCCAGTGACGTGGCAATCGCGGCTTCGCGCGAATACTCCCGCCCCGTTGCCGACGCGCCCAAGGCGGAAGGGTAGGCCTGGACCAGACCGTAATCCATGCCGTGGCCCAACACGATCACGTTGGTCATGCCGTCGGGCAGCGGGTTGGGTTTGTCCTCGCGGTACTTGGTCGTGAGATCGGCGGTCTGCTCGTAAACCCAGCGTTCGTCGTATTCCGTGATGCCGACGAGATTGGCGCCGAGGAATTTGGCCGCTTTCTTGATGCGGGCCGCCGTCTCGTCTTCGTTGCTCAATTCAGCCTTGCTGGGGGCCAAGGGAATGAATGTCTCGAACGCATCCAAAAATCCTTCGCGGCGGCCCTCCCCGTGACCCCGCCCCGAATAGTCCTTGGCTACCGACCAGGCCGCCACGAGCAAAGCATAATCCCACTGGGTGAAACCGTCAGTGGCGCGCGGCTTTGGATCGACATAGGCGTCGAAAAAGGCCGTGACATGGTCCGTCATGACCTCTGGATCCCAATAGGCGCGGTTGAACATATCGTTGCGCTGGTTGAAGCGTTCGAAGTCTCCGCTGACTTCGATGCCCGCCTCCCGGTCGCTCTCGGCGAAGCGGCGCCAATCCTCCGCCGGCTTTTCGGCGCGGTTGGCCGGCCACCCCGAGGGCGGTTTGGTCTCATCGTCAGGTGGGTTCAGGTTGGCTTCGGTCATGCTGTCTCTTCGTCGCAGGGCCAGGGATCATAACGAAGAAAATCGAAGCGCGCTTCACACTTGTCTTCATCGCCGCGATAATGTTTCGGCAGTGCAGATTTTGAATGCAGGGAGTTTTCATGGCCGATCTAGAGGACATCCGCGGCATCTACCCGATGCTTTACGCCTTTTTCGATGCTTCCGGCGGCCTCGACCGGGCAGCGACGCGGCGGCAGGTCGATGGCTGTGTCGACGCCGGCTGTCACGGCATCGCGGTCGGCGGGCTGGCGACCGAAACCAACAAACTCACGACGGCTGAGCGGCGGGATTTGGTCGAATGGGTGGCGGCTCAGGTCGCGGGCCGTGTTCCCCTATCGGTGACCATCGCCGAGAATAATATCGCTGGCCAGATCGATGCGGTCAAACATGCGGCGGAAACCGGTGCTTCGTGGGTGGTGCTCCAACCGCCGCCTGTGCGCGGCGTGACGGAGGCCGAACTCATCCGCTTCTACGGGGCGGTAGGCGACGCCTCAAGCGTTCCCGTCGGCATCCAGAACGCGCCCGAGTACATCGGCATCGGACTTTCCAACCAGGGCTTCGCAACGCTCAGAAAAAACCATCCCAATATTTCGATCATTAAGGCGGAGGGCCCCGCAACCTACATTTCGGGCCTTGCCCAGGATACCGGCGGCGCCTTCAAACTCCTCAACGGACGCAATGGCATGGAGCATGTCGACAGCCTGCGCGCCGGCTGCCAGGGACTCATTCCGGGCGTCGAGGCGGTGGATGTTCACGTGGCAATATTCGAAGCCTTCTCCGCCGGCAACGAGGCAGAAGCCGATCGACTGTTTACGGAGACGTTGCCGTTGCTGACCTTCCTCATGACTTCCATCGATCACCTGCTGTGTTATGGCAAACGTCTGGCGGCGCGCCGCCTGGGCTTGTCCGAACCTCTGGACCGCACGCCGGCCCAACAGCCGACGCCGTTCGGCCTGGAGGTGCTCGCGCGCTGGTCGGCCAACCTGGGCAACTTGTGAGGTGCGGCAACTGGTCGCTTGTCCCAAAGGGCTCGGAATGGGATATTGCGCGCCTGACGACCCTTTTCACCCGTGAGTGACGCCTTGAAGACGACACCGAGATTCAGCAAAAAGAACCGCTTGCCCGTTTGGCTGGCGCTTTTTGCCCTGATCATGCAGACCATGGTCCCCTTGGGCCAGGTCCTGCATGCCGCCGAGTCCACGACGACCGTTTTCATCTGCACGCCAAGCGGGGTGGTGCCGGTGGACGCCGGTGACGTCGACGGCCAGGCCGAACTGGATATGTCGGCCTGTCAGGTTTGCCAGGTCCGATTGTTTGGACAGGGCGTCGAAACGCCTTCGAATGCGCTGCCTATTCCAACCCTCGTCACCGAGGCGGAAGAAATCGCCGGCGCCTCTTCCTTCGTAACCAGAAGTACATCAACAGGACCGTTACCACCGCGCGGTCCCCCGACCTTCACCTAATCCCCACCCCAAAATTGAAGTTAACAAGTTCCGTGGGCCGGCAGACGGCGGCGGAAGGGAATTGGTAAGAAGGATTCCGAAAGATGAAAAAGAGAATACTAAACCTGCTGGGCATGGCGACCGTCGTGGCCATTGCCGCGTTGACGATCGTTCCGGTTAATCAATCGGCGGCCGCCGAGTACAAAGTCGGCATGATAATGGTCAAGGAACCCTGGGCCAGGGGTACGCCGAAAAGCGGCGGCGCGTTCTTCATGATCCACAACATGGGCGGTCAGGACCGGCTCGTCGGCGTCAAAGGCGAGGTCGCAAACAAGGTCCAATTGCATCAATCCGTCATGGAAGGCGGCATGATGAAGATGAAGCACGTGGACGGCATCGATATCCCCGCAAAGGGCATGGCGACTTTGGCGCCCGGCGGCTTCCACGTCATGATGATGGGCCTGAAAAAGCCCCTCATGGTGGGCCATTCATTCCCCCTGACTTTGGTGTTCGAAAAAGCCGGTGAACTCAAGATTAATGTCGAGGTTCGAAAATTAGGCGCGAAGGGTGCGAGCGGCATGAGCCATGGTCACGACATGAAGAAAAAAACCGAATAGAGGAACGATTTGCGATCGGGTGCGGGGTGAATTTCACTCCTTCATCTCGCACCCGACGGCAGACCGTGCGATCATCCGTTTCGAGAAACAAATGACCAAATTTCCACGCCTCAAACTCCCGTTCCTTGCCGCGGCGCTGATCGGCATCATTCTGGGCTCGTCTCCGCTCCTGGCGCAGGAAAATAAGGAATCCGGCGGCGAGCCGGCGGTCATAACAGGCGAATTCGAACTCATTGATCCCACCGGTAAGTTGGTTGCAAGCAAGGATTTCCGGGGCCGCTACATGCTGGTGTTTCTTGGCTACACCTTCTGCCCAGACATTTGCCCGACCGACCTGCAGGTCATGACTGAGGCCTTGGAATTGATGGGGCACGATGCGGAGAAAATTCAGCCCATCTTCATTACCATCGACCCCGCCCGCGACACACCGAAGGTGATGGGCGAGTACGTCTCGCACTTTCATCCCCGTCTGATCGGCCTTACCGGCGACGCCAAGCAGGTGGACGACGCAACCCGATCTTATGGCGCGAAATTCTACAAGGTGTTCGCACCGCCGATGCAGAACGAAGATGACAGTGACGATAGCGGGGGGAATTCAATGGACGAGGATTACCTCATCAATCACTCAGCCGCGACCTATCTGATCGGTCCCGATGGTCAATACATCGGGCATTTCTCCCAGGGCTCGGAAGCCCAAGGCATGGCCGACCAGCTTTCCCAAATCATCCGTAGCGGTGACTAGTTCCTGTATTCCGGTTCTTCCTTGTCGAGAATTCGTTTGAGGGCGCCGAAGTGCCGGCTTGAAAGCAACGGCTTGTCTTCGATGATCTGTTGGTGCGTGTGTTCCTGGACGTCTTCCGGAATTTCGGCCAGTGCCGAGCCGTCGGAAGCCGCCAGCACTTGGAACATGGCCGCGCGTTCAAGGTAATAGAGATCGGTGTAGGCCTCCGCCATATCTCCGCCGCAGACGATCACGCCGTGGCTGGCCAGAAAGGCCACCGAACGATTGCCCATCGATACGGCGAGCCGGGCGCCCTCGTCACCGTCCGCCGCCAAGCCGTTGTAGGCGTCGTCGTAGGCGATGCGATCCTTGAACATCAAGGCGTTCTGCTCACACATTTTCAACCGGCCGTTTTTGCGCGTGCAGATGGCGGTGGCGTAGGGCTGGTGGGTGTGCAGCACGACGCGGGCATCGGGTTTGGCGGTATGAATTTGGGAATGGATGTGGAAAGCGGTTTTTTCGACGTGATTGTCGCCCTCAAGAACGTTGCCGTCTTTGTCGCAATAAACCAGCGAAGATGCCGTGATTTCGGACCAGTGCCAGCCGTAGGGGTTGATCAGGAACCTGTCGCCGCGTGCGACGCCGTCTTCATCGGGTACGGAAACCGAGAAGTGGTTGTCGACGCCTTCATGAAATCCGTGACGCGCCGCCCAGCGAAGGCCCGCCGCCAAATCGACGCGAAGTTCCTCAACAATTTCGTCCATCTGAACCCCCAGGTAATCCAGGACTTTGAATTAGCTTACACATAGACTAGATTACAAATCTAACTCCCAACTCAGTTCTGGCAAGGAAGTTTGGTGGATCATGGTGAGTGTCGAAGGTCGAATTTTGGCGAAGAACTGGCGGACTCCGCTGGTCGTCATTCTCTGTGGCGGTTTGGTTCTTTGGCTGTCGATCGGCATTCGGCAGTCTTTCGGGCTGTTCCTCTCGCCGATGTCGACGGACCTCGGCTGGGGCCGGGAAGTCTTTGCCCTGGCCATCGGCCTGCAAAATATTATCTGGGGAGCAACGCAGCCGATCGCCGGTGGCATGGCCGACCGGTTTGGCGCAGCAAGAACGATCGTCGGTGGCACGTTGTTGTATGCCCTCGGTGTCTATCTCATGGCATCGTCGTCAACTCCGGAAATGTTTTACCTCAGTGGCGGGCTACTCGTCGGCATGGGTCTTTCCGGAACGAGCTTTGCGGTCGTGCTCGGTGCCGTTGGCCGTACCGTTCCGGAAGAAAAACGCAGCATGGCCTTGGGCATCGCCGGCGCTGCAGGATCAATGGGCCAGTTCATCATGGTACCGGTGGGTCAGGCCTTTATCTCCACCTATGGCTGGAGCTTCGCCTTCGTTCTGTTGGCGGTGCTGTCATTGTCGATGATCGCGTTTTCGATCGGCGTCTCGGGTTCAGCCGACAGCGGTGCGGCGGCGCAAAACCAATCAATGCGGGAAGGGTTCGGGGAAGCCATGCGCCATCCCGGCTACTGGTTCCTGATCGGCGGATTTTTCGTCTGCGGTTTCCACGTAACTTTCATAAGCACCCACTTGGTGCCGTTTCTGACCGACCAGGGGATCGATGCGGAAACGGGGGCGTGGGCCTTGGCAGCGGTCGGGTTGTTCAACATCATCGGCTCGCTGAGCTGCGGCTGGCTGGGCGGTATTTTCCCCAAGAAATATGTGCTCAGCGTCATGTACCTGCTGCGCTCGGTCGTGATCATGATATTTATCGTGTTCCCTGTGACGCCGGTCACTGCGCTGATATTCGGCGGTGCAATCGGCTTGCTGTGGTTGGCGACAGTGCCGCTGACGACCGGATTGGTCGCAACGATATTTGGCCCGCAGTACCTCGGCATGTTGTTCGGCTTCGTCTTCTTTAGCCACCAGATCGGCGCTTTCCTGGGAGTTTGGCTGGGCGGCTACCTCTACGACACAACCGGTTCCTACTCCGTTGTCTGGTGGACGGCTGTGGCGCTGGGGGTAATCGCGTCGATTTTGCACTGGCCGATCGAGGAACGCGGCGTCGAGAGGCTCTCCGTGCAGACCGGCGGATCGTAATCCTCCCAATTTCGTGATCCGCGTTGGTGTTGGCAGAGGCAACTACCGTCCTTATATACTGCCGCGAAAGGCCATATTCATGGCCGCCTGATATTCATTTGAACCAGTAGGGGCGCTTCGGCATGTCCAACTACGATTACGATCTGTTTGTTATTGGCGCGGGCTCCGGCGGTGTGCGGGCCAGCAGAATGTCGGCGGGCTTCGGTGCCCGCGTCGGCATCGCCGAGGAGTACCGTTTCGGCGGCACCTGCGTCATTCGGGGCTGCGTGCCGAAAAAACTGATGGTGCACGCCAGCCACTTTGCCGAAGATTTCGAGGACGCCGAGGGTTTCGGCTGGTCGGTCGACGGCGCCTCGTTTTCGTGGCCGGGACTGATTGCCGCCAAGGACAAGGAAATCGACCGCTTGGAGTCGGTTTACGGCACCATCCTTGGGAACGCCGGCGTTGAGACCTTCCACGCTCGGGCAACGTTTATTGACGCTCACACGCTTGATGTCGGTGGAAAACGGGTGACCGCCGAGACCATCCTGATCGCCACGGGCGGCAAGCCCACAATGCCGGACGTCCCCGGAATCGAACATGCCATCACCTCGAACGATGTTTTCCAATTGCCGGAGATGCCCGAACGCGTTGCCGTTGTCGGCGGCGGTTATATCGCCATCGAATTCGCCGGCATTTTTAACGGCCTTGGCGCCCAGGTGACGCAGCTTTACCGCGGAGAGCAGATCCTGCGCGGTTTCGACGACGATGTCCGCAACCATCTGGCAGCCGAAATCGTCAAGAAGGGTATCGATCTACGGGTCGAAACGAACGTCACCGAAATCACCAGGACGTCGGACGGGATCACGCTTTCTCTGACCGACGGCTCGACGCTTGAGGTCGACGCC
>CAYOAD010000006.1:0-42049 GCA_964401845.1 uncultured Rhodospirillaceae bacterium | reverse complement strand
AATACTGGCCATCGATCCCGAGGCCAAGCTGATCGCCATGTCGGCGAGCGAACACTCGACCTCGAGTATCGACTACGTCATCCTGGCGAAGAAAATGGGCGCGGTTAGCGGCCTGAGAAAACCATTCGACGAAGAAACCCTGGCCGGCGCCATCGCGGAGGCACTTGCAGGCTGCCCCGCTTAAGCTAACCCCCTAGGAACAGCCGGCCGACCTCGGGATTCTCCAGCAACTCGTCGCCAGAACCGGCCAAAGCCAGCGAGCCGTTCACCAGGACATAGCCGATATCCGAAAACTCCAGGCCTTTCTTGGCGTTCTGCTCCACCATGATGATGGTCTTGCCCTCGCCCTTCTGAAGGTCGTCGAGAATTTCGAACACCATGTCGATAAAGCGGGGCTCCAGGCCGATCGACGGTTCGTCGACCAACAGGACATCGGGCTCCATGATCAGGGCCCGGCTGATTTCCAGCAACCGGCGCTCGCCGCCCGACAGCACGCGCGCCGGCTTGCTCCGGCGCTCGCGCAGGCGGTCGTACTTCTCGAACACCTTTTCCGCCATCTCCTGGGCCTGGGCGGGGGTATCCTGCAGATAGCCGCCCATCAGCAGATTTTCCTCCACCGTCATGTCGGGGAAAACGGAATTGTCCTGCAGGATATACGCGATACCGGCCGTTTTGAGCTTCTGGTTGGAGGAAAGCCGGGTGATGTCTGTCATTTCACCATTGGCGCCGACCGAAATGGTGCCGGAAAAAATGTTCGTGAAGCCGAAAATGGAATGCAGGATGGTCGATTTACCGGCACCGTTCGGGCCGATCAGGCAAAGCGACTGACCCTTGCCGGCGCGCAAACTGAAATCGTGCAGGATCTCCATCCGGCCGTAACCGGCCACCAGGTTTTCGATTGAGACGAAGGGGGCGCCCTCTACCAGCTGTTCCAGTCGTTCGACGCTCGGCCCTTCCTCCGCGATCTTTTCGGCTTCGCGGGCGACGGCGTCGACGGAAATAACGGTATCGACGGCGCCGGTGTGGTAACCGCTGGCCCTCTTCGCATCTTGATCTTCGTTGTCACTGGCCATCAGTGCGCTCCCAGGTAGGCGTCGACCACGCGCTGGTCGTTTTGGATCGCATCCGGCGGTCCCTCGGCCAACAACTCGCCGTGCGCCAGGCAATAGATGTGTTCGGCCAGGTTCATAATCACCCGCATGTTGTGCTCGATGACGAACAGGGTGACGCCAAGCTCTTCATTGGCCCTTTTGAGGCGGTCGATCAGACCGTTGATCAGGGTCGGATTGATGCCCGCCGTGGGCTCATCGAGCAACAGGACCTTGGGTTCGTTCATCAGCGCCATGGCGAATTCCAGCAGCTTCTGCTGGCCGAACGACAGATCGCCTGCAATCAGATTGCGCTTGGAGTAGAGGCCGACGAATTCCAATAATTCCAGCGCCCGGTCGTGGCTGTCCGGCGAGTGAACCCGAAACATGTCCATTAACTTTGCCCGGCGATGTGGAACTGAAATCAACATGTTCTCGACGCAGTTCATCTTGGAATAGATGCGCGTTTGCTGGAACGTGCGCAGCAGGCCCAGGCGGGCAATTTGTGGAACCTTGAAATCCGAGATTTCCTCACCCCGGAACTTTATCGAACCGGCGTCTATGGGGTGGTGCCCGACGACGGAATTGAACAGCGTCGTCTTGCCCGAACCGTTGGGCCCGATCAAACCGGTGATCTTGCCATCTTCGACGTTGACGCTGATGTCATGATTTGCGACCACGCCGCCGAACGACTTGCTGACGTTACTGACTTCGATAAGGATACTCATTCCGCACCTACCCGTTCGGCGTCGTCCTCGGTCTCGCGTGTCATACTCTCGTCGACCGTCAAACCGAAGAAATCGGGCCAGCGCTCCTGCGCCCAGCCGAGGATGCCCTGCTGGAAGTAGGCGACGTTGATGACAATCAGCAGACCCAAAGCCACCCACTGCCAACCCAGGAACCACGTCCACGTCACTTCCTTGATGATGTGGAAAACAATGGCGCCGAGGACCGGTCCCCACAGCGTGCCCTTACCGCCCAGGAGCGCCATCAACACCATGAAGATGCCAAAAGTGATCGTCGGAAAGGCGATTTCCAGGGGTTCGATGAAGCCTGTCATGTTGCCGAACACGGCACCGCTGAGACCGACGAAAAAGGCGGAGATCGCCCAAGCGACGGTCTTGTGGCGCAAGGTATGGATGCCCATCGCTTCCGCCTTGTCCTCATCGTCCCGGATGGCGTTGACTGCCAGGGCATAGCGCCTGGTGTATAGCCATTTCAGGAACGCAAACGTCAGCAGTGCGAGCCCGAACAGCAAGTAATAGAAAAACAGCGCGCGCGCGTCGCCCGTTCCCGGAAAGGTCGGCAGCGTAATGCCGCCGCCGCCGCCGACGTAATCCCAAGCGCCGAACAATTCGCCCGCCGCGATGGCGGCGCCCAGCGTGCCGATGGCGAAATAGGGCCCGCGCAGGCCAAACACGATGCGCCCGAGGACGATAGCCACAATAACGGACACGATACCCGCGACCACAGCGCCCAGCGCCATCCCCGAAAGGTATTGGAACCAGTCGTATTCCACCTTCACTGCGCCCGAGTGGGCGGTGTATTCGGCCACGTCATAATAGAGGCCGATCTGAACGACGGCGCTGGCGTACATGCCGATGCCGAAGAAGATGATGTTACCGAGGGAGTTGTAGCCCATCTGGCCGCCCATCATGTCCCACGTGAGCGCGAACAGGATCATCAGCCATAGCACGGCAATCTGGGTCACGTAGTTCTCGAAGAGCAGCGGCGAGAAAATGCCGAAGATCAGAACTGCGGCATACAGGGCGAAACTTTTTTGCTGGACGGTCATTTCACCACCTGACGATGCCGGAACTGCTGGATTTGCCGGATAATGAGAATCAGCAGCAGCAGGCCGACGACGATGGCCTGCTGGAATTCGGCGCCCATGATGAAGCCGCCAAACTGCTCTAGCGCACCGAGACCAAGGCCGGCCATGATCACACCCGGCAGGTTGCCGAGCCCGGCCGCCGTGACGATGACGAACGAGCGGATCGAGTACGATATGCCGTAATAGGGCTGAATTACCCAAATCATGGAGATAAGAACACCCGCCGCGCCGCAGATGGCGGCATTGAGGGCGAAGGTGAAGGCGTAGACCTTGTCGGTGTCGATACCCATGATGCGGGCCGCCCGTGCGTTTTGCGAGGTCGCCCGGATGGCCTGTCCCATGCGGCTGTTCTTCATGAAAAACACGACGCAAAGCGCCAGGACACCCGCCATCACAAAGGATACGACCTTGATCATCGCAACGGTGAGGTTGCCGTCCAGGAATATTTGGATCGGCAAACCTGATTCAGCGATCTTGACTTCGGGGCCGAAGATGATGTTCAGGACCTGCTGAACGACGATGGCGATGCCAAAAGTCGCCAGAAGCGAAGTGAAAAGGTCCTTATCCACCACTCTATAGATTACCAGACGGTAGAGCGCCCAGCCGAAGCCGAACATGACGACGACGGAGACCGGCAAGGCCCAAAACGGGTGAATGCCGGCCTGGTAGAGCGCGTAGGCGACATACCCGCCCATCATCACGAAATCGCCCTGCGCCAGGTTCTTGACGTTCATGACGCCCCAAACCAGCGCGAGGCCGTAGGCGGAGAGCGCAAAGACGGCGCCGACCAGCAACCCGTCGATAAGAAGTTGCAGGTTGAAGACCGGGGCGGCCAGGAGAATATTAATATTATCCATGAGCTATTAACTGCTAACGAACGCGGTAACCAAGCGGGCGAAACCCGGCCCTCCGGATCACTTCGGAGAACCGGGCTCGATCCCTTTCAATAACCGAATTCAATCGGTTACTTACGCGGCCATTCGACCTTGTGCGTGGCCCAGCGGCCCGGGAAAACGACATTCAACTTGCCGTTCTGGATTTGGCGCAACGCCATCGGCTTGGCGATATTGTTGCCCTGGGGCGAGAACTTGATGTTGCCGTAGAACGTCTTCATGTCCGTGTCGGCAATCGCCTGACGGACCTTGGGGATATCGAAGCTATTGGCCCGTTCCAGCGCGTCTTTCCAGACCATCACCGCGGCGGCTGCCTGGGCGGCCTGGTAGGGCACGTTCTTGTAGCCTTCGTAGGTTTTCTTGAAGAGCGCATCAAATTCACCGGCGGTACCGAAGAGACTGTCGCTATAAGACATCGTCTCGGCCCACTGGGTCGGGCAGAGGAAGCCGTTGGTCGAGTCGCCGAACTTGGAAATGACCTTGGCCGATTCGCAGTGTGTCATTGCGATCATCGGGGTCTGGATGTTCATTTCCTTGATTTGGCGCGCGGCCGTGGCGGCACCCTTGGAGTGACCCGAAACCACGAGAAGATCGGGTTTGAGCGCACGGACCTTCGTCAGTGTCGAAGACATGTCGGAGAGATCACGCGGCAGTTTGTCGTCGATAACGATGCTCATGCCGTGCTTCTTGATGTCGTCAACCACGCCAGCCCGGACGTCCAGTGAGAACGGATCGTTCTCGAACGCCATGGCGACTTTGACGTCACCTGGGGCCTTGCCGTTCTTCTTGGCGATTTCCGCGGCGAGGGCGATGGAACTGGCGAGATACTGTTCCGACGTCGAAAGGACGGCGAAGAGATATTTGAAGCCTTGGGTGAAAAGCGAACGCGAGGCGCCTTCGGCTTCAACCATCGGGATTTCGTACTTTTCCGTGATCGGCGCGATGGCCTTGGTCAAGCCTGAACTGTACGGGCCGAGGAAAAATTTGATGCCGTCCTGCTTGATCAGGCGCTCTGCAAGCTGGGCGCCGCGGGCGGGCGTTGATTCGTCATCATAATACTTGACGGCGAACTTGTAGGACTTGCCGCCGACTTTGACGCCGCCGGCCGCATTGATCATGCGCACGGCCAAATTATAACCGTTGGAGGCATGAATGCCGTTTGTCGAATACTTGCCTGTAAAGGAGATGGCGGACCCCAAGGTAATGGTATCGCCTTCCACCTTCGCCAAGGCCGGCGCTGCAGTGACAAGTCCAAGCGCCGCCAAACCGGCAACCGCCGTCGAAGTCTTGATAAGCCACCTTTTGCTCATGTTTTTCCTCCCTGAAATTCCGATTACGTTAATCGGTTATGAGCCGTGTTATCGTGATTCTTCTTTTGAAACCCGTGGTTTATACCGTTTTTTCTGATTGGGTTCGTAGGTATATCATCGCTTACAGTGTTATCCTATTCACCTGAGAGCCGGTTGCAAGGACTCTACGCACTTGTGATCGCTAAACGCCCGCGGAAAAGGCTGATAATATGCCACCGCTGATAGGTGTTTCTGGAGAAACGGGGCGGTCATGGAACAACCGGCGGGGCAAAGTGCGCGGAAACGCCTCCAGCTCATTCTCGATGGCGGCGGCAGGAACGAGGGCGCTCACCGCATCGTCGATTTACTGCTCATCTCCCTGATATCGACCAACGTTCTGGCCGTGATCTTCGAAACCGTCGAGGATTTCGTGCGGGGGAACGAGGCCTACTTTTACGCCTTTGAGATCGTCTCGGTGGCCATTTTCACGATCGAATACCTCGCCCGTCTCTGGACCTGCGTCGATCGGGAAGATCCGCGCTACGCCCATCCGCTGTGGGGCCGCCTGCGCTACATGTCGTCGGCCATGGCGTTGATCGATTTAGCGGCCATATTGCCGTTCTACCTCGCCTTTATCCTCAGCATCGACCTCAGGATGCTGCGCGTCATCCGGCTGCTGAGACTGCTCAAACTGACCCGCTATTCGGCCGCCTTGTCGCTGGTGGGCTCGGTGCTGTACATCGAACGCCGCCCTCTGGGCGCCGCCGTTATCGTCATGTTCGTCCTGCTGGCGTTCGCCTCCAGCTTCGTCTACCTGGCGGAACGCACTGCCCAACCGGAGGCCTTTGGATCGATCCCCGCTGCCATGTGGTGGGGCGTGGCGACCCTGAGCACCGTGGGCTACGGCGATGTCACGCCGGTGACGCCCTTGGGCAAGATCCTGGGCGCGGTCGTCATGCTGCTGGGCGTGGGCATGTTCGCCATGCCGGCGGGCATCCTGGCCTCGGGTTTCGCCCAAGCGGTAAAAAGCCGGGATTTCGTGGTCTCCTGGAACATGGTCGCCAGCGTTCCCTTGTTCTCCCGGCTCGAAGCGGCCCGCATCGCCCACATCGTCGCCATCCTCAAGCCCCGGTCCGCCGTTCCAGGCGAAATGATCATCCGCAAGGATACGCCCGCCGACAGCATGTATTTCATCTCAACAGGCGAGGTCCAGGTCACCACGCCGGACAAGAAGGTCCATCTTCATGGCGGCGAATTCTTCGGAGAAATAGCCTTGATCGAGCACGGCCTGAGGACCGCGTCCGTTCAGGCAATTACCACCTGCCAGCTGCTGGCGCTGCACCAAGACGATCTGGATGCCCTGTTGGATGCCGACCCCGATTTGAGCGCCGCTATAATGCGTATTTCAGCGGAACGGCGGGCCGAATTGAACGGCGACGAAGTCTAGGTTTTGTCGGCTTTGGGCCGTGCCCTGTGCCCGAACAGCATCGTGATGTTGATTCGGCGGTCAGCGTAGGCATCGTTGAATTCGAAGCCGTCGGATTCGTGGAACAGATTGGAGTTGAATATCAGCGCCCTGTTCTGCCGGTAGGGCACGGTGATCGCCTCGCAGGGGCCGGACGCCAGGAACTTCCGGATGGCGGCTTCGTCGCCGTTGTAGTCGGCGAAATCCCATTCCAGCGGCGCCTCCCGGGTATGTACGATCAGGCCGCCGCTGGCGGGATCCAGATTGGCGCTGTCGGGGGTGATCCAGAAGTTGACGTTCACCGCCGATTCATCGGCATGGATGGGGATCGCCTGCATGCGGTTGTCGCACTTGTAGGCCCACATCTTGCGCAGCCGGTGCGGCCCCAGAATATCCGGAAAGGCAGCTTTCAATTCCGTCATCAGTTGCAGCAGCAGGGGACAGTTGAACCCTTCCTCGATGAAGGCGCCGATGTAGCCGCGAGGATGGCGGACGTCGAACCAGATGGTCGAGTCGAGGCAGAAACGGCGCAGGCTGGTCAGCGCTTCGGTGCTGAGAAAATTGTCGACTGCGACAACCCCAGGCCCGGTGTTTTCGTAGTCGTGCCGAATAGCGGCGATGTCCAACGCGGGATTGAGCGCGCCGTTGGCCAGCGCCGGCGCATCCGCCAGATGGAGGAGGCGGTTGTAGCTTTCGCCGATGCGCTCCTTCTGCTCCGGCGTAAGGGCCACGACACCGCCGGCGGGCTCCGCGGCGCGAACCTCCGCCTGAACGCCGTCGTAGGCGGTGGCTACGGCCTCGAATTCCGGCCCGAGCAATTGTTGCGCCATGAGGTGGCGCAGTTGGTCGGCGTCGTGACGCAGTTTGGTCGCGGTGACGAACTCAAAATCAGCGGCCGGATCCGCCGGAAGTGCTTCCCCATCTCGCAGCAGACCGCACCAGCGGGAGGCCCGTTTGCGCTGCAAAGCCTGTGAGAAGGCTTCAAGCGCCTCCTCATGTCGGTCCTGTTCCACCCGCAGAACGCCGAGGTTCTGATAACCGCTAAACGCCTGTGGTGCCAATTCGATGGCGCGCTCATAGGCGTCGCCGGCTTCATCCAAACGTCCTGCGTCCATCAGGCTCCGGCCCAAGGCGCTGTAGCCCGAAACAAAATCGGGATCGGCCTCGACAGCCCGGCGCAATTCGTCCACGGCTTCCCGCAATCGACCGGTGCGGCGCAGGAAGTCACCGAAATTCCGCCGCATCTCCGCATCGTACGGAGACATATCCAGCGCCTGGCGAAAGGCGTTTTCCGCAGCTCCGAAATTATCCAGCCCGGCGTAGGCCATCCCCAAGACGCCGTGGTAGGCGGCCATCTCCGGTGCGCTGGCCACGGCCCGCTCGGCCATTGCCGCCGCCGCCTCGAAATTGTTCAGCGCCAGGGCAAGGACGGCCATCAGGTTAAGAGCTTCGGCATTGTCGGGCTGATCGACGATCAGGCGCTGGCAGCGCGCCGCCGCCTCCGCCAGACGCCCGGCGTTGTAGTCGGCGATCGCGCTTTCCAGGTGAGTTTGCGCCATGCGCCGACGATATCGTCTCGGCGGCGCAGGCGCAAACCCAAGAGGTTCAGGCGGCTTTGCGTTGCGCCTTCAGGTAATCCAGCATGGTGTCGGCGTCAGAGACCTCGAAAGGATCATCGGGCGCGTTGTCGCTGTAACCGTCCTCGGCGAATATTTTTTCGATTTCACCGTCATTGACGACCATCGAATAGCGCCAGCTGCGCATGCCGAAGCCGAGGTTTGATTTGTCCACCAGCATGCCCATCTTACGCGTGAATTCGCCGTTGCCGTCGGGCAGCAGGAAGACGTTTTTCGCGTTCTGGCTCAAGCCCCACTGGTACATCACGAAGGCATCGTTGACCGACAGACAGACGACGGCATCGACGCCGAGGGACGTGAACTCGCCGTGAAGCTCCTCATAGCGCGGCAAGTGGCTGGTCGAGCAGGTCGGCGTGAAGGCGCCGGGTAGGGAAAACAGCACGACCCGTTTACCTTTGAAAATATCGTCGCTGGTCAACTGTCTCCACTCGAACGGATTGGGGCCGCCCAGATCATCATTGCGCACGCGGGTCTGGAAAGTGGCTGAAGGAACTTTGGTCATGGTCTTTCTCCTTGATTGCGGGTTGGGAATTCAACGCCGGACAAGGCAAACCTACGGCCAATTTTAAAATAGATAAAACAAGTTAAATTAATTATTTTAATTGATAAAATCGATTAAGGGTAATCATACGTTATGCTCGAATTCCGCCGCCTTCCCACCCTCACGCAACTGCGGCATCTGATTGCCGTCGACGAGCACCGACACTTCGGCCGGGCGGCGGCGGCCTGCTTCGTTACCCAGTCCAGCTTTAGCGCCAGCATCAAGGAACTGGAGTCGACATTGGGCAAGGTATTGATCGAACGCACCCGGCGGTCCGTCCAAGTGACACCCTTGGGCGCGGCGGTGGTCGAACGGGCCCGCCGGGTTCTTGTCGACGTGGCCGAACTCGCCGATCTGGTTTCGGCGTCGGGCGCGCCATTGTCGGGCGATCTGCGGCTTGGCGTGATCCAGACGATCTCGCCGTTTCTCCTGCCGCGGGTCCTGCCGGATCTGCGCCGGGCTTATCCCGACCTTAAGTTATATCTTCGCGAGGAGCGCTCGGCCGAATTGGTGGAACGGCTCGGCGGCGGTGAGCTTGATCTCGCCCTCCTGGCCTTCCCCTACCCGACCGGCAAGTTGGAAACCCGCGTCTTCGCCGACGATCCGTTTTGGGCGGCCCTGCCCCGGGGGCATCAGGGCGTTCGGCGGGAACGCCTAACACCCGCCGATCTGGCGGACGAACGGCTGCTGCTGGAAGAGGGAAACTGCCTGCGCGACCATGCCATGGATGCCTGCGGCCTGGCGGGAGATGGCGGCACGCCGGAGTTTCAGGGATCGAGCCTCCACACCCTGGTGCAAATGACGGCCAACGGGCTCGGTGTCACGCTGCTGCCCAAAATGGCGATCGACGCCGGCATCACCAAGGGGACCCGCTTGCAGCTGCGCCCTCTGGAGGGCAAGGGCACGTCGCGCCGGATCGGTTTCGCCTGGCGCAAGTCGTCGCCCCGGACCGAGGAGTTCGATGTGCTGGCGGCGTTCTTCCAGGCGGAACTGGCAACGCCCCTGCCGCCCGGAAAAATCGCCTGAAAATTCCAGATCAGCTCAGGTAATCGGCCGGGTCGTATTCGTCCAGCTGGTCGGGCAGCAAGTGGGCTTCGGCGTAGGTTTTGGGCACGCCGGCATCCAGGAACAGGCGAAAGAGGTCGGGGTCGATGTGGGCGTCCTTGACCATGAAACCCATGATCTTGAGTGATTCGGAAAGTGTCTTGGCCTTCTTATAGGGCCGGTCGGAGGCCGTCAAAGCCTCGAATATGTCGGCGATGGCCATCATGCGCGCCGGTAACGACATGTCGTCCGCCGTCAGGCCCTTGGGGTAGCCCGTGCCGTCCATCTTTTCGTGATGGCCGCCGGCGTATTCGGCAACCTTCTGCAGGTGTTTGGGGAAGGGCAACTGGTCGAGCATCTCGACCGTCATCACGATGTGGTTGTTGATGACCTCGCGTTCCTCCGCCGTCAGCGTGCCGCGTTCGATGCAGAGATTGTAGACCTCGTTTTCGCTGAAGAACGGCTGTTCCTCTCCGTTGAACGACCAATTCATCCGGCTGATCTCGAGAACGCGCTCCTTCTTTTCTTCCGCCATGAATTCGCCGCCGACGTTGGCCGTTTCGATGAATTCCAGATGATCCGCCAATTGGGCAAGCCGCTCATCGTAAGCCGCCTTGAGGGCCTCGGCGTCGGCGTCGGCCGTCTGCAACCCCTTGAGGTAGTCGATCTCGGCATCGCGTTTCAATACTTCGAAACGGGTTCGCACGGTCTCGATGCGGTCGTAGATGGTCTCGAGCTTGGTCGCCTTGTCGACGACGTATTCCGGCGTCGTCACCTTGCCGCAGTCGTGCAGCCAGGCCGCGATCGAAAGCTCGTACATCTCCTCGTCGTTCAGGCTGAAATTTTTGAACGGCCCTTCCTCGGCCCGGCAGGCCGCCAGGGCCAGCATTTCGGTGATGACGGGAACGCGCTGGCAGTGGCCACCGGTATAGGGCGACTTGGCGTCAATCGCCGAGGCGATCAGCTTGATGAAGCTTTCCAGCAGTTCGCGCTGCGCCTCGATCAGCATCTGGTTGTCGCTGGCCACGGCGGCCTGGCTGGCCAATGCCTCGATCAGCGGTTGGCGGCCCAAGCCAAAGGGAATGACCTCACCCGTTTCCGAGTGGCGCGCATTGATCAGCTGCAGAACACCGAGTACGTCACCTTCGTAGTTCGTCAGCGGCACCGTCAGGAACGATTTAGACCGGTAGCCCGTGGATTCGTCAAATTTCTTGGCGCCGGAAAAATCGAACCGATCGACCTCGTAGGCATCGGCGATATTGACGATTTCCTTGGCGAGGGCGACATGGGTGGCCACGTTCGAGTGGTTGGCCTCACCTTTGTCATTGTGCAGCGGCAGCGGCGCGAAAGTGATTTCCTGGCCCGTCGTACCGCCCATGGCAATGTTCAACGAATCGTTGCGCATGATTTCGAACGTCAGACCGCCGTCTTTCAGCAGATACAGCGTGCCGCCGTCGGCATTATAGAGTTCCTTGGCTTCCAGCAGGATGCGTTCGATCAGGCGGCTGTGGTTGCGCTCGGCCGAAAGCGCGATGCCGAGCTCGATCAGCTTCGTCAGTTGCGCTTCGGTTACCGAGTCTTCGCCGCCGTTGTTCGCAACTGTTTGCGGCACGGCGTCCTGCGATTGTCCTTCCGCCACGACCTCAATCCCCTAGTAGACGTTCGATCCGCGCGCTTGCGCACGCCACCGGCCAACAGGATGGCCGGCACGAGCCCCTTGCCTCTGATCAATGTGGGGCGGCGGTGCCATTCTAGCAACACTTGTCGGCGCCGACAGCCCACGAATGCCCCGTTAGATCAACTAACTAAAATTGCAGTCAAATTATCAATAAATGTTTAACAATAAAAATGCAAATTTCAACTAAAGATAAAGATAAATAAAACTAATAAATACACCTTCTAATATTGAATAGATAATTTGATTACCTACATGTTGTGTCGGGAAGTAATTGTGCAGCTAATTGCGGGGGAATATTCCATGACCCAGGCTCCGGCTGAAATACGCGATCAAGTCCAGCAAGTGGCGGAATTCTTCGCCGAAACGCTAACCGACTGCCAACCTGGAGAAATGCCGGACGTACCGAACTGGCTTTCGCCTGAAGCACAGCGCTGGATTATTTCCAACCACGCGGATTTTTCCTACCTCGTTTTGAGCAAGCACCGGGAATTCGCCGCCCAACCGTAGTGCACTGAATTTTGCTTAGTCCGCTTGGCACGTTTCTCTCTCTGGGGTGCTTCAAGTTTTGCCTGAAACACTGAAGGCCGCGAACACATTGTGCTGCCTCGCAAATATTAGGCGAGGCGTTTCCGTTTAAACGGAAACGCATAGGCACTTACCCACGCGTTGTTCCGGGGGCAACCCGGATCAGGTCGGCGTCGAAGGAGTCGAGCTTCACCGGCATCTCCCCTTCGCTCAAATTCTTTTGTGCAATGATTATTGCCACGGTCACCAATCGTGTGTCCAAATGTTGGTATGGCAAACTCGAATTCACGTACGCCGCCGTTTAGGGCCGAACATGTCGGCAGCTTCGTTCGTCCGGAGCGCCTGCTAAACGCCGCCCGCGCCCATCGTGCCGGCGATCTCGATGCCGACGCCTACCGGGCCATCCAGGACGACTGCATCCGCGACATCGTTGCGCTACAGGACCAAATCGGCATGCCGACGGTGACGGACGGGGAGTTCCGCCGACGCGTCTGGTCCGGCGGCTTCACCGATGCCGTCGAAGGCATGGGCGTGCGCAACGAGGGCACCTTGAGCTTCAAGAAAGGCGATGAAGATCTCGGCGTGCCTCCGTCGCCCTACGCCGAAGGTAAGCTCAGCCGCCGGCAACGCATCGTCACGGATGATTTCGAGTACGTAAAATCATTAAATCCCAAGGGTTTACCCAAAGTCACCGTGGCCTCGCCCACGGTGATGCATTTCTTTCTCGGACCGAATAGCTTCAACGAGGACGTCTACCCGGATGTCGACGCCTACTTTGCCGATCTCGCCCGCCTCTACCGCGAGGAGATCGACGACCTGGCCGCCGCCGGGTGCACTTTCCTGCAGCTCGACGATACCGCCCTGCCCTGCAATTGCGACGACGGCGCCCGCCATGCCGTCGCCGAAAGAGGCGAAGATCCGGACGAACTGACCGAGCGCTATGTCGAATTGATCAACGCCTCTGTCGCCAACCGGCCCGACGGCATGACGATCGGGCTGCACACCTGCCGGGGCAACCTGAAGGGCGCCTGGATGGCCGAAGGTGGATACGAAGCGATCGCCGAGGCGATTTTCGACCGCCTCGACGTCGACGTGTACCTGATGGAGTACGATACGCCCCGCGCCGGCGACTTCCGGCCCCTGCGCTTTCTCCCCCAAGGCAAGACCGTGGTGCTCGGCCTGATCAGCACGAAGACGCCGGAACTCGAACCCAAAGACGACCTTAAACGCCGGATCGACGAGGCCGCCCAGTTCACGCCGCTCGAGCGTCTCGCCATCGGACCGCAGTGCGGCTTTTCCTCCGGCGGCGGCAGCGGCCAGACCGTCACCGAGGACGACACCCGGCGAAAGCTCGAACTGGTGCTTGAGGTGGCAAATGACGTGTGGGGAAGCACCTGATGGAGACGGAGAACGGCTCAACGCCCGAGGCGCGAAACCTTCGACGCTTCGCCACCCTCGTCGACATGTTCGACCACGCCTGCCGCGCCTATGCGGATAATACCGCCTTGATCTGCGGCGAAGACCGCATCGGTTTCGACGAATGCAGGCGTAGCATTGCCGTCCTGGCGGCGCGTCTTCGGGAACACGGGGTCGGCGGCGGCGCCCGCGTCGTCGTGGTGCGCCTCAGCAGCATCGAAACCTCCATCGCCGCGCACGCCGTCTGGGCGGCGGGCGGCCAAACCGTGTTGCTCAACCCGCTTTATACTGAGCCCGAGTTCGCCGCCCTGATCGCCGACGCCGAGCCCGTCGCGGTTCTGTGCGACGATGAGTTCGGCGAGATGCTCGAACCTCTGGCGCGAAAGGCCGGCGCCGAGGTCCTTCTAAAATTCGACGCAGACCGGCTGGTGACAGAGGACATGCGCACGGCGCCCTACCAGGACCTGCCGGCCCCTCTGCCAGGCCCCGACGACCCCGGCGCCCTGATCTATACCGGCGGCACGACCGGTCTACCCAAGGCGGCGTTTCACACCCACGCCCACCTGATGGCGATGGTTTGCCAGCACGACGAGACCTGGCATCTGGCGGAGCCCGGCAACGTCGCCCTCAACGTGGCGCCGCAGCCGCACATCTGGGGGCTGGCGATGACCCTGCTATCGCCCCTGGCCGGCGGCAATGCGGTCGTCATCGTGCCCAAGTTCGATCCCGAAGCCGTTCTGGAAGCCCTGGTCCGTCACGGGGTCACCATGTTCACCGGCGGTCCCGCGACGATCTACCACGCCCTGATGGGCCGGGCGGATATCGATAGCGCCGATCTCAGCCGGTTGCGCTACTGCTTCGGCGGTGGCTCCCCCTTTGCCGCCGGCACGCAGGAGGCCTGGGAAAAACTGACGGGTGTCAAAATCACTGAAGGCTACGGCATGACGGAGGGGGCGCCGCTGACCGGCAACCCGCTCGACCGCCCGCCGCGCATCGGCAGCGTCGGGGTGGTGCCCCCGAGAACCGAAGTGAAGGTCGTGGACGTCGAAACCGGCGACATTGGGTTGGCGGTTGGAGAGATCGGTGAGTTGTGCTTTCGCGGCCCTCAGGTCGTCGAAGGCTACTGGAAACGCCCCGACGAAAGCGCGGCAACATTCCGCGGCGGTTGGCTTCATACCGGGGACATCGGCGCCGTCGACGAGGAGGGTTTTATCTCCATCGTCGACCGCAAGAAGGACATGGCCATCGTCGGGGGCTACAACGTCTATCCCCGCGAAATCGACGAGGTCCTCTACCAACACGACGCCGTTCAGGAAGCGGCCGTGGTCGGCGTGCCTGATGACTACTGGGGCGAAATTCTTCATGCCTTCGTCGTCGCCTTGCCGGATTCCGACCTGAACGCCGACGACGTCCTGGGTTACTGCGCCGAACGCCTGGCCAAGTTCAAAGTTCCGGCCAAAGCGACGGTGGCCGACACGCTGCCAAAAACCGCCACGAACAAGATCGACAAGCGGGCCCTGCGTGAACGCGCGCTGACGAAATGAATGCGACCTGGCCAAGCCGCAATCGGTTGGCGGTGGGGGTGGCCTGCCGTAAGCTGATGGGACGTGTACAAAGGGGGTACGGCGTCACATGAGCAAGTCTCCTAGTACCAAGGTCATGAAGAAGCGTCTGCTGGCCCAGCGGGACGAGCTTGAAGCGATCGGCGAGAGCAGCGCGGAATCGCGCAAGCCCGTGGAACTGGACCAATCCATGGTCGGGCGGCTGTCCCGCATGGATGCCCTGCAAGTTCAGGCCATGGCCAATGAAACCGAGCGCCGCCGGCAGACCGAACTCAAACGCATCGATGCGGCTTTGGCGCGCATCGAGGAGGGCGAATACGGCTGGTGCATCACGTGCGGAGAGAAGATCGCGGCCAAACGTTTGGAACTTGATCCCGCCGCCGCGTTGTGTATCGATTGCGCAAGTCCGGGCGGCGATTAGGGCACATCGGAACCATGCTGAACACCACACTTAAACAGATCATCGGTTTCTTCGGCGGCGGCAACCGCCGCCATCACCGCGCCGCAGCGCCGGAACTAACGCTCACCATCGAAGGCAAGGCTTACGCCACCACGGACTGGAGCATGAGCGGTTTCCGCATTGCCAACTTCAAGCGCCCCGTCACGGCCAACGAATACGTCGAAGGCAAAATCGGACCGATCGGACCGTCGAACGGCGGCTCCTTCAAGGCCTCGATCGTGCGGGTCACGGAAGACGGCGGCTTCGGCGCCTGCTGGTCGAAGATCGACCGTGACGTCTACCACGGCATGAGCGGCAGCGGTCCTTAGCCCGCCCATCGCCGTCACTCCCGCAAAAGCGGGAGTGCATGCCTGAGCGAAGAATTTGTCACCGCCCTCTCAGACCTAGGACCGACCGAATGGATTCCCGCCTGCGCGGGAATGACAATTTCCTATCGGATTATGGATTTCCTGCTGAGCCCTGTCAGCAGACCTAGTTCGCCTGATCGGCCCGCTGGGTATAGCGGCCGTCTTCATGCGCCGTGAAGAAGTCGTTGACCTGGGGGTGGGAGACGGGTTTGCCAGTGTCGTCCGGCAGCAGGTTCTGCTCGGACACATAGGCTACATAGGTGGTCTCGGCGTTTTCGGCCAACAGATGATAATAAGGTTGGTCCTTGCGCGGGCGCACGTCTTCCGGAATCGACTCCCACCATTCCTCCGTATTGGCGAATTCAGGGTCGACGTCGAAAATGACGCCCCGGAAGGGGTAGATGCGGTGGCGAACGACCTCGCCGATATGATACCGCGCACTCAGGATTTCCATGGCTCTTACTTTATCACAAACTCGGTTACTTCAAACATCAACGTAAGCGAAGCGGCCCGGCTGATGGGCCAGCCACTAATATTGGTTCGGTCGGGCGAAATTACGAGGGGCGTAGCCGCGCCCGCGTTTCATCGGTGAATCCGACGGCCGGGCCGCCTTTCAGCGCAAACACGGGGCGCTTGATCAGCGTCGGGTGCGCCATCATCAGACGGCGGGCGCCCGGCCCGTCGATGCCGTCTTTGTCCTCGGCAGCCAAATCACGCCAGGTGGTCGAGCGCCGGTTGAGTAACGCTTCCCACCCCAGTGCCTCAATCCATTGGTCCAGCGCCGCCTCGTCCAGACCATCCGTCCGTAGATCGTGAAAACGGTGATCGATGCCTTGTTCTTCAAGCCATTTCAAGGCTTTACGGCACGTATCACAGGATTTTATGCCATAGAGCGTGGTCATACTGCCACCCGGTCCTAAAATCCGCGTTGCATGGCGACACGGATGAATTCGGCGCGGTTGAAGATGCCGCCGGTGGTCGGCGAGGGGAACTTCTTCATCCACGATCCCATCTTGACCGAAAGCGTGCAAAGAATGGCGCCCAGCGCCGTGTGATTGTCGACCACGATGTCCTTGAAACCCTGAAACCGTTCGGCGTTGATGTCTTCCCACATTTTGTCTGTATAGGTTTCGAATATCTGAAATCTCTCGGTGGCGGCGTCGCTCAGTCTGTCGACTTTTTGTTCCAATCGGCTGCAGATCGCCATCAGGCTCCGGTCCTGCTGCAGGTGCAGGTGACGGCGGATGTCGCCGAGGGAGATCTGGAAACTTTCGATGGAGTCCGCGACCGAATCGAGGACCTGCTTGTAGTAGGCGATGGAGAGATAGATGTCGCCGTAATCCTCAAGAAAGCCCGGCACGTCGGCGACCGGTACGCCGAGACTATCCGCCAGGACGGTGAGCTTGGCGCGGGCCAGTTCCCGGTCCGGGTTCTTGTAGAGTTCCAGGACATCGTTGAAATCCTTGATCTCGGTGTCGTCGTTGCCGAACACCTCGATGATCAAGCGCTGGGTGAACGCCGTCATGTAGTCGCGCAACTCGGTTTGTTTGCCGCCCGAGAGTTTGAGGTTTTCATCTTCGTTGACCTCAATGCCCAAATTGCGCAGGTGAACGCGGAGGGAGAAAACGTCGTAGCTGGTGAGCTCCGACAATTTCCGCAAAACCCGGGTATCGGCAAATTTGATGTCGGGAAAGTTCTGCTCCAGCGCGCCCATGGGGATTTGGCCCCGTCCGCCCCTTCCGCCGTAGACCTCGATCACGCTTTCCAGATCGTCGTTCTTGACCATGCGGCGACGGCGCAATCCCTCGGCCTGCAACGGGATCATGTTGAGAGGCAGAATGTAAATGGAATCGCGGTCGACATCCTGAATGTCGCTCAAATCAGCCATACCGTCAGATCACCCCAACAAGGCTTGGCGATGCCCTCCGACATCGCCGGCCCCCGGTAAACTCCCCCAAGAATCGGCCGGGCAGGAAACTGACCTCCGGTCGGCCGCCCCCCAGTTTACACGGCATTCCATCCCGATTGCGCAAAAAACCCACTTCTGCGTGCAATACCGGCTGGCAGGGACTGGGCGAGGGGTTTGCGGGATTGGTGCCCCCGGTCCGAATCGAACGGACACTCCCTTGCGAGAACGGGATTTTGAATCCCGCGCGTCTACCAATTCCGCCACGGGGGCACGGCTGGGGATCATAGTCATGCAATTGTCCCGGTCAACTGTTTGTGCGCGGCGGTTGGTGCGGAATTGATCATCATTGATTAAGCCCCCTGCGACTGCTATGACCCGGCCACACAAGTCCTTTGCCGATCATCATTTTTCAGGAAGCTAGCGGTGCTGCGACGCCTTTACGACTGGACCATGGGCCTTGCCGCCCACCCGCATGCCCTGGCGGCATTGGCGCTGATCGCCTTTGCCGAAAGTTCCGTCTTCCCCATTCCGCCCGACGTCATCATCATTCCCATGGTGCTGGCGGCGCGCGACCGCTGGTTCGCCATCGCGGCGGTCTGTACGGCAGCCTCCGTCGCCGGCGGGCTGGCGGGCTACGGCATCGGGTATTTTCTTTATGAAAGCGTCGGCCGCGCCATCCTCGATCTTTACGGCTATGCCGCCAAGTTCGAGACCTTCCAGGCCTGGTACAATGAGTTCGGCCTGATGATCGTGTTCGCCGCCGGCCTGACGCCACTGCCCTACAAGGTCTTCACCATCGCCAGCGGCGTAACGGCGCTGGATCTCGGGAGCTTCGTCGGCGGCTCCGTGGTCTCCCGGGGTTTGCGGTTTTTTGCCGTTGCGGCGACGCTCTGGTACTTCGGCGAACCGATCCGGGCCTTCATCGAACGCTATCTCGGCCTCCTGGCGACGATCTTCACCGTGTTGCTGATCGGCAGCTTCGTTCTGCTGAAATACGTGATCTGACGGATAACGGGCGCACCGGATTGCCCCCCAATCCGGAAAGTTGATCCGCTAGGAATGGGCCGATCTTCTCAAAACGCTTTTCGATCAAGGGGAACCGCGCTATACCGCCCGGCATGGAAATTTTCGAAAAACCCGCCGCCTGGCTGCTCACGCCGGTGGGCGCGTTATGCGCCGTGGTCGCCGCCAGCATCGTTGCCTTGGGCGGCGCCCTGGCGTCCCAGTATTTCGGCGGTTTGGCGCCCTGTATCCTGTGCCTTTATCAGCGCGTCCCCTATGCCGTCGTCATCGCGCTCGGCCTTCTGGCCTGGTTCGTGCCCCGCTATGCGGGCTGGGCCCTGGCGCTCGCCGCGCTGGCCTTCCTGACCGGCGGCGGCATTGCCGTTTTCCATGTCGGGGTGGAGCAACATTGGTGGGAGGGCACGCAGTCCTGCACCGGTGACAGTTCCGCGGCCCTGTCCGTCGACGCGTTGCGGGCCCAGATCATGAACGCCCCGGTCGTCAAGTGCGATGAGGTGCAGTGGTCGCTGTTCGGCGTTTCGATGGCCGGTTACAATGTACTCGCTTCGGCGGTCCTGGCGGTTTTCGCCCTGCTGGCCGCGGCGCGCACCAGAGCGCACAGCCACGCGCCCCAGGTTTAAGGAGCCAGCATGAGCCGGCCAAAACGAACGGCGGAGGGACGGCAACCGGGCGATCTGACAAAAGATCAGCTGATCGAGCGCATCATCCGCGTCGATCATGCCGGTGAATACGGCGCCGTGCGCATCTACCAGGGCCAGATGGCGGTGTTGGGCAAAGGCGCGTCGGGACCTGCGTTGAAACGCATGGCCGATCAGGAAAAAGAGCATCTTGAGAAATTTGAAACTCTCACCCTTGAACGCCGCGTTCGTCCGACCATCCTGACGCCGCTGTGGCATGCCGCCGGCTTCGCGCTCGGCGCCGGAACGGCTCTCATGGGCGAGAAAGCGGCCATGGCCTGCACCCAGGCGATCGAGGAAGTCATCGACGAGCACTACGCCGGACAGGCCGAGGAACTGGGCGACGACGAGGCCGAATTGCGTGACACCATCGAGGCATTCCGTGCCGACGAGATCGAACATCGCGACGCCGCCGTCGCCGCCGGCGCCGAGGAAGCGGTCGGCCACGAGGTTCTGACGGGCGCGATCAAGGCCGGCTCCCGCCTCGCCATCTGGCTATCGGAGCGCATCTGAGGAATCGATTGGGGGAGACATGGCTGAGAACAAGGCCGTAATCGTCGGCGCCTTGGGCGTCATCGGGCGCAATCTGCTGAAATTTCTTGGCGACGATCCGGCATGGGATGTTGTCGGCCTCTCCCGGCGGGTGCCGGAATTCGACACGGACGCCGAATTCATTTCCGTCGATCTATTGGACCGTGCGGACGCGGACGCCAAGCTTTCCCACCTTGGGGGCGTCACCCACATCTTCTACTGCGCCTTCCAGGCCCGCGACACCTGGGCGGAGCACGGCGCGCCCAACCTGGCCATGCTGGTGAATTCGGTGGAACCAATCGAAGCGGCCTCGCCCGGATTGCGCCATGTCAACCTGATCGAAGGCAACAAGATCTACGGCAGCCACCTCGGCCCCTTCAAGACGCCGGCGCGTGAGGACGATCCGCCTCATATGCTGCCGAATTTCTACTGGGACCAGGAGCGCTGGCTGGAGAACCGGCAGAAAGGCAAGTCCTGGACCTGGTCGGCGTTGCGGCCCCAGACCGTCTGCGGCTTCGCCGTCGGCAATCCGATGAACATAACGACAGCCATTGCCGTTTACGCCTCGATCTCCAAGGAACTGGGCCTGCCACTGCGCTTTCCCGGCAAACCCAGCGCTTATCGTGCGGTTTATCAGGTGGCGGACGCGGAAATACTCAACAAAGCCATGAAATGGTGCGCCACTTCCGATAACGCCGCCAATGAAGTGTTCAATATCACAAACAGCGACTTCTTCCGCTGGTGCAATGTCTGGCCGCGCTTTGCCGAGTTTTTCGGTTTGGAACTGGGCGACGTGCAGACCATATCGCTGACCGATTTCATGGCCGACAAAGGCCCGCTGTGGAACGACATGACAGCGCGCCACGGCCTGCAGGAAATCGAGTACCGGGACCTGGTGGCGTGGCCCTTCGCGGATTATGTCTTCGGGACGGATTGGGACGTCATGACGGACACCCTGAAAATCCGCCAGGCCGGCTTCCACGACTGCGTCCGTTCGGAGGAAATGTTCCTGCGTATCTTCCAGGAATTCCGCGACATGAAAGTCATCCCCTGAGGAACATGCGATGAACGATACGACCAAACCACGGATCGGCTACATCGGCCTGGGAAACATGGGAAAACCCATGGCCATGAGGTTTGTGCAGGAGGGCTACCCCCTCACGACCTGGGCCCGCAAACCCGAGCGGGCGTCGGACCTGGCGGCAGCCGGCGCGGCCCTGGTCGCATCGCCCGGGGAGGTCGCCGCGGCTAGTGACTTCGTCTTCACCTGCGTCACCGATACGTCCGCCGTCCGGGAACTGGTGTTCGGCGATCACGGCATTTCAGGGGGCGGCGGTCCGGGCAAGATCATGATCGACATGTCGAGCATCGAACCTGCCGCGACGGCGGAGATGTCGGCCCGCCTCAAACAAGAGACCGGCATGGGCTGGATCGATGCGCCCGTGTCGGGCGGACCGGCGGCCTGCGCCGCCGGAACCCTCACCGTTATGGCGGGCGGAACCGAGGAAGATTTCGCCATCGCCGAGCCTGTCATTCGCGAACTGGCCGGACGCCTGACGTGGATGGGCCCGAGCGGCGCCGGGCAGGCCACCAAACTGGTCAACCAGACCCTGGTCGGCGGCGGTTTGGCGCTGGTGTCGGAAGCCGTGAAATTCGCTCAGGACGCCGGCGTCGACGCGGCGCGTCTGCCCGAGGCGCTGTCGGGCGGCCGGGCCGACAGCGCGGTGCTGCAGGAATGGGCGCCGCGCATGGTAGCCGAAGACTACGCGCCCACCGGCACCGTCGATATCATCCTGAAGGACCTGAACGTGGTAGCCGATGTCGCCGCGAAAAACTGTACGCCTATGCCGCTCACCTCCGCCGCCGGCGTCTCGTTCCGCACGGCACAGCGACGCGGCTTCGGACAAATGGACGTCTGCGCGGTAAAGAAAATTCTGGACTGAACCTCGACCAATTACGGCTCCAGAGGCGTATCCCAGTAGAGATAATCGTTCCAGCTTTCATGCAGGTGGTTAGGCGGGAAAGCCCGGCCGCGGTCCTGCAGGTCGTATACCGTCGGCTCGAACGGCCAGACGTGGGGCAGCATCTTGGCTTCCTTCGGCATGCGCCCGCCCTTTCTGAGATTGCACGGCGAGCAGGCCGCCACGACGTTCTGCCAGGTCGTCTGTCCGCCCAGCGAGCGCGGAATGAGATGGTCGAACGTCAGGTCTTCGGGTGAGCCACAATATTGGCACTGAAAGGCGTCGCGCAGGAACAGGTTGAAGCGCGTAAAAGCCGGCTTGCGCGCCGGCTTCACGTACTTCTTCAACGAGACCACGCTGGGCAGCCGCATCTGGAAACTGGGCGAGTGGATCGTGGTTTCGTATTCGGAAACGATGTTGACGCGGTCGAGGAAGACCGCTTTCACCGAGTCCTGCCAGGCCAACAGGGACAACGGAAAATAGCTGAGCGGCCGGTAATCGGCGTTCAAGACCAGGGCGGGACAACTCTCAGGCGACACATCAACCCCCGTGCTATGAGCTAGTTGATTGCATTGTGGCGCGACCGGTTGAAGATTACCACCCCCCAATTACTAGATCATGTGTGTGATTGATTTCCGATCTACACAATGTGGATTCGTAACTCGCGGCTTATCGACCCCCCACGCCGATCCAATGACGCTGACGTGAGCGGTTTTGTGTTTTCGCGGATCGATGCGTCGGTGAGACTGACCTTGCAAGATCTCGCTCAAGGGGTGCGCCAGATGATCCGATTGCCATGTTTCGCTTTGCTGGTCGCGATGATACTGCCGGTCGACGCCGGCCAGACCGCGTTCGCGCAAGGAGCCGATGGGGAAAACCAACGCATCGGGGTCATGTCCGAGGCAGAAGGCCTGGCCCGCCAGTTGTTCGTTCAACTTCAGCCGCTCCGTGAAACGGCGCTCAGTCGGATTGTCGAGCGGGGGAAGACGGACGTTGTACCGGCTTTGGTCCAAGCCTTGCGCTTTGCCGGCGGCAGCGCGGAGATAGCCCGCGCCTTGAACGCATTGACCGGCGCCGACATCGGGCCGAGTTGGAACAACTGGATGCTGTGGCAGGAGGCGCACCCGGAGGTGACACCCTTCGACGGCTTCGATCGTTACAAGGCCGACCTGATGGCGGGAATCGATCCGAATTTCCGTCTCTTCCTCAAGCGTGGCGTGACCCACGAAATTCGCCTTGAGGAAATCGTATGGGGCGGAGTTTCCAAGGACGGCATCCCGGCGCTCGTAAATCCGAAGCACATCGCGCCGAAAGAGGCGACGTACCTCGAACCGGACGAACTCGTCTTCGGCGTTTCAATCAATGGCGACGTCCGGGCCTACCCGCTGCGCATCATGGACTGGCACGAGATGTTCAATGATGTCGTGGGCGGCAAACCGGTGGCGCTGGCTTACTGCACGCTGTGCGGCTCGGGTATTCTGTTCGATACCCAAGCAGAGGGGCGAGACGAGCCCTTCGTCTTCGGCTCGTCGGGGTTCCTCTACCGTTCCAACAAGCGGATGTATGACAAGGGGACGAATTCGCTGTGGAACCAGTTCACCGGGCGGCCGGTGGTGGGGGAGTTGACGGGCTCGGGCATCGAGCTTCGCATTCTTCCGGTCGCCATTACGACATGGAATGACTGGCTGGCCAGGAATCCGGACACCAAGGTTCTGTCGATCGACACGGGTTACAATCGCGACTATTCACCCGGAAAACCGTATGGGGAATATTTCGCCAGCGAGGAACTGATGTTTCCCGCCATGGTCCGGGATGACCGGCTGAAGCCCAAGGATTACGTCTTCGCGGTGCGCACGGTTGGTGCCGAAAAGGCTTGGCCGCTCGCCGCCTTTTCGAAATCGCGGGTGATCAACGACGAGATCGGCGATACCGACGTCGTGCTGATCGGCGATGCTCTCAGCCGAACCGTCCGTGCCTATCGGGCGGAGGGCCGCACCTTCAAGCCAGCCCCGAACGACGGTGCCAAGCTGATCGCCGACGACGGCATGTGGGCGATCGAAGAACACAATCTGTTGGGTCCGAACGGCCGCAAGCTAACCCGCCTTGCCGGCCACATCGCCTACTGGTTCGCTTGGCAGGGATATAAACCGAGCGCTGAACTGGCGGCGGAAGACGAACCCTAAGCCGGTTAATCGCGCCTTGGCCCCGAGCCGCCCGAGGGGCTATGCTGCGGGCCGAATTTCTGCCCGCCATTTCCCCATTTCAAACTGGTTGACGACAATGCCCGGACCCCTTTCCCACCTGCGCGTGCTTGATGTGTCCCGTATCCTGGCGGGCCCCTCGGCCACACAGATGCTCTCCGATCTCGGCGCCGAGGTCATCAAGATCGAGCGTCCCAACGCCGGCGACGATACCCGTCACTGGGGCCCGCCGTACCTCAAGGACCGGGACGGCAACGACACCGCGGATTCGACCTACTACCTCTCGATCAACCGGGGCAAGCGGTCGGTCACGCTCGATATCTCCAAACCCGAAGGCCAGAAGATCGTCAAAGACCTGGCGGCCAAGTCCGACATCTTCGTCGAAAACTACAAGGTTGGCGGTCTGGCGAAATACGGCCTTACGTACGATGATCTGAAGGCGCTCAATCCCTCGCTGATCTATTGTTCCATCACCGGCTTCGGCCAGGACGGGCCCTACGCCACGCGCGCCGGCTATGACTACATGATCCAGGCCATGGGTGGCATGATGAGCATCACCGGCGAGGCGGATGGTCGGCCCGGCGGCGGACCGATGCGGGTCGGCATCGCCATCGCCGATCTCACGACCGGGCTTTATTCCACCGTCGCCATTCTGGCGGCTGTGGCTCACCGCGAGCGTACCGGAGAGGGCCAGTACATCGACATGGCGCTGCTGGATTGCGCCACCGCCATCCTCACCAACCAGGGTCTCAACTACCTCAATACCGGCACGCCGCCGGGCCGGGTGGGCAACCGCCATCCCAACGTCGTGCCCTATCAGCCCTTCCCCTCGGCCGACGGCCACGTCGTCATCGCCGTGGGCAACGACGGCCAGTTCCGGCGCTTGTGCGGCGTGCTTGGCCTACCCGAGCTGGCGGACGACGATCGCTTCTCCACCAACAGCGCCCGCGTGACGCGCCAGCCGGAACTGGCGGAACTTCTATCTGTGCCGGTGAAGGAAAAGACCACCGCCGAATGGCTGAAGATCCTCGAGGCCGAAGGCGTGCCCTGCGGTCCCATAAATTCCATCGAGGAGGTCTTCAACGATCCCCAGATCAAGCATCGCGGCATGGTGGTGGAACAGGAGCATGAACTGGCCGGCGCCATGCCGATGATCGCCAGCCCGATGAATCTCTCGGCCACGCCGGTCGATTATCAGGGCGCGCCGCCGACGCTGGGCCAGCACACCGACGACGTCCTGGCGGACGTGCTGGAGCTGAGCGCCGACGAAATCGCCGAACTCCGCACCACCGGCGTGCTCTAAATTAATTGGTGCCTGACACCAATTAAGAAAACTTAAGAGTCTGATCCCTTACCGGGCTTATCCGGGCTTGGCTTTCATGACGCGGTAGTAGGCCCAAAGGAGCCGGGCGGCGATGCCGCGGTGGGGACGCCAGGCTTCGGCGAGATCGCGCATGGTATCCGTATCGGGACGGGTCTTCAGATCGAGCACGGCCTGGGCCGCCGCCTGCAGGGCCACATCACCGGCGGGCCAGACGTCGTGGCGGCCCTCGACGAACAAGAGGTAGATCTCAGCCGTCCAGGGTCCGATACCGCGGATCGCCGTCAGGTGCTCGATCGCTTCATCATCCGACAGGCGGCTCAGAGCTTTGAGCTTCAAGTCGCCGTCCTGCAGCGCCCGGGCGATACCCTGTACGTATTCGGCTTTTCGCGCGCCGAGACCGAGGCCTTTGAGGTGCGGCACAGTGCGCGCAAGAGCGGTTTCGGGCGTGACGCGGCCGAGGTCGGCCTCGATGCGGCCCCAGATGGCGTTGGCCGAGGCCACCGAAAGCTGCTGTTCGACGATGATCTTGGCCAGCGTCGCAAATCCCTTGGGCAGCCGTCGGTCGGGCAACGCACCCGCCGCCTTGGCGGCCGGCTTGAAGCGGGCGTCGAGCCGGGCCAGCGCCCTGACCGCCTTGGCCGTCTCGGCGGCGCGTTGTGCTTTGGTTGTTCGAGGCATGGGGATGTGTTAGCGCGGATCATGCCCTATTGTCACGCCCATGTCCGCGTCTCCTGCCATCACCCGGTTTGCGCCGAGCCCCTCCGGCCACCTCCATCTTGGCCACGCCTACGCCGCCTTCTTCGCCTCCGAGGCGGCCCGGCGGAGCGGCGGAACCTTTCTGCTGCGCATCGACGACATCGACCGCGCCCGCAGCCGCACGGAATTCGAAGACGCCATTTTCGAGGACCTCGCCTGGCTCGGCCTGACCTGGCAGGAAGAAGTGCCGCGATCATCCGACAATATGCCGAAGTACCGCACGGCCCTCGATAGCCTTTCGGCACGCGGGCTGCTTTACCCCTGCTTCTGTACGCGCGCCGACATCCGGGCCGAGATCGAACGCAGCGACGAAGCCCCGCACGGCCCCGCGGGATCCGTCTATCCGGGAATTTGCCGCGGCCTGTCGGACAACGAACGCAAGACACGTATCGAGGCGGGTGAACCACATGCCCTCCGGCTCCACATGGCGCGCGCCCTGGAGACCACCGGGGAAGATTTGATCTGGACCGACGCCGAAGCGGGTGAGGTCAGGGCCGACCCGACGGCCCACGGCGATGTCGTACTCGCGCGCAAGGAAACGCCCACGAGCTATCCGCTGTCCGTGGTGATCGACGATGCGGCGCAGGGCGTCAATCTGGTGACGCGCGGCAAGGACCTGTTTCCCGCCACGGATGTTCAACGGTTGCTGCAGGACCTGCTCGGGCTGCCGGTGCCCGCCTACCACCATCACCGGCTGATGACGGACGACGCGGGCAAGCGGCTGGCCACCCGCGATTCGGCCCATACCTTGCGGCAGATGCGCAAGGATGGGGCAACGCCCGACAGCGTCATGGCGCAACTGAGCCGAAGTTACGAGGCGCGTTGAGCCAGCTTGGCGAGGCCGAAGGACAAGGCCGAACTAAACGAAAAAGCCGCCACCGCCAGGGTCATGGGCACGTGCGTGCCGTCGGAAATCTGACCGACGATGACGACCGCGACGCCGGCGCCGACCATCTGCAGGAATCCCAACAAGGCCGACGCCGAACCGGCAAATTCGGGGTGAACGCTCAGGGCGCCCGCCGTCGCGTTGGGAAATACCAGCCCCATGCCGAGCACGACGACAACCATGGGCCCGATGATTGAGGCGATGGACAGCGCCGCGAATTGGGCGAGTCCGGCGAGCAGCAGGCCGCCGCTCAGGACGATGGCGACGCCGAGAACGATGGTCCGGTCGATACCGATGCGCGGCGTGATGCGTCCCGCCGTAAAGGAGCCGAGGGCAAATCCGCCGACCGTGATCAGCCCGTACCAGCCGTAGGCCTGCTCCGACAGTCCGATCATGTTGATGACGATGTAAGGCGCCTCGGAAACGAAGGCGAACAGGGTAGCCAGCACGAACATGGACGACAGCGCATAGCCGAGGTACGCCGGCGACGCCAGCAGGCGTCGGTAGATGGCGGCAATACCGGACAAACCGCCGAGCGCCGGTTGATCCTCGGGCAATGTCTCGGGCAAACGCCACCAGGCGATCAACATGATCAGCAGGCCGAACGCCGCCACGATGGCGAAATTCATGCGCCATCCCGCCCAGGCATAGACATAAGCCCCGATCAGCGGCGCCGTGGCGGGCGCAATGGCGATGGCAAAGGTGATGCTGGCCATCATGCTGGCGGTCTGTTCGCGGTTAAAGAGGTCGCGCACCACCGCCCGGCTGACCACCGGGCCGACGCAAGCGCCGGCGGCCTGGAAAAACCGCGCGGCGATCAAGCCCTCCACGGACTGTGCGACCGCGCAGAGGATCGATGCCCCGGCGAACAGTGCCAAACCGCCGAACAGAACGGGCCGGCGGCCGAAGCGATCCGACAACGGGCCATAAAAAAGCTGGGTGAAGGCGATGCCCGCGAAATACGACGTCAAGGTCAATTGGGCCGTCGCCGAGGTTGTGCCGAAATCCACGGTTATGGCCGGCAGCGTCGGGGTGTACATGTTGGTCGCGATGGCGCCCACCGCGACCAGCGAGGTCAGCAGCGCGACCAACTGCCCACGGCTCAGGCCGATCGCTTCGACGTTCATGGCGGGGGCCCCCGATTTATGCCAACGTTTTGGCCGCCATTACGGGATGTGGTTTACCGCTTTAACTTGCCGGAAGGTTGCGGAGCTGTCCAATAAAATACGCCGCCAAAGTTGTATTACTTGGCGGCGCGTTCTCAAATCGTTCCGGCGTCGCATCGCCGGCGCCGGGCGCGGTGATTGTCCGCGCGGTCGGCGCTACTGGAACTTGGCGCGCTTGCGAGCCAGCTTGCGGGCGCGACGAACAGCCTCGGCGCGCTTGCGCACGCGCTTTTCCGACGGCTTTTCATAAGCGCGGCGCATCTTCATCTCACGGAAGATGCCTTCACGCTGCATTTTCTTCTTCAGCGCGCGCAGGGCCTGGTCGACGTTGTTCTCGCGAACGAATACTTGAACCACTTGGATTCCCTTAATTTTTCAGTCCAATGGATGCATAGCAATCCCGCCACGAAAGTTAACTCTCGCGCGGGGTTGTGGGTATACGCCAGCCCCGCCGCCCCGTCAACAGGGAATGGGCGAATTTCGCAGCCGATTCAGGCCGCCGCGTCGCGCTCCGACGCCAGGGCGACGAAGTCGCTCATGATGGCGTTGAGCTCGAAGTCCTTGGGCGTGTAGACGCGGGCGACGCCCTGGGCGCGCAGGGTCTCGGCGTCGTCGTCGGGGATGATGCCGCCGACCACCACGGGAATGTGATCGAGGCCGGCTGCCGATAGTCCCTCGAGCACCTCACCCACAAGCGCGATGTGGGAGCCCGAGAGGATGGAGAGGCCGATCAGGTGAACGTCCTCCGACCTGGCGCTTTCGACGATCTCCGAGGGCGTCAGGCGGATGCCCGAATAAACCACGTCCATGCCCGAATCGCGGGCCTTGACGGCGATCTGTTCGGCGCCGTTGGAATGGCCGTCGAGGCCCGGTTTGCCGACCAGCACCTTGAGCCGCCGGCCGAGCTTGCCAGAAAGCGCCGAGACCTCCGCCCGCACCTCGTCCGAGGCCGCGTCCGGCGCGTTGGCCGCCGCTGTTGCCGAAACGCCGGTGGGGGCGCGATATTCGCCAAAGGTCTGGCGCAGACAATCGGACCACTCGCCGGTCGTCACGCCGGCGCGGGCGCAACTGATGGAGGGCTCCATGACGTTGCGGTCCTCGGCCAGGGCCGAGCGCAGTTCGTCCAGCGCCGCATCCACCGCCGCCTGGTCGCGGCTCTCGCGCCAGGCGACGAGCCGCTCTATCTGATCTTTCTCGGCATTCTCGTCCACCTTGAGGAAGCCGCCGTCGTCGGAGCCGACCAGCGGCGATTCCGCGCTTTCGGTGTAAGCGTTGACGCCGACCACGGTCTGTTCGCCGCTTTCGATGGCGGCGATGCGCCGGGCGTTGGAGGCGACAAGCTGTTCCTTCATGTAGCCCATCTCGACCGCCGCAACGGCGCCGCCGAGCGCATCAATGGCCTTCATCTCCTCCCGCGCTTCGGCTTTCAAGGCGTCCGTCTTGGCCTCGATCTCGGGCGAACCGGCGAAGATGTCGCCGTATTCCAGAAGATCGGTTTCCAGCGCCACGATCTGCTGCAGCCGGAGGCTCCACTGCTGGTCCCAGGGCCGCGGCAGGCCCAAAGCCTCGTTCCAGGCCGGCAGCTGCACGGCGCGGGCGCGGGCGTTTTTCGACAGCACGACGGCCAGCATCTCCAGCAGGATGCGATAGACGTTGTTTTCCGGCTGCTGCTCCGTCAGGCCCAGCGAGTTCACCTGCACGCCATAGCGGAAGCGGCGGAACTTTTCTTCCTCGACGCCGTAGCGCTCAAAGCAGATCTCGTCCCAAAGCTCGGTAAACGCCCGCATCTTGCAAAGCTCGGTGATGAAGCGGATGCCGGCATTGACGAAGAAGCTGATGCGGCCCACCACACGGGCAAAGTCGGCGTCGGGCACCTGGCCGCCGGCCTTGACGAGATCCAGTACCGCCTGGGCCGTCGAGAGGGCATAGGCCAGTTCCTGGCCCGGCGTGGCGCCTGCCTCCTGCAGATGGTAGGAGCAGACGTTGGTCGGGTTCCAGCGCGGCACCTCGTCGTAGGTCCAAGTGATGACGTCGCCGATCAGCCGCATGGAGGGTTGGGGCGGAAAGACGTATGTACCGCGGCTGAGGTATTCCTTGACGATATCGTTCTGCACCGTACCGGAAAGGTCGCCGCGCGCCGCGCCCTGTTCATCGGCCAGCGCCACGTACATCGCCAGTACCCAGGGCGCCGTGGCGTTGATCGTCATCGAGGTGTTCATCTTGTCGAGCGGGATGCCGTCGAACAGCGTCCGCATATCGCCGAGGTGCGCCACCGGCACGCCGACCTTGCCGACCTCGCCGCGGGCCAGTTCGTGGTCGCTGTCGTAGCCCGTCTGGGTCGGCAGATCGAAGGCGACCGAGAGGCCGGTCTGCCCGCGCGCCAGGTTGGTGCGGTACAGTTCGTTCGACGCCTTGGCCGAAGAATGACCCGAATAGGTCCTCACCAGCCAGGGAATTTTGGCGGCGGGCTTGGGAGATTCTTGTTTGCGATCAGTCATTTCGGGGGGTCCTGGGCACACTTTGAAACAATATTGCGGCGATGCAGCATGAATCCGCTTGCAGCAGCGATGGGAAACAACATAATAGCGTCTTTGTTGCGCTGCAACATTTCCCCCCATCCGGACAATTTGGTCATTGTCCGGCAAGATCAGTCAACCGGAGACGCACTATGCCCCAGGCGACCGCCGCCGCCCTCCAGCAGGATGAGAGTCAGGAGCCCCTTGAGGGCGAGATCAAGGATCTTTACGAGGTCGGAGAAATCCCCCCGCTCGGCCACGTGCCGAAAAACATGTACGCCTGGGCGATCCGCCGCGAACGCCACGGCCCCCCGGAAGAAGCGATGCAAGTCGAGGTCGTCGACACACCGGAAATCGATTCCCACGAGGTTTTGGTTTTCGTCATGGCCGCCGGCGTCAACTACAACGGCGTCTGGGCCAGCCTAGGCATTCCGATATCTCCTTTCGACGCGCACAAGGCGGATTTCCATATCGCCGGTTCCGATGCGTCGGGCATCGTCTGGAAGGTCGGCTCCAAGGTGACGCGCTGGAAGGTGGGCGACGAGGTTGTCGTACACTGCAACCAGGATGACGGCGACGACGAAGAGTGCAACGGCGGCGATCCCATGTTCTCGCCCAGCCAGCGCATCTGGGGCTACGAGACCCCGGACGGCAGCTTCGCCCAGTTCACCAATGTGCAGGCCCAGCAGATCATGGACCGCCCGCGCCACCTGACCTGGGAAGAAAGCGCCTGCTACACGCTGACGCTCGCCACCGCCTACCGCATGCTATTCGGCCACCGCCCGCACATCCTGCGCCCGGGTCACAACGTTCTGGTATGGGGCGCTTCGGGCGGTTTGGGCTCGATGGCCATCCAGTTGATCGCGACAGCCGGCGCCAACGCCATCGGCGTGATCTCGGAAGAGGACAAGCGCGAGTTCGTGCTGTCGTTGGGCGCCAAGGGCGTCGTCAACCGCAAGGACTATGATTGCTGGGGCCAGTTGCCGCCCGTCGAGGATGCCGAGGGCTACAAGGAATACATGAAGAAGTGCCGGCCTTTCGGCAAAGCAATCTGGGACATCACCGGCAAGGGCGTCGATGTCGATTTCGTCTTTGAACATCCCGGCGAACAAACCTTCCCGGTGTCCTGCTTCGTCGTCAAGCGAGGCGGCATGGTCGTCTTCTGCGCCGGCACCACGGGCTACAACCTCACGTTCGATGCGCGCTTCGTCTGGATGCGCCAGAAACGCATCCAGGGCAGCCACTTCGCCAACCTCAAGCAGGCGGCCCAGGCCAACAAGCTGGTGATCGAACGCCGCATCGATCCCTGCATGTCGGAAGTGTTCACCTGGGAGGACATCCCGCGCGCCCACACCAAGATGTGGAACAACGAACACAAACCCGGCAACATGGCAGTGCTGGTCTCCGCCAAGGTGCCGGGTCTGCGCACCGTCGAGGACTGCCGCGAGGCCTGGGAAGACAGCAACGACGCGGCCTGACGCCTCGACCGGATAACTTGAATTCAACGGCTTGGTAGGCGGCAATCGGTCGACGATCGATTGCCGCCGATTGCCCCCCAATCCAAGGCATGACATGACTGACAGTATAATTTTGGAAAACTTGAGCGGACGTTGTCGTGACGGCCTGACGGCGGCGGATGCATTCTTGATGGCGGCGAAGCAAGCGGTGACGGCCAAGGTTACCGCCGATGGCCGGGTTGACGGCAAGGCGCTGGAACGCGACCAGTATGCCGCCCACGGCCTGGCCTGGGCGGCGACTTATGTGGAGACGCTGCGGCAGTTGCTCAACTGGGCCGACGCGCTGGACGCCGATGGCGAGTACGGCGAGATGGAACAGCTGATTGTCCAAATGGTGTTCGGCGAATACCTCGCCCAGCTCGGCTACGGCATTCCCATGTGGCAGTCGGAAATCGTCCGTCCCTCGGCCATGGGCGTACCGCATCAGGCCTACAAGGATTACCGCAAACAGGTTCATACCCTGACCAGCCGGGGCAACACGCCGGCGGCGCGCCTGCGCCTGGCCGAACTGATCTCGGAAGGCGCCGATTCGGGCCACTTCGGCGCGCTGGGCCTCGATGAGACGCTCGGCATGGTGCGCGATCAGTTCCGCCGCTTCTCCGACGAGGAGGTTGCGCCCAACGCCCACGAATGGCACCTCAAGAACGAACTAATCCCTCTGGAGGTCATTGAGCACATGGCCGAAATGGGGGTCTTTGGGTTGACGGTACCGGAGGAATTCGGCGGCCTGGAGATGGGCAAGACGGCCATGTGCGTCGTCTCCGAGGAGCTATCGCGCGGATACATCGGCGTCGGCTCGCTCGGCACGCGCTCGGAGATCGCCGCCGAACTGGTACGTCTCGGCGGCACCGACGAGCAGAAGAACCACTGGCTGCCCAAGATCGCCTCGGGCGAAATCCTCCCCACCGCTGTATTTACCGAACCCAACACGGGCTCCGACCTGGGTTCCCTTCGCACCCGCGCGACGAAAGACGGCGATACCTACACCGTCACCGGCGCCAAGACCTGGATCACTCACGCCGCACGCTCCGACGTCATGACGATGCTGGTCCGCACAAACGACCAGGACAAGGGATATCGCGGCCTCTCCATGTTCCTGGCTGAAAAACAGCGCGGCACGGAAGCCGACCCCTTCCCCACCGACGGCATGACGGGCTCGGAAATCGAGGTTCTCGGCTACCGCGGCATGCGCGAATACGAGCTCTCGTTTGACGGCTTCCAGATTCCCGCCGGCAACCTGCTGGGTGAGCAGGAAGGCAACGGCTTCAAGCAGCTCATGGCGACCTTCGAATCGGCCCGCATCCAGACCGCCGCGCGCGCCCTGGGCGTGGCGCAGAACGCCTTCGAGATCGGCCTGGGCTATGCCCGCGACCGGGTGCAGTTCGGCAAACCGATCTACGAATTCCCGCGCGTCCACGGCAAGCTGGCCTGGGCCGCGGCCGAGATCATGGCCGCCCGCCAGCTCACCTACTTCTCGGCCCGCGAAAAGGACGCCGACCACCGCTGCGACCTGGAGGCCGGCATGGCCAAGCTGCTGGCCGCCCGCGTCGCCTGGAGCACCGCCGACAACGCCCTGCAGATCCACGGCGGCAACGGCTTCGCGCTGGAATTCGAGATCAGCCGGGTGCTCTGCGACGCCCGCATCCTCAACATCTTCGAGGGCGCCGGCGAGATTCAAGCGCAAGTCATCGCCCGTCGGCTACTTGAGGGCGCAAACTAGCCCCGCAACCCGGTTTCACATGTTGCTCGCGGCCTATCACAAGGCTGTGCATTGATCTTCCCTTGGTCCGTTCCTACGTCAAAATGGAGTGGAACGGCCCGGAGATTAGTCATGTTGCAAACCATCCTGGTTCCCGTCGACGGCACTGACCATGCCGACAAGGCCATCGACATCGCTGCTGATCTAGGCACTAAACACGACGCCAAGCTCGTTTTCCTCTACGCCATACCGGATCGGGAAGTTTCCCGGGACGTGGCGCAACTTGCGGCTCTCGAACACGTGGACGGACCGCTCGACTTCGTGCGCTACAGCTTGGTTGCGGAGAGCATCATCCGCGCCGCCGAGGAGGAGGCGCGGTCGCGGGGCGCCACGAAGGTCGAATCGGTGTACGCCGATGGTGACCCCGCCGACGCCATCCTGAAGGAAGCGGCCGACCGGGACGCAGACATGATCGTCATGGGCTCGCGCGGCCGCTCCGATCTTCATGCTTTGCTGCGGGGCAGCGTTTCCCACAAAGTGGCGGAGCACGCGCCCTGTACCTGCGTCACGGTGCGCTGACGGCGCCCATTTCCCGCGACCACATGCCGCATTCCTGACCGCGGCGGCCCTTCCTAGGTTTGAGTTAGACCCAGGAAATAGGGAGGCTGGTCATGTTTAAGAGCATACTTGTTCCCGTCGACGGTTCCGAGAACGCCGATAAGGCCCTGAAGATGGCCGCCGAAATTGCCGCCAAGTTCGACGCCAAACTGGTTCTGGTTCACGCCATCCCCGACACCGAGGTTCCAGAAGCGCTCAAGCACTACGCCGAGGCGGAACACATCGAAGGTCCGCCCAGCTACATCCGCTACAAATACGTCGCCGAAGGCATCATGCGCGACGCCAAACGGCACGCCGAAGAGGCCGGCGCAAGCGATATCGAAACCGCGTTCGGCGACGGCGATCCCGCCACGACCATCCTCGAGAACGCGACAGATCGCGGCGTCGACATGATCGTCATGGGCTCCCGCGGCCTCTCCAGCCTCAAGGGCCTCCTGATGGGCAGCGTCTCACGCAAAGTCAGCGAACTCGCCCCCTGCAGTTGCCTGACGGTGAAGTGACCCCAGGAAAGGGCGGATTTCAAACGCTGAATGTTACATTCGCGTTACAAAAAATCGCTTGATCTGACACAAGCCGGTTACGGGTCCGTGGTGTCATGATGGACGAAATAAATCACGGGACAGGGACCAATGAACAAACGCCATCTGGAATTGCAAAACGTTACCGAGACGAGCGCCGCCCAAGACGCCGACAAGGCGCCCGGCCATCACGGCGATATCGATGAACTGATCGCCCGCTTCGAACGCGATCTGTCGAGGATCACGGACCGGCCGGAAAGCAGCGGCGCAGCCGCCTCCAAGACGACCCATTAGATTCCTAACGCCTGTCGCCTACCCCGTCATACGCCCAGCCGCCGGTCGCTCTAGGCACTCTGATTAGCACACTGTATAAATGCGCCAACGGGCCAGCCGGCTCGGGGGAGCATTTATGCAGTCGTTTCTGGGATACCTCGTCGTCATCGCCTTGGCCGGCACCGCCGGCGTTCTGCTGGTCGGCCTCATCGGCATGATGCGGGGTGGCGATTTCAACAAAAAGTACGGTAACCACATTATGCGCGCCCTCAGGATCATCCAGGCCTCAACGGGGAGCCTTCGGCGCGGCGATGAGGCCGTGAAGAAGTCCTATCTACCCAGCGACATGGTCAAACTGACGAAAATCTACACCCGTGGCGGCGACGCCGGCGAAACCTCGCTGGGCGGCGGCGACCGCGTCAAGAAGCATAGTCTGAGGGTCGAAGCCTATGGCACTGTGGACGAGGCAAACGCCTGCGTCGGCCTGGCGCGGCTGCATACCTCGGGCGAGGCCGAAGCCGACGCCATGCTCAATCGCATTCAGGACGATTTGTTCGATGTCGGCGCCGATCTGGCGACGCCGGGTGAGGATTTTTCAGAGGATTCCGGCGCGCTACGTGCGACCCAGGCGCAAATCGACCGGTTGGAGACCGAAATCGACCGGATGAACGAAAACCTGGAAGATCTCACGTCTTTCGTCCTGCCCGGCGGATCGGCAGCCGCTGCCTACCTGCACCTTGCGCGGACGGTGTCGCGCCGGGCGGAACGGTTGATCACGGCGTTAATGGAGGATGAGCCCGTCAATCCCCTGGCGCTCAAATACATGAACCGGGTGTCCGACCATTTCTTCGTTATGAGCCGGGTACTGAACGACAACGGCAAGTCGGACGTTCTTTGGCGGCCCGGCGCAAACCGATAGCGATTACTTCTTTTTCGGCTTTTTCTTGGACTTCTTCTTAGGCTTTGCCTTGTCCGCCGCGACGGCGGCATCGAGCGAGCCGCGCGCCCAGTTTAGCATTTCGTGCGGATCGTCCATCAGGTGCTCTGGTGCCCGCCAATGCGATTTCAGGGCGAACTGCTTATTCCCCCGCATGTAGGTAAAGGGACCGGACCCCGCCTCCTCGAACAGCTGGCGGTTGTTGTCGCCGACCTTCATGTAGAAAACGTCGTTGGCCACCAGCCCAATCGTCAGGCCGTCGACATGCAGCATCACCCCGCCCATCATGCGCCGAGCACCGATGGGACCCAACGGGCTCAGCACGTCCTTTAGATGGTCGATGTATTCCTCTGAAACGGCCATCAGTCGTCCCAGGGCCGTGGGCCCGCATCGATACCGGCCTTCTCTAGGCCGTCATAGAGACGGTTTGCCACGTCATGCGTTTTGTACGGCCAGCGGCCCGCACGGTCGGACAGCGAATATTTCGGCGTGACTTTGAAGGTTTTCGCCCACTCTTCCTTGGCCTCCTCTGCTCGGCCCATGTGGCCGTAAGCTCCGGCCAAAAACACGTGACTCGAATCCGTATGGGGATTGCGTTCGATGCGCTGACGGAAGGCGTCGGCCGCTTCCTCGTCGCGTTCCAGGGCAAAATAGGCCTGGCCGAGGATATGCAGGTTGAGATCGGGAAAATGAGGATCGAGCCGCATGGAATCGAGCAGCATTTCGATCGCGCGTGCAGGATTGCCGGCATAATTCTCGATATTGCCGATCATGCGGCGGGCATCCATCGAATTTGGATGGACGTGAAGAATGCGCTCGGCGATTTCACGCGCTTCGTCAAGGCGGTTGCGCCAGATACAACACACGCCCTTGGCCATCATCGCCATCGGGTCTTCCGAATTGCATTTGCAGGCCTTGTCGGCCCAGTACTCCGCTCGGTCGATGGCGACGTTGTGGTCGTCGCCGAACTGGTTGGCGTACTCGGTGATATAGCTCATCGCCATGCCGCCCATGGCCGTGGCGTAGTCGGGATCGTCCTCCAATCCTTTGGCGATCAATTCACGGGCTTCCCGGGTGGATTCCACCGTCGCCTGCATGATGAGATCGCGGGCCCGCAGCAGCATATCGTAGGCCGCCACGTTGTCCGTCGGCCGGTGGCCCATGCGATTCTGTTCATCGGCGGTGATCTTGAGCTTGAGCGCCGAGATGATCTCCGCCGTCACCTCGTCCTGCACCGCGAAAATATCGTCGAGGTCACGGTCGAAGCGGTCGGCCCAGAGATGTCCGCCGGTCTCGCCGTCGATGAGCTGGGCGTTGACCCGCACCCGGTTTCCGGCTTTGCGCACGCTGCCCTCCAGGGCCCAGCGCACGCCCAGTTCCCGGCAGACGTCCGGCACATTGACGGCCTGACCCTTGTAGGTGAAAACCGAGTTGCGCGCGATCACCAGCAGGCCGGAGAATTTCGATAGATCAGTAATCAGATCCTCGGTGATGCCGTCGGCGAAATACTCCTGCTCCGGATCGCCCGACATATTGTCGAACGGCAGCACGGCGATGGATGGCTTGCTATCATCTTCCGGCGGCAGAACCTCGACGGCAGCGACCACCGGCGCAGCCGTGATCCCGTCGTCCGTTTTCCGCACCAAAAAAACCCGTACGGGTTCGGCGATGTTCTTGAGCTCGTGCTCGCCCTTCGGCTCGCATTCGAAGGCAGGCTTGGAGCGAATCTGTTCGTGGACCGAGCCCGAGATATAAACGCTGCCGGGATCGGCCAAAGCTTCGATCCGGGCGGCGATGTTGACGCCGTCGCCGTAAATGTCCTCATCGTCCGACATGATGTCGCCGAGATTGACGCCCATGCGGAAGCCGATGCGCTTGTCCTCCGGGACTTCGGCCCCCCCTCCGTGATGCCGGCCTGCATGGCCAGCGCACAGCTCACGGCATCCATGGCGCTGGCGAACTCGGCGAGGAAGCCGTCACCGGTATGCTTGACGATGCGGCCCCGGTGCTGCACCACAAGCGGATCGATCACGTTGCGTCGGTGTGTCCACCACTGGTCCATGGTGGATTCCTCGTCCGTCCCCATATGGCGGGAATAATCCGCTACGTCGGCCGCCAGCACAGCGGCCAGCCTGCGCTCAATTGTCGTTTCGCTCATGGTGTCCCTGCCCGCATGGCCGTCAGTCTAACAGATTGGCGGTCCGCTCAAGAGGGTATCTGGTGATCGATGCCGGCCTTCTCAAGGCCTGCAACGATATACTTCGGCACGATATCGTCCATGTAAGGCCAGGTGGCGATGCGCTCGGCCAACGAGTAGCCGGGATTGACGCGGAATATTTCCGCCCATTCCGCCTGAGCCTCTGTATTCCGGCCCTGGTGGCCGTACATCGACGCCAAATAAAGATGGCTGGTATCGGTTGCCGGATTGCGCTCAATGCGCTGCTTCAACACCCTTTCGGCTTTGTCGAAGTCGCCCATCATGAATGCGGCCTGGCCGAGCACCTGCAGGATGATGTCGGGGCCATATGGATCGACCCGGATGGCCGCTTCGGCACCCTCAACCGCCTGCGCGAAACTTCCTACGTGATGATCGATATTGGCCAGCAGCGATAGGCCGGCGGGGTTGTTGGGCTCCTTGTTTATCAGCTTCCACCCGAATTCGCGCGCATCGTCGGGGCGACGCTGGAACATGCGCAGGATACCCAGTGCAAGAAGCGCGTTGATGTCCCCCGGATCGACGGCGTAAGCGCGATCGGCGCTGGAAACCGCATTGTCCCAGGCGAGGGATTTGTCATCGGACCACTGGTTGGTGAAGAGGCTCAGCTGCGTGATTGCGTGACAGCCGAGGGCAGGTGCGAAATCGGGGTTTTCATCGATCAGCGCCTCCAGCATGGCGGCCGATTCCTTGATGCTCTGCGGCGACGAGTGCCACATCTTCTCCCGCGCCCGCAGGAAGGCGTCGTAGACCCCCATGTCCGTCGTCGGCCTGGCGACGGCCGCCGCGATATCCTCACGCGAGACTTTCAGTTTCAGGGCATCGACGATTTCCGCCGTCACCTCATCCTGCACGGCGAAGATGTCGTCGAGGTCACGGTCGAACCGCTCGGCCCAGAGGTGACCGCCCGTGCCGCCGTCGATCAGCTGGGCGTTGACGCGAATGCGGTTGCCGGCTTTGCGCACGCTGCCCTCGAGGGCCCAGCGCACACCCAACTCGCGGCAGACGTCTGGGACGTTGACCGACTGGCCCTTGTAGGTGAACACCGAATTTCGCGCGATCACTAGTAAACCTGAGATTTTCGAAAGATCGGTGATGAGATCTTCGGTCATGCCGTCGGCAAAATATTCCTGCTCCGGATCGCCCGACATGTTGTCGAACGGCAGAACGGCGAGCGAGGGATTGTCCTCATCCGGCGTAGCGGGGGCGGGCTCCTCCGGAACTTCGGCAGCTTCGACGGAATCTCCTCCCGCCGGCAGGACCTGAAAAACGCGGACGGGCTCGGCGATGTTCTTGAGTTCGTGCTCGCCTTTCGCAGTGCAGGCGAACGCGGGCTTGGAACGAATCTGCTCGTAGACCGATCCGGAAATGTAGACACTGCCAGGATCGGCCAGCGCTTCAATGCGGGCGGCAATGTTGACGCCGTCGCCGTATATGTCCTCGTCGTCCGACATGATGTCGCCGAGGTTGACCCCCATGCGGAATCCGATGCGCTTGTCCGCCGCCACCTGCGCGGCTCCTTCCGCGATGCCCGCCTGCATGGCCAGTGCGCAGTTCACCGCATCCATGGCGGAGGCGAATTCGGCGAGGAAACCGTCGCCGGTGTGTTTGACGATGCGGCCACGGAATTCAACCACCTGGGGATCGATCACGTTGCGGCGGTGCATCCACCATTGGTCCATGGTGGAATCTTCGTCCGCGCCCATGTGCCTGGAATAATCGGCCACGTCGGCCGCCAAAATGGCCGCCAGCCGCCGTTCGATTTTCGCATCCGCCATTGTTCGCCCTGCCCGGCGCAATAATTACCGCAAACCTTACTCTACACGGCAATTTGGGAATAACCACCCGCCATCTCAAGGCCCTTTTAATGCCGTCAATTCAGGGCCGATTCGCGCTCATTGACAGCCCCCGGACCCGGCAATATGCTGCACTGCGAAATAAGCAGCCGGACCCCCCGGCGTATAACCCCTCGTGACAGCCTGTTCCACCGAGACTAGCCCGCCACGACAGGGGTTCTTTTGGCCTTTGGAGTTAGAGACGAATGAAGGTACTGGTCGCGGTCAAGCGGGTTATTGACTACAACGTCAAGGTCCGCGTGAAGGCCGACAACACGGGCGTCGAGACGGCAAACGTCAAGATGTCGATGAACCCTTTTGATGAAATCGCCGTCGAGGAAGCCATCCGCCTGAAAGAGGCCGGCACGGTCGAGGAGATCGTCGCCGTATCGATGGGCCCGCAGCAGTGTCAGGAGACCATCCGCACGGCGCTGGCGATGGGCGCCGACCGTGGCATCCTGGTCAAGACCGACGACGAACTGCAGCCCCTGGCCGTCGCCAAGCTGCTGAAGGCCGTGGTCGACGAGGAAAGCCCCGATCTGGTGATCCTGGGCAAACAAGCCATCGACGACGATTCCAACCAGACGGGACAAATGCTGGCTGCCCTCTTGGGCTGGCCGCAGGGCACCTTCGCCTCGAACCTCGAACTGGCCGACGGCAAGGCGACCGTCACGCGCGAGGTTGACGGCGGCTTGGAAACGGTGTCGCTCAATTCGCCTTGCGTCATGACGACGGACTTGCGCCTCAACGAACCGCGCTACGCCAGTCTGCCGAACATCATGAAGGCCAAGAAGAAGCCGATCGACGAGAAGACGCCCGAGGACCTCGGCGCCGATATCGCCCCGCGCCTCACGACATTGAAAGTCGAAGACCCGCCGAGCCGGGCCGCCGGTGTCGTGGTGGAAGACGTCGCCCAACTGATCGACAAGTTGCGTAACGAAGCAGGGGTAATCTGATGACCGTACTCGTCATTGCCGAACACGATAACGCCGATCTCAAGGATGCGACGTTAAACACCGTCACCGCCGCCAAGGCGCTGGGTGGCGACATTCATGTCTTGGTGGCGGGCGCGGGTTGCGCCGGCGTCGCCGATGCCGCAGCCAAGGTCGACGGCGTCGCCAAGGCCCTGCTGGCCGACGACGGGATTTACGAAAACCAGTTGGCGGAACCGATGGCCGACCTTATCGTCGGTCTGGCCGAGGGCTACGACGCCGTCCTGGCGCCGGCGACCACCAGCGCCAAGAACATCATGCCGCGCGTCGCCGCGCTGATGGACGTGGCACAGATTTCGGAAATTACCGAGGTCGTCTCGGCCGATACCTTCGTGCGCCCGATCTATGCCGGTAATGCAATGGCGACCGTGCAAAGTAGTGACGCGAAGAAAATCATCACCGTCCGCGGCACGGCTTTCGAGAAGGCCGAAGCGGAAGGCGGTGCGGGCGCGGTGGATGCCGTCTCCGCCGCCGGCGATCCCGGCATCTCAAGCTTCGTCAGCCGGGAGCTGTCGAAGTCCGAACGGCCCGAACTGACCTCGGCGCGCGTCGTTATTTCGGGCGGACGCGGCATGCAGTCGGGCGACAACTTCCCCATGCTGGAACGCATTGCCGACAAGCTCGGCGCCGCCGTCGGCGCCAGCCGCGCTGCGGTGGACGCAGGCTTCGTGCCCAACGACTTCCAGGTTGGACAGACCGGTAAGATCGTGGCGCCC